>DASWRQ010000241.1:0-34803 GCA_036403095.1 Kutzneria sp. | reverse complement strand
AGGAATGGTCCCTTCCCAACCGGGGGGTGAGAGGCAGGTGGTGCCCGATCGACATGGCTGATCAGTGCGAGTGAACGAAAGTGCCCCCAGCGAACCTGCCGGTGGCTGGGCCGGCGGGGTTCGCCCGCGACGAAAGGATTGCCCGGTGCTGGCGGCGGCGCACACGGTCTGGTTGGACGACGACACCTACGGGCGGGAACTGCGGGCGTACGTGGCCGAGGTGGCCACCGCGCTCGGTGTCGGCCCGGAGTCGACCATGGTGGACGCCACCGCCCCGGCCTCGGCCTACCTGGCGCTGGACGGATCGGCGCCGTCGTTCCCCGATCGCGACCTGGCCCTGCTGTGGGACGAGCGGACGGGCTGGTCGGCGGTGGCCGAGACGCACTCCGGCGACGACCTGGTCCTGGGCCGCCCGGACCCGGTCCACGGCGTCCGGCCGGAGCCGGCGGTGCTGACGCGGTTCGTCCGGGCCGTGCTGGCCGGCGACATCGCGGCCGGCGACATCGCGATTGCCCCGTCGCTCACCGGGTAGCCGGTGGGCTGACGACATGGGAGGCAAGCCGATGAAGGCAGTGACCTGGCACGGCCGGCGGGACGTCCGCGTGGACACCGTGCCGGACGCTCGGATCGAACAGCCGACGGACATCGTGGTCGGCGTCACCTCCAGCGGCATCTGCGGCTCGGACCTGCACCTGTACGAGGTGCTCGGGCCGTTCCTGGACGAGGGCGACATCCTGGGCCACGAGCCGATGGGCGTGGTCGAGGAGGTCGGCCCGGAGGTCACCGAGGTGCGACCGGGCGACCGGGTGGTGATCCCGTTCAACGTCTCCTGCGGCACGTGCTTCATGTGCGGACAGGGCCTGCACTCGCAGTGCGAGACGACCCAGGTGCACGAGCAGGGCAGCGGCGCCGCGCTGTTCGGCTACACCAAGCTGTACGGCCAGGTGCCGGGCGGGCAGGCCGAGTTCCTCCGGGTGCCGTTCGGCAACACGCTGCCGATCAAGGTCCCGGACGGCCCGCCGGACGATCGCTTCGTGTACCTGTCGGACGTGCTGCCGACGGCGTGGCAGGCGGTGGACTACGCGGCGGTGCCCGACGGCGGCAGCCTGGTGGTGCTGGGCCTCGGGCCGATCGGCGACATGGCCTGCCGGGTCGCGCAGTACCGTGGCGCCGGCAAGGTGATCGGCGTCGACCTGGTGCCGGAGCGGCTGGCACGCGCGCGGTCCAACGGCATCGAGGCGCTGGACCTGCGTGAGCACGGCGAGGACCTGCCGAAGGTGATCCGCGACCTGACCGACGGCCGCGGCCCGGACTCGGTGGTCGACGCCGTCGGCATGGAGGCCCACGGCTCGCCGGCCGCGCAGATGACGCAGCAGATGACGGCGATGCTGCCGGACGCGATCCAGGGCTGGCTGATGAAGCGGGTCGGCGTGGACCGGCTGCACGCGCTGTACCTGGCGATCGACATCGTCCGCCGCGGCGGCACGATCTCGCTGTCCGGCGTGTACGGCGGCATGGCCGACCCGATGCCGATGCTGCGCATGTTCGACAAGCAGATCCAGCTGCGGATGGGGCAGGCCAACGTGCACCGCTGGGTGCCCGACATCCTGCCGCTGCTGGTCGACGGCGACCCGCTTGGCGTGGAGAGCTTCGCGACCCACCGGGTCAAGCTGGAGCAGGCGCCGGCCGCCTACCAGATGTTCCAGCAGAAGCGGGACGGGGCCGTGAAGGTGCTGCTGCAGCCGTGACGAACGAGCCTGACGAACAAACCCCTCGACGAACAACATCGACAAAAAGGGCAGGTTTGAACCGCCGCGTTGCTGGACACTCCCGCACGGGTGGTCCCCACCGCGCGTGCCCCCCGGCGATCGCAGGGGGCATGATGTCGGTGTGACGGGCTTCAGTGCGGAAGAATCGAACAATGCGGAGGTAGGGTTGGCGACCGTCGCCGTCGAGCGTCCGGCCGACGACATCGCTGTCGTGCGGGTGGACGGCGAAGTCGACATGGTCACCGCGCCGGCGTTGGAGAGCCAGGTCGTGAGCTTGCTCGAGGAGAAGCCGCGCGTGCTGGTGATCGACCTTTCCGCCGTCCGCTTCTTCTCGTCGGCCGGCCTGGCCGTGCTGGCCCTGGCCCACCGCGAGGCCGACGAGGCCACCGAGTTGCGGGTCGTGGCCAACGATCCGGCGGTGCTGCGGCCGATGGAGCTGACCGGGCTGACCGAAGACCTGCTGATCCGGCCGGATCTGAAGGCCGCGATCACCGGATGAGTGACGTCGAGGCACCACTGCGGTGGCACGGGCTGGCCAAGGCCGAACAGCTCACCAGCATCCGCCGGTCGATCGAGGAGTGGGCCGACCGCGCCGGGCTGTCGGTCGACCTGTCGCAGATGGTGGCCCTCGCAATGTACGAGGCCATGGCCAACGTCGTGGAGCACGCCTATCGCGAGGACGGGATCGGCACGCTCGACGTGGAGCTCCGCCGGGACGGCGACGCCGTGCTCGGCGTCGTGGCCGATGAGGGCCACTGGCATGTGAGCACGCCGGAGGAGCAGCACCACCGCGGACGGGGCCTGGCCTTGATCGAGCGGCTGGCCGCGCAGGTCACCGTGCTGCCCGGCAACACCGGCACCCGGGTCCGCATGCGCTGGCTGGTCGAGCGCAGGCAGCCGGACACCGAGGCGCACCTGCGGTTCCTGGACGCGGTCACCGACGCCGGTTTGGCCCGGCTGAGCACCGAGGCGGTGCTGCGGGAGCTGCTCACCCGGATCCACGACCTGCTGCTGGTGGACACCGCGTCCGTGCTGGTCTACGACCGGACCGGCGACCACCTCGTCGCCGCCGCGGCCGTCGGCATCGAGCAGCAGGTCCATCCGACCAGGATCCCGGTGGGCCGAGGCACCGGCCTGGCCGGTCGGGTGGCCGAGTCCCAGCAGCCGCTGATCATCGATCGGGTGGACGCCTCGACGGTCGAGACGTCCCTGCTGTGGGAGAGCGGCATCGCGACGCTGCTGGGCGTGCCCATGGTGGCCGCCGGCACACTGGTGGGCGTGCTGCGGGTCGGCGCCAGCGGCGACCGCGTGTTCACCGAGCAGGACACGAGGCTGCTCCGGATCGCCGCCGACCGGCTCGCGCTCGCGGTGCAGGCGCACGCGTCGAACGCGGAGAGCAACGCGACCACGGCGTTGCAGCGCAGCCTGCTGCCCAGCAGCCTGCCGGCGGTGGCCGGACTCGACTTCGCCGGCCGGTACGCGCCCGGCGCCGATCTCGGTGTCGGCGGCGACTGGTACGACGTGTTCGCGCTGTCCGGCGGCCGCATCGGCATCGTCATCGGCGACGTCGCGGGGCATGGCTTCCCGGCGGCGGTGGTCATGGGGCGGCTGCGCAGCGCGCTGCGGGCGTACGCGCTGGACAACGACGCGCCCGAGGTTGTGATGGACAAGCTGGACCGCAAGGCGAGCCACTTCGAGGCCGGTGTCATGGCCACCGTGGCGTACGCCGTGGTGGAGCCCACGGCCAGCCGGCTGACGCTGTGCCTGGCCGGCCACCTGCGGCCGGTGCTGGCCAGACCCGGCCGGCCCAGCGAGTTCGTCGACGCCTACGTGGACCCGCCGATCGGTTTCTCGCTCAAGGGGCGGCACCGCCGCAGCCACACCATCGAGGTGCCGCCCGGCGCCACGGTGTGCTTCTACACCGACGGGCTGATCGAGCGCCGGGACCGGCCCATCGACGCCGGCCTGGCCGACCTGCTCAACGCCGTCGCGGCGGTGCCGTCCGAGCGGGTGTGCGCCGAGCTCATGACCGAGTTCGTCGAGGGCCAGTCCACCGCCGACGACGTGGCGCTGCTCGTCGTGCACCGCACCGAGAACGACTAGGCGCGCTGCGGCTCCACTGTGTACTTCGGGTCCTCGGCCGACTGCACGCCGGCCTGGAAGATGCCGAACCTGGTGCACGCGGAGCCGGCCAGCATGGCGGCCCCGCCGATCGCGGCGGCCACCCGGCTGCGGCGGCCGAGCAACGCGCCGACGGCCGCGCCGCCGATGGTGAGCACCTCGGCGGCCTTGAGCAACGCACCGGCCTTGCCCTGGTGATGGGTCTCGGCGACCATGCCGAGGCGGGACCGCATCTGGTGCATCGCAACGGTTTCCAGCGCCGCGCCGAACAGCCCGGCGCGGCGGGCCGGACCGGCCTCGGCCGGGGTGGCCGCGAGCAGGCCGAGCCCGGCGGCGGCCGTCGCGGCGGATCCGACGAACACGAACGGCATCTCGCGGTAGCCGCCGTGCCACGCCGGCGTGGCCGTGTCGGAGATCAGCACGGCCGTGTACGAGGCGACCGCCGGCCCGAGCAGGCCCGCGCCGATCGTGGCGGCCTTCCCGATGCCGGGGAACAAGCCGGTGACCGCCGTCGCCGCCGCGACGCCGGCGGCCGGGCCGTAGCCGGCGAGCAACCAGGATCCGACGCTCATCGGCGAGGTCGGCTTGACGACCCTGAGCATGTTGACGAACCGCGACGGCTTGCCGAGGTCGTGCACCAGCGCCACCGCGGACGCGGAGATCGCGCCGAGCGCCCCGATCTTGCCGGCACGGGCCAGTCCCGGCCGCCCGGTGAGTTCGGCGCCGGCGGCCAGCACCGACGAGGCGCCGGCCAGGCCGCCGAGGAACAGGTAGCCGCCGATGTCCACCGGCGACCAGACGGGGGCCTTGACGACTGGTTTGCCGTAGTAGGACTCGAATTGTGGCTCGGATCGCTTCATCGCCTGCCCCCGAAGAACGTCGCCGCCAGTCCGATGAGGAGGGTCGCCGCCGCGACGCCCGCGTGCCGCCACATCGACGGCAGGTCCCGGGTGGTCACCACGGGATCCGGTGGCAGGCCGTAGACCTCGGGCTCGTCCAGCAGCAGGAAGAACGCGCCCGCGCCGCCGACGCCGTCGTCGGGGTTCTCGCCGTACAGCCGCGCCTGCTGGAAGCCGTCGGCGTGCAGCTGCTCGACCCGCTGCGCGGCTCGTTCCCGCAACTCGTCCAGCTCGCCGAACTGGATGGAGTCGGTCGGACAGGTCTTGGCGCAGGCCGGTTCCTGGCCGGCGCCGAGCCGGTCGTAGCACATGGTGCACTTGAACACGCGGCCGTCGGCCTCGCGCTGGTCGATCACCCCGTACGGGCAGGCCGGCACGCAGTAGCCGCAGCCGTTGCACACGTCCTCCTGCACGACCACGGTGCCGTACTCGGTCCGGAACAGCGCGCCGGTCGGGCACACGTCCAGGCACGCGGCGTGCGTGCAGTGCTTGCACACGTCCGAGGACATCAGCCACTGGAAGTCCGGAGTGGACTGTCCGACCGTCGGCATCCCCAGATCCACCGAGTTGGCTTGCCGGGCCGGCTTCTCGATGAAGGCGACATGCCGCCAGGTGTCGGCGCCGAGCCCGCCGGTGTTGTCGAAGGAGTTGCCGGTGAAGTTGAGCCCGTCCTCGGGGACGGCGTTCCACTCCTTGCACGCGACCTCGCACGCCTTGCAGCCGATGCAGACGCTGGTGTCGGTGAAGAAGCCCATCCGGGGCTGCGCGTCCACGCTCACACCTCCATGCCTGTGCGGTCGGTGATGCCGGCCCGTCGCTGGTAGTCGCGGACGAGGTCGACCCGGGCCGCCCCGCGCGGCCGCCGCCCGGGCCGGATGTCCGCGGTCAGCGCCTTGTCCTCCTGGATGTGCGCGTTGGGATCCAACGAGATCGCGGTCAGCTCGTTGGCCGCGTCGCCTTTCGCGTACCCGTTGGGACCCCAGTGGTAGGGCAGGCCGATCTGGTGCACCGTCCGGCCCTGCACGGTCAGCGTCGGGACCCGCTCGGTGACCATCACCCGGGCCTCGACGGCGTTGCGGGCGGTGACGATCGTGGCCCAGCCGCCGTGTTCGAGGCCCCGCTCGCGGGCCAGGTCCGGCGACACCTCGCAGAAGAACTCCGGCTGCAGCTCGGCCAGGTACGGCGTCCACCGGCTCATGCCGCCGGCGGTGAAGTGCTCGGTCAGCCGGTACGTCGTGACGACGTAAGGGAAAACCTCCGAGCCGGTGGGGTGGTAGCGGTTGTGCTCGCCGTCGAACAGCAGCCGGCTCGGGCTGCGCTGCTGGCCGTAGAGGGCGTTGGCGAACGGCGAGTCCTGCGGCTCGTAGTGGGTCGGCAGCGGACCGTCGTCCAACCCGGCCGGGGCGTACAGCCAGCCCTTGCCGTCGCCCTGCATGATGAACGGATCCTTGCCGCTCAAGGCATCCGACCCGCGGGCGTCCTCATCGGGCTCGTAGTCGGGTTTCTTGTCGGCGTCGAAGTCCGGCACGTCGTGGCCGGTCCACTTCTCGCCGTCCCACCAGACCAGGCTCTTGCGCTCGCTCCAGGGCTTTCCGTCCGGATCGGCCGACGCCCGGTTGTACAGGATGCGCCGGTTGGCCGGCCAGGCCCAGGCCCACTCCGCGGCGATCCAGTCCTGCTCCCGGCCGGGTTTGCGGCGGGCCGCCTGGTTGACGCCGTCGGCGTAGACGCCGCAGTAGATCCAGCAGCCGCAGCTCGTCGAGCCGTCGTCCTTGAGCTCCTTGTACGAGCCGAGGTGCTTGCCGTCGGCGTCGAAGCCGTTGATCTCGGCCAGCACGGCGGCGGCGTCCGGCTCGCCCATGTCGTCGATCACCGGATAGTCCCAGGTCAGATCGAGCAGCGGGCGGTCGCGCTCGTCGGTGGAACCGGCCAGCTTGGCCCGCAGGATCCGGCCGAGGTGGAACATGAACCACAGGTCGCTGCGCGCGTCGCCCTCGGGCTCGACCGCCTGCTCGTGCCACTGCACCCAGCGGTTGGTGTTGGTGAAGGTGCCGGACTTCTCGGTGTGCGAGGCGGCCGGGAAGAAGAAGACCTCGGTGCCGATGTCCTCGGTGCGCAGCTCGCCGCTCTCGATCTCGGGCCCGTCCTGCCACCAGGTGGCGCTCTCGATCAGCGAGAAGTCCCGCACCACCAGCCATTCCAGCTTGGCCATGCCCAGCCGCTGCAGCTTGGCGTTGGCCGAGCCGACAGCCGGGTTCTCGCCCATCAGGAAGTAGCCCTTGCAGTTGCCGGCCAACTGCTCCATCACGGTGTCGTAGGTCGCGTGCGAGCCGGTGATGCGGGGCAGGTAGTCGAAGCAGAAGTCATTGTCCGGCTGGGCCTTGTCGCCCCACCACGCCTTGAGCAGGCTCACCAGGTACGAGCGCATGTACGCCCAGTAGCCGGTTTCCGCGGCATCGGCCTCGACGAAGTCGTCCAGCGACTCGTTGGCGTGCGCGTGCGGCATCGGGATGTAGCCGGGCAGCAGGTTGAACAGCGTCGGGATGTCGCTGGAGCCCTGGATGCTGGCGTGTCCGCGCAGCGCCTGGATGCCGCCGCCCGGCCGGCCGATGTTGCCCAGCAACAACTGCAGGATCGAGGCGGTGCGGATGTACTGGGAGCCCACGGTGTGCTGGGTCCAGCCGACGGCGTAGGCGAAGGCGCTGGTGCGGTCGCGGCCGGAGTTCTCGGTCAGCGCGTCGCAGACCGCCAGGAACTTCTCCACCGGCGTGCCGCAGATCTCCGACACCAGCTCGGGCGTGTAGCGGGCGTAGTGCCGCTTGAGGATCTGGAAGACACAGCGCGGGTGCTGCAGCGTCGGATCCGTCTTCGGCTTGCCGGACAGGCCGACGCCGCCGGAGCCGCGGCCCTCGGCCTTGCCGGCATGGTGCTGGCTTTCCCCGCCGCTGCTGTGCTCCTCGTAGCCCTGGTCGCGGTCGCCGGTGGCGGCGGTCATCTCGACGCCCTCGTACTGCCAGGTGTCGAAGTCGTAGTGCCGGGTCTCCTGGTTGAAGCCGGAGAACACGCCGTCGAGGTCCTCGGTGTCGCGGAAGTCCTCCCGGACGATCGAGGCGGCGTTGGTGTAGTTGACCACGTAGTCGTGGAAGTACTTGTCGGTGCTGAGCACGTGGTTGATGACGCCGCCGAGGAAGGCGATGTCGGTGCCCGGCCGGATCTGCACGTACAGGTCGGCCAGCGCGCTGGTGCGGCTGAAGCGGGGGTCCACGTGGATCACCTTGGCCCCGCGGGCCTTGGCCTCCATCACCCACTGGAAGCCGACCGGGTGGGCCTCGGCGAAGTTGGAGCCCTGGATGACGATGCAGTCGGAATGCTGCAGGTCCTGGAGGAACATCGTCGCGCCGCCACGGCCGAACGAGGTGCCCAGGCCGGCCACGGTCGCGCTGTGGCAGACGCGGGCCTGGTTCTCCACCTGGATCACGCCCAACGCCGTGAGCAGCTTCTTGATGAGGTAGTTCTCCTCGTTGTCCAAGGTGGCGCCGCCGAGGCTGGCCAACCCCATGGTGCGCCGGACCTTGACGTCGTCCTTGGTGTCCTCCCAGCCCTCCGCACGGGACTTCAGCACCCGGTCGGCCACCATCTCCATGGCCTGGTCGAGCGGGATCTCCTGCCAGTCCTTGGCGTGCGGGGCGCGGTAGAGCACCTTGTGCCGCCGCGACTCACCCGTCGTGAGCTGCAGGCTCGCGGCGCCCTTTGGGCAGAGCCGGCCGCGGCTGACGGGGGAGTCGGGGTCTCCCTCGATCTGCACGACCTTCTCGTCCTTCACGTACACTTTCTGGCCGCAGCCGACCGCGCAGTACGGGCAGATCGACTTCACCACCCGGTCCGCCGTCTCGGTCCTGGGCGTCAGCCGCTCGGTCGTGGCGGACTTGACCGCCGCGCCCCGGCCCAGCGGGTCCTCGCCCTGTAGCTGCCGGTACACCGGCCAGGCCTCGATCCATCGGCGGACGCCCACTGTTGGCTCCTCGGGGTCGACAACAGATGACCCCGACTACCCACTGCGCGGGCCGTCTATGCGGCCACAGCCGCGTTGTCGGCGGACCACTGCGCGAGGATCGGGCCGAGCGCCGCGTAGACCTCGGGATCGAAGGCCATGCCGGTGTGCGTGCTGCGGATCTCGATGCAGGTGGCGTACGGGTCCATGCACAGCTGCCACGGGGCGATCGCGTCGTTGCGCGAGTAGAACGCGACCGCCGGCACGGACTCGGGCAGCGCGGCCCGCAGCGCTTGTGAGTGCAGCGTGTAGCACTCACCGAGGAAGCAGTCGCTGTCGAGCAGTCCGGTGATGCCGAGCCCGGACAGCCGAGCCAGCGCCCGGGCGAACGGGATCACACCCAGCCGCGCGCCGAGCAGGTCCAGCACCGGGCTGCCCAGCATCACCAGGCCGCGCACCAACTCCGGCCGCCGCGCCGCGACCAGCCGGGCCAGCGCCCCGCCGCGGCTCTGTCCCAGTAGGACGACGCGGCCGCCGGTCTGCTCGGCGTGCTCCTCCAGCCGGCGCTCGAGCCGGTCGACCAGTGTGGACGTGCAGCCGAGATTGAGGCCGATCCGCGCCGGCACGGGCTGGAAACCCCGTGTCGCCAGCCATCTCCTGGTCAGCGACAGGCTTCGGTCGCCCGCCCCGAAACCGGGCACCAGCAGCACACCCTGCCCGCCACCCAGTTCCGGGTCGGCGGTGCGCCACGCGGGATGCCCGAGCAGGGCGGGCATGCCCAACATGGCCACGACAACCTGTTCGCGGGCGTAACACCGCGCCAGTTCGCGAAGTCGACCGATGTCCATGCCGGTGAGTACCCGGGTATTAGGCCGATTGAACCGACTCAATCCGAGTAGCCGACGGCCGGGTGCTCAACCCGCCTGCGACTGGTGGGTGGGCCGGCCGTCGCCCAGGCGGCCGCGCCGGTCGAGCGGGCGCAGCGGATGGCTGCCGGTGCCGGCACCCGTCCGCAGGCCGGCCGCCATTTCGGCCAGCACCGCGTGTGCGTCGTACTGGGGACGCCAGCCCAGTACGCGGCGAGCCCGTTCGGTGTCCACCAGCGCTGCCTTGTCGGCCAGGGTCAGCCAGCCCGGGTGCAGCGGCTGCAGCCCCAGCCGCCAGCCCAGCCACGCCGCCGAGCGGCTGGGCCAGCGCGGCACCGGGATCCGCGGCCCGCCGCCGAACGGCCGGGCCAGGTCGGAGTCCGTCAGAACCGGTTCTGTAGCCAGGTTGTAGGCCCCGCCCGCGCCGCGCACGATGATCGCCCGCAACGCGGCGGCCACGTCGTCCGCGTGCACCACCTGGGCGCGCAGGCCGGTCCACCAGGGCAACGGCAGCCACCGCTGCCCGATCAGGCGTTCGGGCAGCAGCGGGCTCAGCGTCCACCGGGCGAACTGCCCGCCCGCGTCGTGCTGGAGGATCGCGCACGGGCGGATCCGAGCGACTGTCACGTCTGGGTGACGGGCCGAGAACTCGTCCAGCATCCGCTCGAACACGACCTTGCCCCGGCTGTAGGCGCTGCCCGGAATGCCGTGCCGAGGCCAGTTCTCGTCGACCCTGGCCCACCGCTGCGGCGCCTCGTAGGCCGCCACCGATGACGCGGCCACCAGATGCGGCACGTGTGCCCGCGCCGCCGCCGCGAGCACGTGCTCGCTGCCCGACACGTTCGTGCGGTGCATGGGCGGATCCTCCCGTGCCGGGTGGATCGCCCAGGCCAGGTGCACCACGGCGCTCGCGCCCGTGAACACCTCCGTGAGGCGGTCCGTCGCGTCCGGTTCGCCGACGTCGCAGGCCACCCAGTCGGCCAGGTCGTACGGCGGCCGGGACCGGTCGGGCCGGTGCCGGGCGATGCCGGTCACCGACCAGCCTTCTTGACGCAGCGTCCTGAGCAGGGCGGTGCCCACGTTGCCGCTCGCACCGGTCACCACGATCCGCACGGCGACGACTACCCGGCTCGGACCGGCTTCACTCCGGCTTCAACAGATCCTGTTCCCGAACCGCCGCCAGCGACAGGACCTTGTAGCCCTCCTCGTCGAAGAGCACGGCCATCCGGTCCTCCTCGACCGACATCACCACGCCGTGACCCCACTGCCCATGCCGAACGTGGCCGTTGAGCTGGAACTCGTCCGTACCGGGGAAACGGCGCTGCGCGGCGCCGGCCTCGCAGGTGTCGCAGTTGCCGCACGGCTCGTCGAGCTGCTCGCCGAAGTAGCCGAGCAGGTACTGGCGGCGGCAGCCGGTCGTCTCGGCGTACCCGCGCAGCATGTGCAGGCGGGACCGCAGCATCCGGCGATGCCGCTCCGCCACCTCGACCGCCTCCGACACCGCGTGCTCCACCGTCTCATCGGGACGGAGGTCGACGGCGCCGTCCTCGCCAGCTGTGACGGCGCCGGCCTGCTCCAGCAGGTTCACCGCCCTGGTCCGCTTGGTGGGGGAGACGTCGACCTCGAGGTCCGGCAACGCCACCGGGCCGTCCTGGTCGCGCAGTTCCCGGGCGACGGCGTCGATGGCCTGCTCGGGCGGGTTCGCCGCGGTCAGGAACCGCTGCAGCCCCAGGTCCTCGGCGCGGTAGCACAGGGTGATGCCGGCCGGTTCGCCGTCCCGGCCGGCCCGGCCGATCTGCTGGTAGTAGGAGTCCAGCGAGTCCGGCACGGACGCGTGCACCACGAAGCGCACGTCCGGCTTGTCGATGCCCATGCCGAACGCCGAGGTCGCCGCCACGACATCGAGCTCGCCGGTCATGAACTCCCGGTGCACGCGTTCACGGTCGGCCGCCTTCATCCCGGCGTGATAGGCCGCGGCCCGCACGCCGACCCGGGCCAGCTCCTCGGCGTGCGACTCGGCGTCCTTGCGGCTGGCCGTGTAGACGAGACCGCACCGAGTGGCCGGGTCCGCGACGAGCGTGCGGACGTGGGCGGTCACGGCGTTGCGCTTGTCCGTGTCCTCGGTGAACCGCCGCACCGCGAGATGGAGATTGGGGCGATCGAAGCCGGCGACGACCTGTGCGGGGTCGCACATGCCGAGCCGCTCGGCGATGTCGCCCCGCACCGGCGGTGCGGCGGTGGCGGTCAGCGCGATCACTGGTGGATGCCCGAGCCGGTCGATGACCGGCGCGAGACGCAGGTAGTCGGGGCGGAAGTCGTGCCCCCAGTAGGAGACGCAGTGCGCTTCGTCGACCACGAACAACGACACGGACGTTTCCGCCAGCCGGTCGACGACCTCGGGCTTGGCCAGCTGCTCCGGTGACAGGAAGACGTACCGGGCCTCGCCGCGGCGCAAGGCCGTCCACGCCTGTTCCTGCTCGGCGCTCCGCTGCGAGGAGTTGATCGCGACAGCCGGTGGCGCGTTGCTGCCCTCGATCCCGTCGATCTGGTCGTGTTGCAGCGCGATCAGCGGCGACACCACGACGGTGACGCCGTCGAGCAGCACGGCGGGGGTCTGGTAGATCGCGGACTTCCCGGCGCCGGTCGGCAGGACGACGAGCACGTCGCGTCCGGCCAGCACGTGCCGCATCGCCTCGAGTTGCTCGTCACGCAGATGGCGCCAGCCGAACGTCTCCTCGGCGACACGGCGCAGATCGTCGTTCACCCGAGCGAGTTACCACCGCACCGGGAGTCAAAACTGTTTGGGCGCGGGGCGGTCGCGGGAAATCCCGGGCCATGATGCGTCTGTCGGGTGTGGTGTTGAACAGTCCGGAGCCAAGGCGGCTGGCGGACTTCTACTGCCGGCTGCTGGGCCTGCCGCCCGGCGAAGGTTCGGACCACTGGGTGTCCGTCGACACGGGGCAGGGGGTTCAGCTGTCGTTCCACCACGACGAGCACTACCGGCCGCCGGTGTGGCCGAGCCGGGGTTCGGAGCAGCAGATGATGCTGCACCTGGACATCGACGTCGACGACCTGGAGGCAGCCTGCGCGCATGCGCTGAACGTCGGCGCGCGGTTGGCCGACTTCCAGCCGCAGGAGGACGTCCGGGTCATGCTCGACCCCGACGGCCATCCGTTCTGCCTCGCGGAACTGAGTGGTTCGGAACTGAGTGGTTCGGCCCTGAGTGGTTCGGCCCTGAATGATTCGGCATTGAGTGGTTCGGCCCAGCCGTAGCGGGCATCCGGGTGCCGTGTCCGATCGAAACATGCCCGTGGTGCACGACCTGGCCGGCCTGGTCGACCTGGTCGGCGAGGAGACTGGTGAGCTGTACGTGCGGTGGTCGCACGGCCCGGACGTCGACGGCGACGGGATGTCCAGTCGGGACGGACTGACCGGCGTGCCGCTGCCCGGCCTGTCGGCCAATCCGCTGCGGGTCGAGCCGTGGTGGGGCGACCGGTCGCTGCGCCTGTGGCTGGCCCGCCGGCTGTACGACTACCGGCACCTCCGTGAGCTGCGCGGGCCGGGGGTGCGGCCGTGGGTGTTGGCGGCCAGGGAATGCGGCCGTGGCCCGGACAACGAGCCGCTGGTGGTGGACATCCGGCCGCTGGCCTGGATCGATGACGCGGTGCTGCAGGAGTGTGAGAAGGAGGTCGCCGACCAGCACTCGCAGGAGTGGGGGCCGCTGGACCGGCGGTCCTGAGTTTGGGCCGCCGGCACGGGGGAATCCGCTGCCATGACGGAGTCCGCGGACGCCGTGGTCGTCGGCGCCGGCCACAACGGGTTGGTCGCTGCGAACCTGCTGGCGGACGCCGGATGGCAGGTCCTCGTCCTGGAGGCGGCCGACCAGCCCGGTGGGGCCGTGCGCACCGACGAGATCGCCGCGCCGGAGTTCCACAGCGACCTGTGCAGCGCCTTCTTCCCCATGTCCGCGGCCTCGCCCGTGTTCACCGAGCTGGACCTGGAGCGTCACGGCCTGAAGTGGCGGCACGCGCCCGATGTCGTGGCCCATGTGCTGCCGGACGACCGCAGCGCGGTGCTGTCCCGCGACCTTGAGCGGACCGCGCGATCGGTGTCGGAATTCGCCCCACAGGACGGCGATGCCTGGCGGCGCATGTACGACCAGTGGAGCAGGCTGCGGGATCCGTTCCTGGACGCGCTGTTCCGGCCGTTCCCGCCGGTCCGCGCGGGCATGCGCCTGCTGCACCGGGTCGGCGCGGCCGAGGGCCTGCGGTTGGCGCGCATGGTGACGTTGTCGGCCCGCACGTTCACCGGCGAATGGTTCGCGGGGGAGGGCGCGCGGTTGCTGCTCGCCGGCAACGCGATGCACGCCGACATCGGCGTCGACAACGCCGGCAGCGGCGTTTTCGGCTGGCTGCTGGCGATGCTGGGCCAGGAAGTCGGATTCCCGGTGCCCGAGGGCGGCGCCGGCCAGATCACCGCGGCGCTCGTTCGGCGGTTGGCCGCTCGCGGCGGCAAGGTCATCTGCGGCCGCCGCGTGGACAAGATTCTTGTCGCCGGCGGACGGGCTGTCGGCGTGCGGGACGCGGCGGGCCAGCCGGTGCGGGCCCGTCGCGCCGTGCTGGCCGACGTGCCCGCGCCGGTGCTCTACCTGGACCTCGTCGGCGCCGAGCACCTGCCCGGCCGGCTCGTCGACGACCTGTCCCGGTTCCACTGGGATCCGGCGACGGTCAAGGTGGACTGGGCGTTGTCCGGGCCGGTGCCGTGGACCGCGGAACAGGTTCGCGGCGCCGGCACCGTGCACCTCAGCGCGGACATGGACGGCCTGTCGGCGTTCGGCGTGGACCTGGCCCGTGGGCGCACGCCTCGCGACCCATTCCTGTTGCTGGGCCAGATGACCACCGCCGACCCGTCACGGTCGCCCGCCGGCACCGAGGCCGTCTGGGCGTACACGCACGTGCCGCGCGGTCAGCGGTGGGACAACACAAAACTGGCGCGGGCCGCCGACCGGATCGAGCGGGTCGTCGAGCGGCATGCCCCCGGCTTCTCCTCGCTGGTCGTCGGCCGGGCCGTGCAGGGGCCGTGCGAGCTGCAGGGACACAACCCGAGCCTGGTCGACGGGGCGATCAACGGCGGCACGTCGGCGATTCACCAGGAGTTGTTCCTACGCCCGGTGCCCGGCCTGGCCCGGGCCGACACCCCGGTGCAGCGGCTGTTCCTGGCCAGTGCCTCGGCCCATCCGGGCGGCGCCGTCCACGGCGCCCCCGGCAGCAATGCCGCCCGCGCCGCGTTGGCCCGCAACGGCTGGGCCGGTGCCGGCTACCAGGCCGCGATCAACGCCGGCCACCGCCTCGTCTACGGCTGACGTCGCTCACTGACCGCGGGCCCGCCCGCCGGCGAGATCACCCAGCCGGCCGAGGACCTCTCGGTTGCGTGCGCGCAGCAGCATGGCCTGCACCGCTTTCGGCAGCAGCGCGGCCGGTCCTTCCGTGGCCTGCTCGGCCATGACGACCCGGGTCCCGGTCGCGGTGGGGATCAGGTCGAAGCGGATCATCGCCACGCCCAGCGGCCACAGCCGCGCCCGCAGCTCGATCATCCGGTCCGGCGTCACCGCGGTGACCTCGGTCCAGTCGTTGACCTGCAACGGCCACAGCCCCGCGCTGTGGTGGATCCGGGCGCCGACCGCCGGCCAGCCCGGGTCGACCTCGCGGACGTGCGAATTGCCGACGACCCAGCCGGCGTAGGACCAGCCGTCGGCGAGCACCGCGAACACGTGCTCCGGGGCCACCTCGACCGTCCTGCTGACCTCCATCATGCCGACGGAGTGCCCGGCGTCCGGCCGGTGAAACGACTCAGCCCCCGGCGACTGGGGAGCCGATCGCCAACTGCCGGGGAATGTCGTAGACCTTCGGCTGGTCGGCCAGCCGGATCGGTTGCAGCGGAAGAAAACCGCGGGCGTCCCACACCGCGTGGCAGAGCACCACGCCCTCACGCAGCGCCCACGGGCACACGTCCACCGACCGCACCCTGAACCGGCTCATCGCGGCGTGCGCGACCATCGCCCCGGCCACCACCTGTCTGGCCCGAGCCCGGGAGACGCCACGGAATTCGGCGCGCTCGGCGGCCGATGTGCGCGCCAGCCGCGGCACCCACGTCGCGACGTCGTCGGCGGTCAGCCGACGCCGGACGAACGGGCCGCGCCGCTGCGGCGGGGCGCCGGCCAGCCGCGCCAGTTGCTTGAACGTCTTCGACGTCGCCACGGCCAGGTTCGGCGTGCCCTCCCAGGCCAGCCGCTCGGCGACCTCGCCCAGCTCGTCCCGGATGTGCCGGCGCAGCCGGCGCAGCTGCTTGGCCGTCGGCGGATCGTCGGGCAGGAACTGCCGGGTGAGCCGGCCCGCGCCGAGCGGCAGCGAGACGACCAGGTCGGGCAGCTGGCCGGTGCCGTGCACGATCTCCATCGAGCCGCCGCCGATGTCGAGCACCAGCAGCCGGCCCGCCGACCAGCCGTACCAGCGGCGGGCGGCGAGATAGGTCAGCCGGGCCTCGTCCTCGCCGCTGAGGAACTGCGGCCGGACGCCGGTGCTGTCCTCGATCCGGGCCACGATCGCGTCGCGGTTGGCGGCGTCCCGGATCGCCGAGGTGGCGAACGCGTAGAGCTCGTCCACCGCGAGGCGCTGGGCCGCGTCCAGGGCTCTGGACACCGCCTCGACGGCCCGTCGCACGCCTTGCTCGTCGATGGCGCCGTCCGGCGTGAACGACTCGGCCAGCAGCGTCGGCTCCTTGACCGCGTACGCGGGCAGTGGCGGGCCGCCGGCGACGTTGTCGACCACCTGAAGCTGCGCCGAATTCGACCCGATGTCCAACACGCCCAGTCGCATGGCACTGACTACCCCCGCGACTCGCGAAAAATTGGCCGCACAGCGGGTTTATTCCGAAGTGGTTCGGGGTAGGCGCGTTGCCGCGGCCCGCGGGCCGTCATACGGTGGGCAGCGGTTGAGCAGACAGCCGGCGACGTGGCGCGTCCGAACCGGCTCGGGCTGCGTCTCCAACTTTCTACGGAAGCGGTCCCATGACAGCTATGCCCGGCACGACCCCCATCTCCGTGAGCACGGAACGCATCGGCGCCATCGCCATCCTGCACCTGTTCGGCGAGCTCGACCTCGCCACCGTCGACCACGTCGACCGGGAGATCACGGCGGCCGTGAGCGACATCTCCGCCCTGGTGATCGACCTGGACGGGCTGAGCTTCCTGGCCTCGACCGGCCTGAGCCTGCTGGCCCGATGGTCCCAGCGGGCCACGGCGGACGGCTTCGACCTGCGGATCGTCGCCACGCGCCGGC
Organism: Kutzneria sp.; assembly: GCA_036403095.1. Taxonomy (GTDB): domain Bacteria; phylum Actinomycetota; class Actinomycetes; order Mycobacteriales; family Pseudonocardiaceae; genus Kutzneria. The sequence goes on along the minus strand of DASWRQ010000241.1, from coordinate 17,820 downwards.
AGGCGCTGCGGCCGTTGCAGATCACCGGGCTGGACGAGGTGCTGACCATCGACGCCACCGTGGACGAGGCCCTGGTCGCGACGCCGCGCCGCGTCGGCTGATTATTACACTATACCTTCAGTGATGATTGAAAACGGCGATCTTGGCTAGGGTCCTGATCGGAGTCCTGGCCGAGGTCCGCTGACCGCAACGTCGAAACAACCGGCATCGAGGCGCGCGACGTTGCAGAATTCGTGACATGTGCGGCCGATACGCCAGTGCCCAGACCGACGCCGAGCTGGCCAAGGCGTTCGAGGTGGTCGACGTCGTCGGCGACGAGCCGGAGCCGTCGTGGAACGTCGCGCCGACGCAGCAGGTCCGGGCCGTGCTGGAGCGGGCCCCGAAGGACGAGCCGGCGGCCCCTGCCGCTCGGCTGCTGCGGTCGGTGCGCTGGGGCCTGGTGCCGTCGTGGGCCAAGGACGTCAAGATCGGCAGCAAGATGATCAACGCCCGCGTCGAGACCCTGCTGGCCAAGCCGGCGTTCAAGGCCGCGGCCCGGCGTCGGCGTTGCGTCATTCCGGCTGACGGCTACTTCGAGTGGATGAAGGTCGACAACAAGAAGGTGCCGTTCTTCCTGCACGCCGGCGACGGGCAGCCGCTGGCCATGGCCGGCCTGTACGAGCTGCGCCCCGATCCCGACCTGCCCGAGGACCATCCCGACCGGTGGCTGTGGACGTGCACGGTGATCACCACCACCGCCGCGGACACCCTCGGGCACATCCACGACCGCAGTCCGCTGCTCGTCCCGTCCGGCGACCTGCTCGACGCCTGGCTCGACCCGAAGCTCGACGACCCCGACGACGTGCAGACGCTGATCAACAGCCTGCCCGAGCCGCACCTGGAGCCCTACGAGGTGTCCACGGCCGTCAACAGCGTGCGGAACAACGGGCCGCACCTCGTCGACCCGGTGACCGCTTGATCGCTGCCGGTCACAGGTCGAAGGCGACCGGATGCCGTGGCTGGTACAACAGGATGTCCTTGGAGCCAGGCACCTTCAGTGCGACGGTACGGCCGAAGGCCCGGTCCTCGACGGCACCGGCGAACTCGGCGCCACGGGCGGCCAGCTCGGCCATGGTCCGGTCCAGGTCATCGCACATCAGCGAGATCTCGTGACCGGCCGGGCCGGGATGGACGCCGAGCTCGGACGGGCCGGTCTTGAAGATCAGCCAGCCTTCGTGCGCGTCGACGTGCGGCCAGCGCACCACGTCCCGGAAGAAGGCGCGGGCGGCATCGGGGTCGTCGGCATACACCACGGTGTGGACGGCGGTAATCACGGGGACGAGCCTACTGCTGTCCTATCGGGGCACAAGTGAGCGGATCAGGCAAGAGACAGGCCGGATCGTTCTCACGTTTCCCCAGGTCAGGCTGATTGTATGGGGTTGTCCGATCAACAGGAGGCAATCCCGATGAACGTCAATCACGGCTTTCACGCGACGATGACCGCCCGGCCGGGCCGGGGCGACGAAGTGGTGCGCGTGCTGCTGAACGCGCCGTCGATGCCGAACGAGGACTGCGTGGTCTTCCTGGTGAGCCGCTCGGCCGAGAACCCGGACACGGTGCATGTGACCGAAGGCTGGACGAGCCGGGAGGCGCACAGCCGGTTCTTCGAGACGGCGGCGGCGCAGGCGCTGGTCGCTGCGCTGCAACCGTTGTTGGACGGGGAATCCCGGTACACGGACGAAGTCCCGGTCGGCGGCAAGGCCGTCTTCGAGAACTGAGGGGACGAAGCCACGACTCTGGAGCTCCACGTGTGGGCCGGTGGCTTTCACGGCTTCGACGCCCTGTATCCGAACGCCCGACTCGCCACCGAGGCCCGCGAGACTGGCCCGGGGGCTCAGCCCACGGTCTTGGTGATCACCTCGTGCATGGCCGGCGTGACGGCCGACGGCCCGTCCTCGTCCCCGGTCGACGGCGCGACCCGCTCCAGCCCCAGCGCCAGCCCGAGCACCCGGCTGCGTACCGAGTCGACCACCTTCGCCACGGACTCGGCGGCCAGCCGGTTCTCGGCGGCGGCGATGGTGTGCCCGGGCGCGACGTCCAGCCCGCCGATGTCGATCAGCCGGTTGATCAGGTCGATCTGCACCCCGCCCCACGGCCGGACCAGCGGTGTGCCGGCGCGTACCAGCTCGTCGAGGTGGTCGACGGGGTCGACGACGCTCATCTCGTACACCCGCATCAGCCGGGAGTCCCGCAGCTCCTCGGCGAAGGCGCTTTCCGGCAGCGGCGCGGCGCCCGGCACCACCCCGCCGGGAGTGCGGCGGTAGCGCACGTGCGCCGCGCAGCGGTACGGCCCCCGGTACGGCGGCACCGGCTCGTCGTCGGCGTAGCCGGCCAGCTCCCGATCGGCCCAGGTCGCGAGCTCGGCGGAGCCGATCCGCCGGGCGAGCTGGCGGACGCCGCGCAGGACGTCCGCGGTGCTGGGAACCTGGCGGGCGGCGTCGATCAGCATGTCCAGGAATCCCACCGGTCGAGTGTCGCGAACGGGCGGGCCCCGTGTCATCCTCCGTCAGGCTCCGGTCCCTGCCTCCCTTTCGGGCACCGGGCCGGCCGTCGGCGGCGTAGCGTCCGGCAACCATGGCGGGATTCCTGGTGGCCTCGACGTCCGTGGTCGGCCACGTGACGCCGACGGCGCAGGTGGTGCGGTGTCTGGTCGGCCGCGGGCACGACGTGCACTGGTACACCGGCGCGGGCCTGCGGCAGCCGGTCGAGGCGGCCGGCGCGACCTTCCACCCGGTCACGCATGAGATCGACTTCACTCGGACGACCCCGGTCGATCTGGTCCCGGAGCTGCGCACGGCCTCGAAGCTGGAGCGGATCCGGCTGTACTTCGAGCGTGCGTTCGTGGACGCCGCACCGGGCACGGTCCGGGACCTGGAGGCGATCCTCCGCGACTTCCCGGCCGATGTGCTGCTGGCCGACCAGCTGGTGATCGCGGCCTCGATGGTGTCGGAGCGGGGCGGGCCGCCGTTCGCGCGGCTGGCCACGACCCGGCTCGGCACGTACAGCCGCGACACGCCGCCGCCCGGCCTCGGCCTCACGCCCGGGCCGTGGCTGCGCGATCGGGCGCTGACCGCGTTGCAGCGCCGCATCCTGTTCCGGCGGCCGGCCCGGCACCTCGACGACGTCCGGCAGGGCCTGGGCCTGCCGCGCCGCGGCTACGCCGTGTTCGACGAGTTCATGTCGCCGTGGCTGTTCCTGATGGACACGGCCGAGTCGTTCGAGTTCCCGCGTCGCGACCTGCCGCCGCAGGTGCACTTCATCGGCGCCCTGACACCGGACGCGCCGGAGTACGACAAGCCCGAGTGGTGGCCGCGGCTGCACGAAGGCCGGCCGGTCGTGCTGGTCGCGTTGAGCACGGTCGCCAACGCCCGGGCCAATCTGATCGGCGCGGCCGTGGAGGCGTTCGCCGGCACGGACGTGATGGCGGTCGTCGCCGTCGGCGGGGCCGATTTCACAGCGCCGGCAACACTTCCGTCGAACGTCCACATCGAACGGTTCGTGCCGCTGGCCACGATCATGCCGCACACGAACGTGTTCGTGACGAACGGCGGTTACGGCGGCGTGCAGATGGCGCTCAAGCACGGCGTGCCCATGGTGGTGGCCGGGGTGACCGAGGAGAAGCCCGACATCGCGGCCCGCGTCGCCTGGTCCGGCACGGGCATCAGGCTGCCCACGGACGCCCCGAGCGCGGCGGTCCTGCGCCGCGCCGTCCTGGACGTCCTTGCGGCGCCTAGGTATTCGGGCGCCGCCGCCCGGATCGCCGATGACCTGAGCCGGCACGACGCGCCGGCCGAGGCCGCGGACCTGCTGGAGGAGCTGGCCCGCACCGGCAAACCGGTGCTACGCCAGGCCTAGCGCGGCGAAGTCGATCAGCGGCTCGGTGCCGACCGGCAGCTCGGACCGGCGGGCCGGGTCGGCGATGAAGGCGAGGATGGCCGACCGCAGCGCGCGAACGGCTCGGGTGGGGTCGACGTCCTTGCGGTACGCGAGCTGCACGATCCGGGTCATGCCCGCGTCGGCGGCGAACCGGGTCATCCGGAACCGCCCGCCGGCGACCGTGCTCGGCACCACGGCCGCGCCGACGCCGGCGCGCACGAGTTCGAGCACGGCGTCCATCTCGCCGCCCTCGATGGCGAAGGAAGGCTCGAAGCCGGCGTCACGGCAGGCGTTCACGGTGACTTCGCGGACGTCGTAGCCGCGCCGGAACATCACCAGCGGCACGTCCACCAGCTCTTTGACGGCGAGCCGATAGCCGGCCGGATTGCCGTGGGCGTCGCCGGCGGAGATCAGCACCAGCTCCTCCAGCAGCAGCTCGGTGGTGGCCAGCTGGTGATCGCCGGGGTGGCGGGGACCGGCCAGCAGCGCCAGGTCCAGCGCCCCCTCGGCCAGCCGCTGCCGCAGGTCGCCGGACCCGCTTTCGTGCAGCTCCAACTGGATGCCCGGATAGTGCCGGCGGAACGCCGACAGGATCGCCGGCAGCAGGCCGGTGCACAGGCTCGGCGGCGCGCCGAGCCGGACCCGGCCGCGTTCCAGGTCGTCCAGCTCGCGGATGGCCCGCCGCGCGCCCTCGATCTCGGCCAGGATGCGCCGCGCGATCGGCAGCAGCGTCTCGCCGGCCTCGGTCAGCGACACGTTGCCCCGGATCCGGTGGAACAGCGGCGCGCCGAGGTCGTGCTCGAGGGCCCGGATCTGTTGGGACAGCGAGGGTTGCGCCACCCGCACGTGCTCGGCCGCCCGGGTGAAGTGCCGGTGCTCGGCGACCGCGACGAAATAGGCGAGCTGCTGGAACTGCATGCCTCATGATAGCTGTTCCCTCTCGATACGGTAGTTACGATGTCTTTGACCTCTGGAAACGGGCGGCCTAGCGTCCTTGAGGTGGTCATCGATGTGGCGCAGCGGCGCGTCGGACGGAAGCGACGCCCGGCCGCCCGGCAGTTCTGGGACTCGACGATCGGCAAGAAGATCGTCATGGCGGTGACGGGCGCGGCCCTGCTCGGGTTCGTGCTCGCGCACATGCTCGGCAACCTCAAGACCTTCTTCGGCGCCAACGACCTCAACGCGTACGCGCACTGGCTGCGCACCATCGGCGAGCCCGTGCTGCACTACGAGTGGTTCCTGTGGACCATGCGCGTCGGCCTGATCGTGGCCGTGGTGCTGCACATCACCGCGACCGTGCAGCTGGTCCGCCGCGATCGCCGGGCCCGTCCGGTCCGCTACGTCCATCGCCGCCCGGTCCGGGCCACCTTCGCCGTGCACACCATGCGCTGGGGCGGCGCGACGCTGGCGGTGTTCATCGTCTGGCACCTCCTCGACCTGACCGTGGGCCGGGTGAATCCGGACTTCGTGGCCGGCGACCCGTATCACAACCTCGTGGCGGACTTCCGGGTCTGGTGGGTCAACGTGATCTACCTGGTCGCGCTGGCCATGCTCGGCCTGCACATCAACCACGGCTTCGCCAGCGCCGCCCGCACGCTCGGGATCACCAGCGTGAGCCGGGAACGGGCGCTCAAGGTCTTCGGCAGCGCGACGGCGATCGTCACCACGGCCGGCTTCGCCGTCGTGCCGGTCGCCGTCATGACGGGATTGGTGCACTGAGATGTCCCTCACCGGCAGGTTTCTCGACGGCCATCCGATCGCCGACCGCGCGGCGCTGGCCGTCCCCTTGGAGAAGCGTTGGGACGAAAGGAAGTTCACCGCCAAACTGGTGAACCCGGCCAACCGCCGCAAACACCGCGTCATCGTCGTGGGCACCGGGCTGGCCGGCGGCTCGGCCGGCGCGACGTTGGCCGAGCAGGGCTACCACGTGGTGCAGTTCTGCTTCCAGGACTCCCCGCGGCGGGCCCACTCCGTGGCGGCCCAGGGCGGCATCAACGCCGCCAAGAACTACCGCAACGACGGCGACTCCGTCTACCGGCTGTTCTACGACACGGTGAAGGGCGGCGACTTCCGCTCCCGTGAGTCCAATGTGTACAGACTGGCCCAGGTCTCCGGGCAGATCATCGACCAGGCCGTGGCCCAGGGCGTGCCGTTCGCCCGTGAGTACGGCGGGCTGCTGGACACCCGGTCGTTCGGCGGCGTGCAGGTGCAGCGCACCTTCTACGCCCGCGGTCAGACCGGCCAGCAACTGCTGATCGGGGCGTACCAGGCACTGTCCCGGCAGATCGACGCCGGCAACGTGGAGCTGCACGCCCGCACCGAGATGCTGGACCTGATCGTGGTCGACGGCAAGGCGCGCGGCATCGTGGCCCGCGACCTGGTCACCGGCGAGATCACCACCCACCTGGCCGACGCCGTGGTGCTGGCCACCGGTGGCTACGGGAACGTGTTCTATCTGTCCACGAATGCCAAGGGCTCCAACGCCACCGCGATCTGGCGGGCCCACAAGCGCGGCGCCTACCTCGCCAACCCCTGCTTCACCCAGATCCACCCCACCTGCATCCCGCGCTCCGGCGAGCACCAGTCGAAGCTGACCCTGATGAGCGAGTCGCTGCGCAACGACGGTCGGATCTGGGTGCCCAAACGCCAGGCCGACACCCGGCCGCCGCAGGACATCCCCGAGGATGAGCGGGACTACTACCTCGAACGCCAGTACCCGAGCTTCGGCAACCTGGTGCCGCGCGACATCGCTTCCCGTGCGGCCAAGAACATGTGCGACGCCGGCTACGGAGTCGGCCCTGGCGGGCTCGGCGTCTACCTGGACTTCGCCGACGCCATCGAACGTCTCGGCCGCCCGGCGATCGAGGCCCGCTACGGCAACCTGTTCGACATGTACCAGCGGATCACCGCCGAGGACCCGTACCAGGCGCCGATGCGGATCTACCCGGCCATCCACTACACCATGGGCGGGCTGTGGGTCGACTACGACCTGCAGAGCACGGTCCCCGGGCTGTTTGTCATCGGGGAGGCCAACTTCTCCGATCACGGGGCGAACCGGCTCGGCGCGTCGGCGCTGATGCAGGGGCTCGCCGACGGCTACTTCGTGCTGCCGGCCACGCTCAACGACTACCTCGGCGGCGCCAAGCTCGACACCGTGGACACGACGAACGACGCGGTCGTCCAGGTCGAAACCCAGGTGCGGCAACGCATCGATCAACTGTTGAACGTCAAGGGAAAGCGGTCGGTGGACTCGTTCCACCGCGAGCTGGGCCTGCTGATGTGGGACTACTGCGGCATGTCCCGCACCCGTGAGGGCCTGACCAAGGCCCTGGAACGGGTTCCCGAGCTGCGCGCCGAGTTCTGGCGTGACGTCCGCATTCCCGGCTCGGCGACCGAGCTCAACCAGGAGCTGGAGAAGGCCAACCGGGTGGCCGACTTCCTTGAGCTGGCGGAACTGCTGCTCATCGACGCCCTGCACCGCGAGGAGTCGTGCGGCGGGCACTTCCGCGAGGAGCACCAGACGCCCGAGGGCGAGGCCCAGCGCGACGACGAGCGCTTCTCGTACGTCGCCGCCTGGGAGCACGGGGAGATTCCCGTGCTGCACAAGGAGGAACTCGCCTTCGAGCACGTCCACCCCACCCAGCGGAGCTACACGTGAAACTCACCGTTCGCATCTGGCGACAAGCTGGCCCCCAGGCCGACGGCCGCATGGTCGCCTATCCCGTCGACGACGTCAGCCCGGACATGTCGTTCCTGGAGCTGCTCGACGTCCTCAACCAGGACCTGATCGCGGCCGGCGAGGAGCCGGTGGCCTTCGACCACGACTGCCGCGAGGGCATCTGTGGCTCCTGCGGCGTGGTGATCAACGGGCAGGCCCACGGCCCCGAGCGCACGACCGCGTGCCAGCTGCACATGCGCTCCTTCTCCGACGGCGACACCATCGACGTGGAACCCTGGCGGGCCAAGGGTTTTCCCGTCATCAAGGATCTCGTCGTCGACCGCTCCGCGCTCGACCGCATCCTGCAGGCCGGCGGCTACATCACGGCCCCGACCGGCAGCGCCCCCGACGCGCACGCCACGCCCGTGCCCAAGCCGTCGGCCGACCTGGCCTTCGACAACGCCACCTGCATCGGCTGTGGGGCCTGCGTCGCCGCCTGCCCCAACGGCTCGGCGATGCTGTTCACCGCGGCCAAGGTGACCCACCTCAGCCTGCTGCCGCAGGGCGAGCCCGAACGGGCCCGGCGGGTGCTGGACATGGTCGACACCATGGACGACGAGGGCTTCGGCGGCTGCACCAACACCGGCGAGTGCGTGGCCTCCTGTCCCAAGGGCATTCCGTTCGCCAGCATCGCCACGCTCAACCGGGAATTCCTGAAGGCCGGCCGCGGCCGGCGGTGAATCCTGCTCGCTTGTCCGAGTCACGGGTCCAGTTCAGCGAACGTTCAACTCACACCCTTCTCGTCGTTACTTGTCGTGGCATAAGTTTCCTCGCAGCTTGCGGAACGGGGAATCGATGGACACGACTCTCGCGGTCAGGACGCGCGGGATCGCCAAGTGCTTCGGCGACGTCGTCGCGCTGGACGGCGTCGACCTGGACGTCGCGCCGGGGCAGATCCACGGCCTGGTCGGGCCGAACGGGGCCGGCAAGACGACGCTGCTCGGGCTGCTGCTGGGCCTGGCCGTGCCGGACGAGGGCAGCCTGGAGATCCTCGGCGTGCCGGTCGGGCGGGCGCTGACCGCGCCGGACGGCGTCGCCGGCTTCGTGGACGGCCCCGGCCTGTATCCGCAGCTCACCGCCCGGCAGAACCTGGCCGCGCTGGCCAGGTTGCGCGGCCGAGGCGTGAGCATCGACGCTGTGCTGGACGAGGTCGGGCTGACCGATGTCGCCGACGACCGGGTCCGCGGCTTCTCCCTCGGTATGCGGCAACGACTCGGCCTCGCCGCGGCGTTGCTGACCGAGCCCCGGCTGCTGGTGCTCGACGAGCCGTCCAACGGCCTCGATCCGGCCGGCAAGCGGCATGTGCACGGTGTCCTCACCCGGCTGGCCGCCGACGGCGCCACGGTGATCGTTTCCAGCCACCGCATGGACGACGTCGAGGCACTGTGCTCCGAGGTGACCATTCTAGCCACCGGGCGCGTGGTTTTCACCGGCCCGCTGGGCAAACTATCGGCCGAGAACCGCGAGCTCGACTACCGGTTACGCACGTCGGATCCGGTAGCCGCGGCTCGAACCGCCGCCGACACACCGGGCGTCACGGTCGTCGACGACGGTGAGATTCTGGTTGTGCGGGCCGAGATTCCCGCCCTGGACGAGCTGGTGTCGCGCCTCGTGCACGCCGGCACGGCCGTGCGGGAGCTGGCCCCGGTGGTGTCGCCGCTGGAGGCCGCGTTCCTGGCCCTGACCGAGGAGTCCGCCCGATGACCGCCGTCCTCGAGCAGACCGCCGTCGTCGGGCAGACCAAGGTCCCGGTCGTCCGGGGCTACCGGTTCGAGATGGTCAAGCTGGTGTCCCAGTGGCGGATCCGGGTGCTGGTGCTGGCCTGTTGGCTGGCGCCGGCGCTGTTCGTGGCCGCGGTGAGCCAGCAGAGCGACCTGCCGACCGACACCCTGTTCGGCCGCTGGATGAACATCTCGGGCTGGGCGGGGCCGCTGGTGCTGCTGGGCTTCGCCGGCACGTACGCGTTGCCGCTGCTGACCTCCGTGGTCGCCGGCGACGTGTTCGCCGCCGAGGATCGGCTCGGCACGTGGCGGCACCTGCTGGTGGCCGTGCGGTCGTACCGGCGGATCTTCGTGTCGAAGGCGCTGGCCAGCCTGACCGTGATCCTGGTGCTGGTCATCGGCTTGGCCGTCTCGGGCGCGGTCGGCGGCCTGGTCGCCGTCGGCAGCCAACCGCTGGTCGCCTTGGACGGCCAACTGCTGCTACCGGGTGACGCCGCCGGGCTGGTCGCGCTGGCCTGGATCTGTGTGCTGGCCCCGACTCTGGCGCTGGCCGGCATCGGGCTGCTCGGCTCGGTGGTGTTCGGCCGGTCGCCGATGGGCCTGCTGCTGCCGGCGGTCGTGGCCCTGGCCATGGGTCTGGCCCAGCTGCTGCCGCTGCCCGTCGCAATCCGCCTGGCCCTGCCGAGCTACGGCTTCATCGCCTGGACCGGCCTGTTCACCACCCCGGCGCAAGCCGGCCCGCTGCTGATCGGCGTGGTGATCAGCCTGGTGTGGGCCGTCGCGGCGACCTTGTTGGCGTACATCGTGTTCATGCGCCGCGACTTCACCAACCTGAGCAACGACGGCGTCGGCCGCCGGGCCCTCACCGTCGCCGCCGCGCCGCTGGTGGGGCTGCTGGTCGTCACGATGGGCGTGCTGGCCGTGGCCACGCCGTCGACCGGCTCCGGCATCGACCAGACCAAGGTGCAGCAGTCCGTCGCCACGGCCTTCGGGCACCTCTACCGCCTCCAGACCCAACAGCTCCACCGGTCCGACGTGACGGAGGAGCAGCTGGCCAGCACGGCCGCCTGCACCAAGGGCGACGGGCTCGTCGAGCCCGACGGCCCCGGCAACGACTGGCGCTGCGTCGTGTCCTGGCACCTGCCCGGCACAGGCGTCGCGGGCCAGGCGATCTACCAGCTCGACATCGCCTCCGACGGCCAGTACGTGGCCGACGGCGACGGGCCGAAGGAAGTCAACGGCTACTTCCAGGTTCGAACCCCGACCGGGGACCAACCCAACCCGCTGTGGCAGTTCGACGGCCACCTCGAACTGCTTTCGAAGGGATGAGCTCATGCAGGTGACACGCCGTAGAAAGCCGACCGGCAGGCGTAGCCGGTCCAGAGTCCTCGCCGCCGGCGCCGCCACGTTGGCGCTGGTCGTCCTGGGCACGGGCGTCGGCTCGGCGTCGACCAAGCAGTTCGGCGCCGACCGGGTCGGCGACATCACGCCCCAGGGCGAGGTGATCTCCAGCGACCAGTACCTCAACCCGATCGGCGATCACCTGGTCCTGAACAACGGCAAGATCATGGCCTCCGCGGTCAGCCCCGACGGCAGCCACCTGGCCGCGCTGATCACCGACGGCGGGCTCGCGCTGGCCGTCGTGGACCTGAAGAACTGGAAGGTGCAGCAGCAGATCGGCAACTCGGCCACGGCCGACCTGCGCATCCCCGGCAACGACGTGGGCCAGGAGGGCCCGTCGTACTCGCCGGACGGCAAGACGCTGTGGATGGCCCAGACCGACGGCTACCGTCGCTTCACGGTCAACGCCGACGGCACGCTGGCCAACCCGACCTTCGTCAGCATCCCGGCCGACGGCGCCAAGCACGGCCTGCCGGCGCAGGCCGTGTTCTCGGCCGACGGCGCGACCGTGTACGCCGCGGTCAACGGCCAGAACCGGGTCGTGGCGATCAGCGCGGCCAGCGGGGCCATCACCCGGAGCTGGGCCGTCGGCAACGCCCCGCGCGATCTGGTCCGCATCGGCTCGAAGCTGTACGTCAGCAACGAGGGTGGCCGCCCCGCCGTCCCCGGCGACACCACGCTGAACTCGTACAACACCCAGGTGCCGGCCAACCCGGTCACCGGCGCGACGACGACCGGCACCGTCAGCGTGATCGACCCGGCCGGCTCGACGGTCCGCAGCATCGACGTCGGCCTGCACCCGACCGCCTTGTACGCCATGGGAAACACCCTGTTCGTGGCCAACACCGCGAGCAACGACGTGTCGGTGATCGACACCGGCCGCGACAAGGTCGTGCAGACGATCGCGACCCGACCCTGGCCAGAGGCCTCCGTCGGCTACGAGCCCGACGGCATCACCGTCACCGGCGACGGGCACCTGCTCGTCACCCTCGGCCGGGCCAATGCCGTTGCCGTGTACCGGTTCTCGAAGGCGCAGGAGCCGGTCAGCTACGTCGGCCTGCTGCCGACGGACTACTTCCCGACGGCCATCGCCACGGTCGGCAACACGATCGTCGTGTCCAACACGCGCGGCATCGACGCCCGCCGGCCCACCACCGCGGCCGGGCGCGGCACCCATGACACCACCTCCAGCGTGCAGAAGTTCACGCTGCCCGACGACCGGACCGTCCGCGGCTACACCGGCAAGGTGTTCCAGCAGAACGGCTGGACCAACAACGCGGTCCAGGTGGCCAACGGCCACAAGGCCCAGCCGGTCCCCGTCCCGCAGCGGCTCGGAGACCCGTCGACGATCAAGCACGTGTTCCTGATCGTCAAGGAGAACCGGACCTACGACCAGGTGTACGGGGACGACGCGCGCGGCAGCGGCGACGCCACGCTGGCCCAGTTCGGCGAGAACGTCACGCCCAACCAGCACGCGCTGGAGCAGCAGTTCGGTCTGTACGACAACACCTACGACATCGGCACCAACTCGGCCGAGGGCCACAACTGGCTGATGCAGGCCGACAATCCCGAGTACACGGAGTCTTCGGCCGGCGAGTACCTGCGCAGCTACGACACCGAGGACGACGCGCTGGGCCACCAGAAGTCCGGCTTCATCTGGACCGGCGCCCAGGCCGCCGGCAAGACGGTGCGGGACTTCGGCGAGTTCCAGCAGTTCCTGACCAAGCCGGCCGGCGCCAGCTGGCAGAACCTGTACTGCGACAGCAAGAACATGGCCGCCACCGGGCAACCCACCGCCTACCCGCTGGTGTCGTCCTCGCCGATCCCGTCGCTCAACAGCGTGTCCGTGCCCGGCTTCCCGAAGTTCGACACCTCGGTGCCCGACGTCTACCGGGAGCAGATCTGGCAGCAGGACTTCGCCCAGCACGGCCCGGCCAACCTGAACATGTTCTGGCTGTCCAGCGACCACACCGGCGGCCCGCCCAACCCGGCCGCCCAGGTCGCCGACAACGACCTGGCCGTCGGCCGGATCGTCGACACCATCTCGCACAGCCAGTACTGGAAGGACTCGGCGATCTTCGTCGTCGAGGACGACTCGCAGGCCGGCCTCGACCACGTCGACGGCCACCGCGCCCCGGTGCAGATCATCAGCCCCTGGGCCCGGCACGGCGTGGTGGACAACCAGTACTACTCGCAGATCACCGTGATCCGGACCATCGAGCAGATCCTCGGCGTGCACCCGATGAACCAGAAGGACACCGCCGCCACCCCGATGGCCTCGGCCTTCACCACCAAGCCCGACTTCACGCCGTTCACCGCCGTGCCCAACCGCACGTCGCTGACCCTGGGCCTGCCCACCCCGCCGAGCTGCGGCAACGACGTCGTCACGCAGTACGCCCAGCCGTCGACCGCCGTGCCGGCGGACAAGAAGGCGCTGGCCGCGCAGTGGCAGCAGTGGGCCGGCAAGCAGCGGCTGACCGGGCCGGACGCCGTCCCCGACTACGCCAACCCGCTCCAGATGGACCACTGGACGTGGTACCAGACGCACGGCTGGACCACGCCGTATCCGGGGGAGAAGCAGGTCTACGCCCCGGACCAGGTGCCGGGCGGCTTCATCCCGTCCTCGGACTCGGACGGCTGAGCCACCACTGAGGAAAGGCCCCCGCTGTCGCGGGGGCCTTTCGCATTCACGGTACTGGGGGGCGACCCCCGCCCGGACTTCGGCGACCACGGCGCCGGCACGATCAGCGGCGGCCTGATCCACGACATCGTGGTGGCGACCACCGGCCGTGAGGGGCCTTCAGTCAGCAGAGCCTGCATCCGGCCGTCGAGGGCGCGCAGGTGTACAGCCTGACCGCGACCAAGGCCCTGGCCGGCAGCTGAGCCATCCGCATGTGGGATGTCTGGACACGTCCCCGCCTGCCCCGGAGAATGCGCTCGGGGGGTGGGGGCGTGCCGCGACGCGAGCAGCCGCTGAGGCTGGGGGAAGAATCGTTGCTGGCATTCGCCGCGGACCTGCGGGCGCTGCGGGTGAAGGCGAGCAATCCGGCGTACCGGGAGCTGGGCCGACGGGTGCACTACTCGGCGGCGACGCTGTCCGAGGCGGCGTCCGGGCGCAAGCTGCCGAGCCTGCCGGTGACGCTGGCCTACGTGCGCGGCTGCGACGGCGACGTGATCGCCTGGGAGCACCGCTGGCGGCAGGTGGCGGCCGAGCTGGCCGACGAGCCGGCCGAGGCCGAGCCGGGCGAGCAGGACCCGCCGTACGTCGGGCTGCCGACGTTCCGACCGGAGCAGGTGGACAAGTTCTTCGGCCGCACCAGGCTGATCGACGAGGTGTTGGCCCGGCTGGCCACGCACCGGCTGGTCGGCGTGTTCGGGCCGTCCGGCGCGGGCAAGTCGTCGCTGCTGCGGGCCGGCGTGATCGCGCGCTGGCAGGGGCCGTCCCGGACGGTGGTGCTGTTCACCCCCGGCGAACACCCGTCGGCGCGGCTGGACCCGCTGCCAGCGCACGGTGAGACGCTGATCGTGGTCGACCAGTTCGAGGAGGTCTACACCCACTGCGCGGACGCCGCCGAGCGGGCCGAGTTCATCGCGCGGCTGGTCGGCCTGGCCGACGATGCCGGCGGCCAATGTCGCGTGCTCCTGGGCGTGCGAGCCGATTTCTACGGCCACTGCATGGATTCGCCCGACCTGTTGGCTCATCTGAGGGATGCTCAGGTCGCGGTGGGCGCGATGACCACCGAGGAGCTGCGCGAGGTCATCGTCGAGCCGGCCGCCCGGGCCGGCGCGCGGGTGGAGAGCGCCCTGCTGACGGCGCTGGTGGCGCAGGTCGGCGGGCGCGCGGGGCTGCTGCCGCTGCTGTCCCACGCGCTGCTGGAGACGTGGCGAAGACGGCGTGGCAACACGTTGACACTGAGCGGTTTCGAGGACACCGGCGGCATCGAGGGTGCGCTGGCCAAGACCGCCGAGGACGTGTACGCGGAGTTCGGGCCCGAGCAGCAACTGCTGGTGCGGCAGCTGTTCCTGCGGCTCACGGCGGTGGGCGACGGCATCGGCGACGTCAAGGCCCGGGTCGGCCGGGACGAGCTGGACGCCGACTTCACGTTTGTGCTCGAACGACTGGCCGCGGCGCGGCTGGTGGTGCTCGACACGGACTCCGTGGAGATGACCCACGAGGCGTTGCTGCGCTCGTGGCCGCGGCTGGGCCGCTGGCTGGCCGAGGACCGGGACGGCCGCCGTGTGCACCGGCAGCTCACCGAGGCGGCCAACACGTGGGAGTCGCTCGACCGCGATCCCGGTGCGCTCTACCGAGGCCTGCGCCTCGAGTCGGCCGGCGAATGGGACGGCCGCCGCCGCGAGCAGCTCACCGTCCGGGAACGGCAGTTCCTCGACGCCAGCCTCGCCGCCCGCGACCAGGAGCTGACCCGCGAGCGGCGGCAACGCCTGCGGCTGCGGCAACTGGTGGCCGTGCTGTCGGTGCTGCTGCTCGTGGCCATAGCCGCCGGCGTGTACGCCTTCCAGGCCGAGCTCAGTGCGGCCGAGGACCGCAACGTCGCCGTGTCGCAGCGGGTGGCGATGGAGGCATTGGGGGAGTGGGTTGCCGATCCGGCGCGGGCGGCGCAGCTGGCCGTGGCCGCGTACCGGCTGTCGCCGACCACGCAGGCCCGCAGCGCGTTGCTGAGCACCTTCGGCACCCCGTACGCCACGCAGCTGTACGGGCACAAGGCCGCGGTGGGCGGGGTGGTGTTCTCGACCGACGGCCGCCTGATGGCCAGCGCCAGCATGGACGGCACGGTCCGGCTCTGGGACACCCGCGACGTCCACCACACCAAGGCGCTCAGCACCATCGCCGGGCAGATCCTCGGCGTGAACGCCGTCGTGTTCGGGCCCGGCGTGCTGGTCGGCGTGGGCTGGGACCACACCGTCCGCGTCTGGGACATCGGCGATCCGGCGCATCCCGGGCCGCCGATCACCCTCAAGGGCCATGGCGACAACGTCACCTCGGTGGCGATCACGCCCGACGGCCGGACGCTCGTCACCGGCAGCGTCGACCGCACCGTGCGGATCTGGGACCTCACCAATCCCAGGCAACAGGCCCCGTTGGGCGACCCATTGACCGAGCACACCGGCTCCGTGCTGGCCGTGGCGTTCCGCGGCGACGGCAAGCTGCTCGCCACCGCGGGCAGCGATCGCACGATCCGCCTGTGGGACATGACCGATCCTCGGCATCCGGTCGCCGTCGGCGTGTTGACCGGCCACACCGACATCGTCGGCGCGCTCGCGTTCAGCCCGGACGGACACCGCCTGGTGAGCGGCGGCGCCGACCAGACGCTGCGGCTGTGGGACGTCGCCGACGCCGCCCACGCCACCCAGGCCGCGTCGATACTGACCCGCGCCGCCGAGATCCGCTCGGTCGCCTTCTCCTCGGACGGGCGGACCGTGGCCACCGCGAGCCTCGACCGCACGGTGCGGCTGTGGACCGTCGGCCGGACCGACCTGGCCCAGTTCGCCGTGCTCGCCGGGCACACCGGGCAGGTCTACGCCGCCGCGTTCAGCCCCGACGGGCGCAGCCTGGCCACCGGCAGCGAGGACCGCACCGTGCGGCTGTGGGACGTGGCCGGGCCGGTGTTCGGCGGGCACACCGACGCCGTGTTCGACGTGGCCCTGACGCCGGACGGCAAGGCCGTGGCGTCCGCCGGCTTCGACGGCACCATCCTGGTGCGCCGGCTGGCCGACCCCGATCGCCCGATCGTCCTGGACGCGCACCAGGAGGCGGTGAACTCCATCGCGTTCGCGCCGGACGGCCGCACCATGGCCTCGGCGTCGAAGGACGGCGCCGTCCGCTTCTGGGACACCCGCGACCTGGCGCACATCGTCCCGCTCGGCGAGCCGCTGCCTGGGTTCACCCAGGCCGTCAACACCGTGGCCTACAGCCACGACGGCAAGCTGTTGGCCGCCGGTGGCAGCGACCGCGCGGTGATGCTGCTGGACGTGAGCGATCCTCGGTCGCCGCGTCCCGTCGCCAAGCTGGACATGACCGCCGGCATCAAGGAGCTCGCGTTCGACCCGGCCGGGCGTCGGCTGGCCGCCGCCGGCGACGACGGTGTCATCCGGGTCTGGGACATCGCCGACCGGGCGCAACTGTCCCAGCCGGCCGTCCTGAACGGGCACGAGGCCGAGGTGAAGTCGGTGGCCTTCAGCCCGGACGGCCGCTTCCTGGCCAGCGGCAGCGTGGACGCCACCGTCCGGCTGTGGGACCTGGACGACCCGGCCGACCACATCGCCCCGATCGCCCATCCCGACGTCGTCTACTCGGTGGCGTTCAACGGCGACGGCAGCGTGCTCGCCTCCGCCGGCGCCGACGGGCGGGTGCGGCTGTGGGACCTGCGCGATCCGCGCCACGCCGTCGCTCTGGCCGACCTCACCGGGCACACCGAGCGTGTCTACTCGGTCGCTTTCGGCCCCGACGGGCACACCCTGGCCAGTGGGAGCCAGGACCACACCGCGCGGCTGTGGGACATCGACCCCGACGCCGCCGCCGGCCGCGTGTGCGCCATGGCCGACCCGCCGCTGGGCCGCGCGGACTGGGACCGCTACCTGCCGGGCCTGGGTTTCCGCGCTCCCTGCTGAGCCGGCGTCCTTTTGCCGGTGCCGGTGTCGTGACGATGGTGTCCGTCGCGGTGGCAACGGAAACGTCCGCTGAACCGTCGGCCACGGGCCGTTCGGCCGTTGTCGTGAGTCGGCCCACGATTCCGCGACTTCCTCGTTCGGCGTTGGCCTACCGATCCGCCTTGATCGGCGTTCTTTCGAGTGGCTAGGTGGTCGCGGTTTGGGTGGGGGTGCTTTCGGGTGGGGCGACGGGTGCTTGGTGAATGCTTGCGTTTACTGCGGCTTAGGAGAGTGAGGTTGGTTGCAGGTTGGGTTTGGTTGGAGAAGAGGCGGTTAGAAGAAAAGCGGGGAGGGGTGTTGGTCATTTGGGGCGTGTGGGTTTTTGGTGGTGTGTTTTGTGGTTGTGGGTGGGTTGGTTTGGGCTTTCATCGTTGTGGCGGTGGCGGTGGCGGTGGC
>DASWRQ010000240.1:0-40941 GCA_036403095.1 Kutzneria sp. | reverse complement strand
GTCGATCGCGGCCCAGCCGTACCAGTCGGAGGGGATGATCGTGACGGCCGAGACGCCCTGGTGCTTGCGGATCAGGTCCAGCTCCGGCTCGAAACCCTCGCCGCCCATGACGTACAGCGATGCGGCGCGGTTGGTCTTCATCACCGCCGGGCTGACCGCGGCCAGCGTCGCCGCGGTGTACGGGCTCTTCACGGCATTGGCGTCGGGATGGTCCCGCAGCGCCTTCTCCACCGCCGCCTCGGCGTTCGGCCCGGCCAGGTCGGCGGCCTTGATGTCCACCTCGCCGACGACCGAACAGGTGGCGCACTTGTCGATGGTCGCCCGAAAACCCTGCACGACGTGTCGGATCGAGGTGAACTCGTTGTCGGTCACCAGGATCACCTTGGCCGCGCCGCCGGTCTGGGCGATCGTGGTGTTGGCCTGGTCGGCCCCGTACAGGTCGGAGAAGTCGTCGATGTTGCGGTTGACCGGCGGGCCGAAGTCCACGTACGAGCTGAACAGCGCCGGGCCGGCGCCGCCGAACAGCGGGTCGTTGCAGTCGAAGGCGAAGATGCCGACCACCTTGATGCCCTTGGCCTTGGCCTCGGCCAACGGCGTGGCCACCACCGGGCAGTCCACCGCCACCAGCACGATGCCGTCGACGCCGCTGGCCACCGCCTGCGACACCAGGGCCGGCCAGGACTGCGGGTTCAGCTTGCCGTCGTAGATCGTGGCCGTCCAGCCGATGGCGTGCGCCGCCTCCATCACCGCGGTGGCCGGCACCAGGGAGCTGATCGCGTTCTGGCCGGACGAGATCACCGCCAGCTTCTTGCCCGGCGCCGCCGGCCGCGGCTGGGCCGACGGCTCGTGATAGGTGCCGCTGATGGCGGCCTGCGTGGCCTGCATGGCCTGGGCGCTGTAGTCGACGGAGGACTTGGTCGGCTTGGGCGCGGCTGTCATTCCCGAGCAGGCGGTCAGCGCGATGGTCAGCACGGCGGTCAGGGCGGCGAGTCGGGAGGAGGACAACGCTGGCCTTTCACGTAGGTAAATGACCGTTCATATACCGCGGAAGGTCCTACCGCCTGCCCGCCGCCGCGGTCAAGTGGGCGACTATTGACCGATGACGAGTGTGGCGACGGTCCGGTCCCGGGACAGACTGCTGGCCGCGGCCACCACGCTGTTCTACGAGCGGGGCTTCCTGGCCACCTCGGTGAAGGAGATCACCCAGGCCTGCGGCTTCACCCAGGGCGCGCTGTACAACCACTTCCCGTCCAAGGACGAGCTGCTCTACGAGCTGGTGCTGGACATCCACACCGAGCTGGAACGGCACACCGGGCAGGCCCGCTCGGCCGCCGGCGACGATCCCGTGGACCAGTACGCGGCCCTGGTCGCGGTGCACGTCGCCGCGCACTCGCAGTTCCGTGAGCGCTCGCGGGTCGGCAACCAGGAGTACCGCTCGCTCACCGGCGCCCACTTGGAACACGTGCTCGACATCCGTCGCCGCCTGCGCAACCAGGTGGCCGACGTGCTCACCCTCGGACAAGAGGCCGGCGTCTTCGACCCCGTCGGCGGCTCGGCCGCCACCACCGCACGGGCCGTGGTGGACATGTGCGGTCAGATCAGCGAGTGGTTCCGGGACGATGGCGAGCTCACGCCGACCGAGATGCACCGCCGCTACATCGAGCTGGCGCTGCGCATGGCCGGCGGCCCGGCGGCCCCTCGGACCTGGCCGGTGCTGCCCGAGGTCTAGGCCGCCCCAGGTCTAGGCCGCCCGAGATCTAGACCGTGGGCGTCTCGATCGCCGGCGTCTCGTTCGTGGGCGGCGGCTCGGCCGTCTGCACCGGCGGCAGCGGGTGGCTGTCACGGGTGCGCAGGGCCAGCAGCAGCTGCCGGGCGGCGCTCACCAGCAGGATCGCGGCCAGCGTGCCCAGGCCCACCGCGCCGGACAGCCAACTGCCGACGAACCGGGTCGACACCATCTCCGGCGTGCCTTCACCGGCCGGGATGTCGTACCGGACGATGCCGTGCTGCCAGCTCCACACCGCGGCCAGCACCGCGAGCACGGCGACGACCACCAGGCCGCCCGCGACCGCGGCGCGCCACGGCTGGTTCAACCGGGGGCTGCTCATGCGCACCAGAGTCTCACGCCGCCAGCAGGGCCCGCAGCGCCGCCCTCAGCTCGTCCGGGCGACGGGCCCAGGCCAGCACGATCTTGCCGTCACGCAGGCGGAGCGGAACCGCGCCGGTGCCCTTCGGCGTCGTCCAGCCGCCGCCAAGCACCTTGGCCGCCTCGGGCTCGTCCTCCTCGACCGCGGCGATGTCGGCGACCGGTAGTTCTTCCTCGCCCAGGCGCAAAGTCTCGTCCGTGAGCGACACCGACCGCAGCCGCCGGCGGGCGGCCACCGACAGCGCCCACACGCCCGCGAGCACCACGGCGGCCAGCGCCCAGCCGAGGACGTGCACCGAACCGCTCAGCGCCTCCACACCGAGCCCGAGCAGCGCGAAGCCCGGCGCCCACAGCACCGGCCAGAAGGAGGAGCCGGGCTCGGCGTAGCGAACGGTCACCCCTGCTTGATCCAGGCGAAGTACCGGTTGGTCGGCGGCAGGAACAGCAGGAGCAGCCCGGCCAGGCCGAACAGGGCGCCGGGGGCGTCCAGGTCGAACAGCACCAGGGCGAACAACTCGAGGAACACCACGACGATGAGCAGAACGCGGGCCCGACGGTGGGCCTTCATCAGCAGGTACACGCCGGCCGCGGCCAGCACACCGATGATCAGGGCGGTGAACTCGGCGAGGGTGAGCGCCGCGCTGACCTGGTCCCGGGTGACGGTCTTGGGCATGCCCGCCAGCTGCTCGTCGACCCGGGTGCTGTGGGTGGTCATCACGTAGGTGGACACACCGAGGTAGGTGATGGCGGACAGCACCCACAGCACGACAGCGATGGTGACGAGCGTTGGCCGGGCAACGGTGTCCCGCTCGCCCGATTCGTTCGTGGTCACGGGCGCACCGTACACAGGCCCCGCGGAACGCGTAAATCAAGCACAGTCAGCGCGGGGACCGCTGCCGGGGCGGCACGACCAAGCGCGCCGACATGGCCCGGAAGTAGTCGTTGGACGGCTTCAGCCACATGGCCACCAGCGCGGCCACCTCCAGCACGAGACCCAGCGCCGACAACGCCACCTCGAGCGGGTCCACGGTCAGGCCCTGGGCAGTGGCCATGCCGTCGGCCAGGCCGAACATGCCCAGCAGACCGAGCACCACGAAGATGCCGCCGAAGAAGGTGAGCAGCACTCGGGCCCAGGATCGGCCGCCGCGCATCTTGTTGGCCACCACCACGTACAGCCCGACGACGGCCGCGCTGAACACCACGCCGAGCACGATCTCGCCGTTGACCGCGGCCTCGACCTGCTGCCCGAACAGCGTCGGGTCGAGCTGGCGGACCTGGTCACGCAGGCCCTGCCGGTCGGCCAGCACCACCAGCGACCGCACGGCCGACAGCAGCGCGCCGGCAACCCACAGCCAGCGCGCCACGTCGACGGTGCGGGGAACCCGCACTTCGGGCTGGGTCACAGGCCCAGTCAAAGCCACTGCGCGGCCTCGGCCGCCCAGTAGGTGAGGATCATGTCGGCGCCGGCCCGGCGGATCGAGGTCAGCGTCTCGATGATGGAGCGCTGCCGGTCCAGCCAGCCGTTGGCCGCTGCGGCCTCCACCATCGCGTACTCGCCGGACACCTGGTAGGCCGCGACCGGCACCTCCGAGTTGTCCGCGACGACCCGCAGCACGTCCAGGTACGGCAGCCCCGGCTTGACCATCACGATGTCCGCGCCCTCGGCCAGGTCCAACGACAGCTCGCGCAGCGCCTCCCGCGCGTTGGCCGGATCCTGTTGGTACGTCTTGCGATCGCCCTTGAGCTGGGAGCCGACGGCCTCGCGGAACGGGCCGTAGAACGCCGACGCGTACTTGACCGCGTAGGCCAGGATCGCGGTGTCCAGGTAGCCGGCCTCGTCCAGCGCCTCGCGGACGACGCCGACCTGGCCGTCCATCATGCCGCTGGTGCCGACCATGTGCGCGCCGGAACGGGCCTGCTCGATGGCCATGTCGGCGTAGACGCGCAGGGTGGCGTCGTTGTCCACGGCGCCGTCGGAGTCCAGCACGCCGCAGTGGCCGTGGTCGGTGAACTCGTCAAGGCACAGGTCGGACATCAGCACGGTGTCGTCGCCGAGCTCGCTGCGCAGGTCGCGCAGGGCCACGTTGAGAATGCCGTTGGGGTCGGTCGCGCCGGAGCCGACGGCGTCGTGGCGCTGCGGCACGCCGTACACCATCAGGCCGCCGACGCCGGCCTGCACGGCCTCCACGGCCGCCTTGCGCAGCGTGTCGCGGGTGTGCTGGACGACGCCGGGCATGGAGGCGATCGGGATCGGCTCGGTCGCCCCCTCCTTGACGAACATCGGCAGGATCAGCTGGCGCGGCCGGACGTCGATCTCGCTGACCAGGCGGCGCACGGCCGGGGTCCGGCGCAGCCGGCGGGGACGGTGAGTGGGGAACACGACGAGTACTCCCTTTTGTGGGGCGAAAAGGAGAAGGGGGCGGTCCCGTTGCCGGGACGCCCCCTTCCACTGCTCAAGAGATCATGACCGGCGCAGGCGCTTGGTCTTGCGCGGCGGCGGCAGCGCGCCCTCGGCCCGCAGCCGGGCGGCGTGCTGGGCCAGGGCGTCCACCAGGGCCGGCACGGTGGCGAACTCGGGCTGCACGTCCACGCGCAGGCCGAACTCACGGGCGGTCTCCGCGGTCTGCGGGCCGATGCACGCGACCAGCGTCCGGGTGTGCGGCTTGCCGGCGATGCCGACCAGGTTGCGCACCGTGGACGAGGACGTGAAGCAGACCGCGTCGAAGCCGCCGGACTTGATCATCTCGCGGGTGTCGGCGGGCGGCGGCGCGGCCCGCACGGTGCGGTACGCCGTCACGTCGTCGATCTCCCAGCCGCGCTCGCGCAGCCCGGCCGCCAGCGTCTCGGTGGCGATGTCGGCCCGCGGCAACAGCACCCGGTCCACCGGATCGAGAATGTCGTCGTAGGGCGGGAAGTCGGCCAGCAGGCCCTCGCTGGACTGCTCGCCCGACGGGATCAGCTCCGGGATGATGCCGAAGGAGCGGACCTTGGCGGCGGTGCTCTCGCCGACGCAGGCGATCTTCACGCCGGAGAACGCGCGGGCGTCCAGGCCGAACTCGCGGAACTTCTCCCACACCGCGCGCACCGCGTTGGTCGAGGTGAAGATGACCCACTGGTAGCGGCCGTCGACCAGGCCCTTGACCGAGCGCTCCATCTGCGCCGGGCTGCGCGGCGGCTCGACGGAGATCGTCGGCACCTCGACCGGGATCGCGCCGTGCTCACGCAGCCGCTCGCTCATCGCGCCGGCCTGCTCCTTGGTGCGCGGCACCAGGACCCGCCAGCCGTACAGCGCCCGCGACTCCCACCAGGACAGCTTGGACCGGCCGGCGACGGTGCTGCCGACGGTCACGACCAGCTGCCCGGCCAGGTCGCCCGCGTCGGCGGCCAGCGCGGCCAGCGAGGTGTCCACCGTGCGCTGCCCGAAGGCGGTGCCGCCGGCGGTCACCGCGACCGGGGTCTGCGGGGCCAACCCGTTCTCCACCAACGAGGACGCCGCCTCGGCCAGGTGCGAACCGGTGGCGTGCAGGACAAGCGTGCCGGGCGCGGCGGCGAGGCCGGCCCAGTCCACAGTGGACCGCACGTCGGCCTCGGTGTGCACGGCGCCCAGCGCGACGCCGGCGTAGGCCGGAACCGCTGTGCCGCCGGGAACTCCGGGCACCACGTCGAAGTCCACAGTGGACCTCGCCACGCACTGGGCCTCGGTCACCACCGAGTCCAGCGTCAGCGGGTCACCCGAGACCAGCCGGACCACACTGCGTCCGTTGCGGGCCTCGTTGATCAGGTCCTTCGCGACGTCTCCCGGCTCGCCGACGGCCGGGCGCACCTCGGCGTTCTGGGCCAGGCCGACCACCTCGGCCGGCACGTCCGGGTCGGTCACCACCAGCTCTGCCCTGGCTAGCAACTCCGTGGCCCGGACGGTCAGCAGCCCGGCGTCGCCGGGGCCGGAACCCACGAACGCGACACGTCCGGGGGTCTTTCGTGCGCGGGTCGTCATCAGGGCACTCCCCATCACTTGCTCCCCGGCCCACTGAGCACGGTGGCGCCGAGATCAAGCAGTTCGGCCGCGAGCGCCCGGCCCAACTGCTCTGCTGTGGTCAAGTCACCGGTGGCCGACGCCCGCAGCAGCTCGTTCTGCGGCGTCGCGGCGACCCCGCGCAACGACAGGCGGAGAACCGTCCGGCCGTCGTCGTCAAGGTCTTCCACCACATCGGCCAGTGCGCCGACGGGCGCGCTGCACCCGGCCTCCAGCGCGGCAAGCATCGCGCGCTCGGCGGTCACAGCGGCCCTACTGGCCTGATCATCAAGACAGGAACGGAGCAGGTGCTCGGTGTCGACGTCGTCGACCCGGCACTCCACCGCCAGCGCACCCTGAGCGGGGGCGGGCAGCATCTGGATCGGGTCGAGCAGCTCGGTCACCACGTCGAGCCGGCCCAACCGGGACAGTCCGGCCGCGGCCACCACGACGGCGTCGAGCTCGCCGTCGAGCACCTTGCGGATCCGGGTGTCCACGTTGCCGCGGATCGGCACCATCTCCAGGCCGAGGCCGAGCGCCTCGAGCTGGGCGACCCGACGGGCCGCGCCGGTGCCGACCCGGCTGCCGGCCGGCAGCTCGCCCAGCACCATGCCGTCCCGCGCGACCAGGGCGTCCCTGGGATCCTCGCGGGTGGGCACGGCGGCCAGCACGAGCCGCGGGTCCGGCGCCGTCGGCAGGTCCTTGTACGAGTGGACGGCCACGTCCACCTCGTCGTTGGCCAGCGCGTCACGCAGGGCCGAGGTGAACACGCCGACGCCGATCTCGGCGATCGGCGCGTGCGAGCGGTCGCCCGGGGTGGTCACGGTGACGATCTCCACCGTGGCGCCCGCGCGCTCCAGCCGCTCGGCCATCATGCCGGTCTGGGCCAACGCGAGGGCACTGCCCCGGGTGCCGATCCTCAACGTCCGGTTCACCGATCTCCACCGCCGTGCTCGGTCTCTACTGTGCGTGGCGAGCTGACCACCCTCGGCGCGTGCGGGTCGAGCTCGAAAAGCTCCCGCAGCGCGTCCGCGTAGCCGGCCCCGCCGGGCGACGAAGCCAGTTCCTTGACGCGGACGGTCGGCGTGTGCAGCAGCTTGTCCACCACCCGGCGGACCGTCCTGGCCAGCTCCGCACGGATGGAATCATCCAGGTCCGGGAGCCGTGAGTCCAATCGCAACAGTTCGGCGTCCACCACCTCGGCCGCGCGGCGGCGCAGCGCGGTCACCGTCGGGGTGACCGCGGCCGACCGCTGACCGGCCAGGTAGTCGCGCACGCCGTCGGCCACGATGCGCCGGGCCCGCTCGGTGTCCAGCGCCGACGGCGTGGCCGCCAGGCGGTGCTGCAACGTCTCCAGATCGACCAGCGTGACGCCGTCCAGGTCGCCGACGGCGGGGTCCACGTCGCGCGGCAGGCCCAGGTCGCAGACGACCAGCGGGCCGCGGCGGGTGTCCGGCCGGAACCGGTCGACGTCCACCACCACGTCCATCGCGCCGGTGCAGGCGAGCAGCACGTCCGTGGCGGAGATCTCATCGTCGAGGCGGTCCAGCCCGACCGAACGGGCCGGCACCCCCTCGGTGGTCAGGGCCGCGGCCAGCCGGTCGCCGTTGGCCGGGGTGCGGTTGGCGATGACGATCTCGCCGATGCCGGCGCGGCGCAGGTGCGCGGCGGCCAGGCCACCCATCGAGCCGGCGCCGACCAGCAGCGCCCGGCGCCCGGCCAGGCCGTCCAGCACGCGGTCGGCGTCGGCCAGCGCCTCGGACACCACCGACGCGCCGGCGTGGTCGATGCCGGTCTCGGCGTGCACCCGCTTGCCGACCCGCAGCGCCTGCTGCGCGACCTCGTGCAGGGTCTTGCCGACGGTGCCGGCCTCGTCGGCGTCGGCGTAGGCGCCGCGCAGCTGGCCGAGGATCTGGGCCTCGCCGAGGACCATCGAGTCCATGCCGGCGGCCACCGAGAACAGGTGCTCGACCGCGGCTGCGGCGTAGTGCACGTAGAAGTGCTCGCACAGCTCGTTGACCTCGATGCCGGAGTGCCGCGAGAGCACGGAGGTGACGTCGGCCAGACCGCCGTGGAAGGCGTCGACGACCGCGTACACCTCGATCCGGTTGCACGTGGACAGCAGCAGCGCCTCTGTGACGTTCTCCTGGCCCAGCAGCTCGTCCAGCAGCTTGGGCATACCGTCCGAGGACACCGCCAGCTTCTCCAGCAGGCGCACCTCGGCCGTGCGGTGGGACACACCGACCGCGAGCAGGCTCATTCCGACCACCCCCAGGCTAGAACGGTCGAGCCGGCTTTCGAGTTCACCCGGGCACCACCATTCCGCTCTCGTCCGCGTTCGCAGCCTCGTCCGCGCGCCGTGCCACGTGGAACGACAGGATCTGCATCTCCACCGCCAAGTCAACCTTGCGCACCTCGACGTGGTCTGGAACCTGGATCACGACGGGTGCGAAGTTCAGGATGCATTGCACGCCCGCGGATACCAAACGGTCGCAGACCCCCTGGGCGGCGGGTGGCGGGGTGGCGATCACCCCGATCGAGATCTCCCGTTCGGCGCACACCCGGGGGATGTCGTCGACGTGGCTGACCAGGATTCCGCCGACCGGCACGCCGATCAGGTCCTCGTCGACGTCGAACAGCGCCGAGACCGGAAAACCCCGGCCCGGGAAGCCCGCGTAGTTGGCCAGCGCGTGACCAAGGTTACCGATGCCGACCACGCAGACGGAGTGCTTTCGGGTGAGTCCGAGGATTCGCTCGATCTGGTCGACCAGCACCTCGACCTCGTAGCCGACGCCCCGGGTGCCCCACGACCCGATGTAGGAGAGGTCCTTGCGCAGCTTGGCCGAGTTGACGCCGGCGGCGGCCGACAGCTCCTCGCTGGAGATGGTGGTCACGTCCTGCTCGGCCAGGCCGGACAGCACCCGGAGGTAGACCGCGAGGCGGGCGACGGCGGCCTCGGGAATGGCCCGGGCCCGCTCGCGCACGGCCGGTTCGTCCGGCAGCCGGCCAGGGGCGGTCACGACCTCGACGTCCTCACCCCGCCGTGCACCCACGCTGGTTGCTCCCTCGATCGGTGTATGGGTCAACCGTAGCGCTTGTGAACGTGTGCACAAAGTTGGCGGCTTGGGGCCTGGAACGGCCCTCGCCCGTTCGGGCGACACCGGTGCGGCTCACGCCGTCGTGAAGACCACCGAGTGCAGGCCGGTGGCCCCGTCCGGGATCGCGTCGGCCACGTCCGAGGTCTGCGTGTAGCCCGTCGAGTCGGTGGCCCGCACCACCACGGTGTGGCGGCCGGGCCGCAGGTCGAAGGCCCGCCGCCACATCCGCCACGCCTCCTTGGTCGGCTGCACGGCCAGGTCGGCCTCCTGCCACGGGCCGCCGTCCAGCTGCACCTCGACCTTGGCGATGCCCTTCGTCTGGGCCCAGGCGATGCCGGCCACCACGACCTTGCCGGCCGGCACCGAGCCCAGGCCACGCGGGCTGTCGATCCTCGACTCGGTCTTGATCGGGGCCTTCTCCGAGTAGCCGCGCGGCACCCAGTACTGGGTCTTCGCGCCGAACGTGGTCAGCTCGATGTCGGTGACCCACTTGGTGGCCGACACGTAGCCGTACAGGCCGGGCACGACCAGCCGGGCCGGGAAGCCGTGCTCGGGCGGCAGTGCCTCGCCGTTCATGCCGACGGCCAGCATGGCGTTGCGGCCCTTGTCCATGATCACGTCGAGCGGGCTGCCGGCCGTGTAGCCGTCCGTGCTGGTGGAGAAGACCTGGTTGGCGCCGGACCGCACACCGACCTTGGCCAGCAGGTCGCGCAGCAGCACCCCGGTGAACCGCGCGGTCGAGATGTAGGGGCCGCCGACCTCGTCGGACACGCAGGTCATGGTCACCGTCCGGGTGATCAGGTCCATGCCCATCACGTCGTCGAAGCTCAGCGTGAGCTCCCTATCCACCAGGCCGTGGATACGCAGCGTCCAGTCCTCGGCGGTCAGCCGGGGCACCGACAGGGCCGTGTCGATCCGGTAGAAGTTCTCGTTGGGCGTCAGGTACGTCGGTGTGCCGTCCTGGGCGAAGTCCGAGCCGGCGACCGTGGTCTGGTCCCGGAACTTGGCCAGCCGGCGGGTCACCGTCGCGCGGGAGCCCTCCACGTCCACCCGGGTGCCGATGAACTGGCCGCCCAGACCGGCGATGCCGGCCCCGACCGCGACGCCCACCGCTCCCTGCAGGAACCGACGCCGCTCCAGGCCCGGTGGCCCGCCGTCGGCCTCCTGGACGCGCAGCGCCGCCGCGTGCAGCCGCCGGAAGGCCATCACGCCCGCGACCAGGCTGGCCAACGGGGCGAGACTGGCCAACTGGCCGAGGTCGGAGCGGCTGAACACCGCCGCGACCGCCGCGCCGCCCAGCAGCACCGCCAGCACCGTGCCCGGCACCGGGCTGCGCCGCGACAGCAGCCCGGACACCGCGGCCACGACCAGCAGGAACACCGCCATGCCGGTCAGCAGCACCAGCTTGTCGGCGGTGCCGAAGGTCGTGACGGCGAACTCCTTGAGCGGCGGCGGCGTCAGGTCGATCGCCGCGTTGCCGACGGCCAGGAACGGCGAGGCGTTCGGGTCGATGAAGGCCGCGACGAGGTGGCCGGCGGCCAGCGCCGCGACCACCCCGAGCAGCCCGATCAGCATCGCCGGACCGGCCGGGATCCTGGTCTCGGTCGGCTGCGGCGCAGCCGCGGTCGTTGTTGGTGCACCCACACTTCAAGTTCGTGCCGCGAGGCCCGAAGGTTCAAGCGATTCGGCCTTACGAATTCGTGACGACCGCCCGGGCGCCCAGGACAACGGGCATTTCGGCATGGCCGTTCATGATCGTCGCGTGCCGGAACGGCAGCTGGTCGACCGGCACCGCCAGCTTCGCCGCCGGGAACTGGCGCACGAACGCCGTCAGCGCGACCTCGGCCTCCAGGCGGGCCAGCGGAGCCCCGAGGCAGTGGTGCAAGCCGTGCCCGAAGGCGACGTGCCCACGCGCGCCGCGCTCCAGATCGAGCAGCTCGCCGCCGGGGAAGCGGTCCTCGTCGCGGTTGGCCGAGCCCACTGACAGGGCCACGATCTGGTCGGCCGGGATGGTCACGCCGCCGACCTCGACGGGCTCGGTGGTGTACCGCGAGGTCGCCAGCATCACCGGGGAGTCCACCCGCAGCAGCTCCTCGATCACCGGCGCCGGGTCGGCCAGCAGCTGCTCGGCCAACCCCGGCTCGGTGACCAGCCGCCGGATGCCGGCGCTGATCAGGTTGGCCGTGGTCTCGTGGCCGGCGATCAGCAGCAGCAACGCCATGGCCAGGACCTCCTCCGGCGAGAGCCGGTCGCCCTCCTCGGCCTTGGTCATCGCCGACAGCAGGTCCTCGCCCGGCTCGGCCTGCTTGGCCGCGATCAGCCGGCCCAGGTAGGCCACGACCGCGTCGTTGGCCGGCATGTACACGGCCGGATCGCCGCTGAGCACGTCGCCGGTCCAGGCCTGGAACTCGTGCCGGTCCTCCGGCGGCACGCCCAGCAGCTCGCTGATCACCATCGCCGGCAGCGCCACCGCGAAGCCGTCGACCACGTCCACCGGCCCCGGCTCGGTGGCCAGCGCGGTCAGCAGGTTGTCGGTGAGCTGCTCGGCGAACGGCCGCAGCTTGGCCACCCGCCGGGCGGTGAAGTCCTTGGCCAGCAGCAGCCGCAGCCGGGTGTGGTCGGGCGGGTCGGCCATCAACATGCTCTTGCCGAAGCCGGCGTGCAGCTCCGGCTCGCGGCCGGCGGCGATCATCTTGGTGTGGATCAGCGCGACGATCCGCTCGGAGTCCTTGCTCAGCCGGTCGTCGGTGAGCAGCGCCCGAACATCGTCGTAGCGGGTGACGATCCAGGTGGGGACGCCGTTGAGCGCGGTGGTCAGGAACACCGGCTCCTCGGCCCGCGCCTTGGCCATGAACTCGTGCACGTGCGCGAAGTAGTGGTCGGTGTACATCTCGCGGGTCATGCCTCTACGAAAGCACCGAACGCCCGTGTCGTGGTTCGGCATTTGCACAGAAGGGCAGCGGTTCCCCTCATACCCAACCGTGATGGTGTGAAAGGGAATCCCCCAACCGGTCCACGGACGGGTCCTGCCGGCCGCCGTGCACGGTGTCCAGCACGCTGGCCCACTCCAGGATGATGGTGGCGATCAGCTCCGCCTCCCGCTCGTGGGCCGAGTCGTAGCAGGTTCGCCGGGCCACGAACGCGGTCGACCCGTCGTCGCTGGGATGCTCGGCGATCATGTGCCCGAGCTCGTGCAGGATGATGTGGTTCTGGTGCGGCCGGGTCGTTTCCCGCTGGTAGACGATGAAATCCGCGCTGTCGGTCGCGAACCACAGCCCGAACGGGCCGGGGATCTCGATCGGATGGGGCACCAGCCGGATCGGCCGGCCGCGGCGGGCGGCCAGCCGGTCGCACAGGTCGCGCACGTCCAACGGCGGCCGCACGTCCAGCTCGCGCAGCAGCCGCCGGCACCGCCGCCGCAGCGCGGCCTCCCGCATCAGCCGGCCAGCGCCGCCCGCAGGCGGGGCTCCTCGACCGTCCAGTACCCGTGCTCGCGCCCGTCGACCAGGATCACCGGCACCCGGTCGCCGTACTCCTCGCGCAGCTCCGGGTCGGCGTCCACGTCCTGCGCCGACCAGGCCACGCCCAGCTCGTCGCAGATGCGCCGGACATCGGCCTCGGCCTGCACACAGTGGTCGCAGCCGACCCTCGTCATCACGGTCACGGTGTGGCTCACGCGAGTCAACTTACGCCTGGCGACCTACGCCTGGGGCAGCCGCAGCCGGCTGCGCACCAGCTTGCCGGTCGGCGAGTGCGGCAGCACGTCGGCGAACTCCACGGTCACCGGCACCTTGAACTTGGCCAGCCGCTCCGCGCAGTGCTCGACGACCGCGTCCTCCGTGAGCTCCTCGTCCTGGCCCAGCACGATGACGGCCTTCACCGCCTCGCCCGTGGTCTCGCTCGGCACGCCGACCACCGCCGCCTCCGCCACCTGCGGCAGCTCGATGATGACCTGCTCCACCTCGTGCGGGTACACGTTGAAGCCGTTCACGATGATCAGGTCGCCGGCCCGGTCGACCAGGTGCAGGTCGCCGTCGTCGTCCAGGTAGCCGACGTCGCCGGTGCGGAACCAGCCCTCGGCGTCGGGGCCGTGCGCGCCGTCCGGCCAGTAGCCGCTGAACAGGTTCTCGCCACGCACCGACACCAGGCCCGCGTCGTCGTCCGGCAACACGAAGTCCTCGTCCGCGGCGAACGGTTGGCCGTCGGTGTCGACCAGCCGCAGCTCGATACCCGGCAGCGGGCGACCGACCGAGCCCGGCTTGACCTGGCCGCCGACCAGCGTGGACGTCAGCACGGGAGCCGTCTCGGTCAGGCCGTAGCCCTCGAACACCGGCAGGCTGGTCGCCTTCTGCACGGCCTCCAGCAGCGACGGGCTCAATGGCGCCGCGCCCGAGGTGAGCAGCCGGACCGTCATCAGCGCGTCACGCAGCCGGGCCGCGTCCACGTGCAGCAGCGCCTGATACATCGGGGGCACGCCGACCAACGTCGTCACCCGGTGCTGCTCGATGGCGTCAACTGCTGCCTCCGCGTCGAAACGTTGCAGCAGAACAGCGGTCGCGCCGGCGGCCGCGACCTGGAACAGTCCTGGGCCAAGCCCGTAGGAGTGGAACAGCGGCAAGGCGAGCAGCACGCGGTCGGCGGCGGTCACCGGCGCCGGGCGCAGCGCCGCGCACTGCGCCACGTTCGCCAGCAACGCGCGGTGCGACAGCATCGCGCCGCGCGGCACACCGGAGGTACCCGACGTGTACGCGAGCACCGCCACGTCCTCGCCGCCGCGCACCGACTCGCCGGTGAGGCCGCCGTCGACGCGCAGCACCGGCGCGGGCAGCGCCCTGATCGAGACGTCGCCGCCGTCGCCGACCAGCAGCGAGGCGCCGCTGTCGTCGAGCACGCGGGTCAGCTCCCGGGTGGGACCGCCGGGGCCGACCGGCACCACGACGCCGCCGGCCCGCAGCGTGCCGAACACGGCCACCGCGAACTCCATGGACGTGGGCAGCCGGACCGCCACCCGGTCGCCGGGCTGGAGACCGGCCTCCCGCAGGCGGTGGGCCTCGACGTCGGTCGCCGCGTCGACCTCGGCCCAGGTCAGGCTGTCCCCGGTGGCCGCGTCGATGAACGCGGGGTGATCGGGACCACGGACCGCGGCGGTCCGGACCAGATCCGCCACGTTGCTGACACCGGTCATGCGAGCCTCCCCATCGAGCCGATCGCAGGATTTTGTCACGGTGCCCCGGCGTCATGCAGGAGCTGGGCCCGACGTCTCACCAGGGTCCACCCGTGAGCGCTACCTACTTGCAAGTAACAACACGTATGCTGCCGTTACGCCGACCAAGGGAGGTGCTGCTGGACCTATGAGCAGCCCTGCCCGTTCCAAACAGCCCAGTGGCCCTACCCCGACCGCCGACGAGCACGCCGAGGCGTGGCAGCTCGTGGACAAGGCGCAGCGGGGCGACGTGGAGGCGTTCGGCCTGCTCTACGACCGGTACGTGGACCAGGTGTTCCGGTACGTGTTGTTCCGTGTGGGCGACCGCACGCTGGCCGAGGACGTCACCTCCGAGACGTTCCTGCGCGCCCTGCGCCGCATCACCACGGTCAGTTACCAGGGCCGCGACGTCGGCGCCTGGTTCGTCACCATCGCCCGCAACCTCGTGCTCGACCACGTCAAGTCGAGCCGGTACCGGCTGGAGGTCACCACCGCCGAGTTGGACGACAATCGCCAGGTCACGGCCGGTCCCGAGCAGGCAGTGCTGGACGAGGCGACGACCAACGAGCTGTTGCGCTGCGTGAGCGAGCTCAACGACGACCAACGGGAGTGCATCGTGTTGCGCTTCCTGCAGGGTCTGTCGGTGGCCGAGACAGCCGAGCAGATGGGCCGGAACGAGGGTGCGATCAAGGCTTTGCAGCATCGCGCGGTACGCCGGCTGGCCCAACTGCTGCCGGCCGAACTGCGCTAGCTGTGTTCACTGCATGACGCAATGCTCTTACGCGTAACCGATGCAGTGCCGCCGTCGTTTCCTGGATTGGGAACGAACAGGTGGTGAGGTGGAGACCCGGATGGAGCACGAACGCGTCGCGGATCTGCTGCGGCGCTCGGCCGACGCGATTGGGCCGACCCCACGCGAGCGGGAACGCATGCGGCTGCGGGTGCTCGCCGAGTTCCGGACCATGGACTTCGACGCCCCGCCCGAGCGGACTGGCGCGGTCCGGAACTTACCCGTGCGGTCCACCGCGCCCGGCCGGCTGCTGGTGGCGCTGGCCGCCGCGCTGTGCCTGATACTCGCCCTCGGCGCGATGAGCCTGCTGCTCAGCCGCGACGCGCTGCCCGGCGACCCGCTGTACGCGATCAAGCGCACCGCCGAGTCCGCCTCCTTCGGCCTGGCCTTCGACGAGGCCGCCAAGGCCCGCAAGCACCTCGAGTTCGCCACCGCGCGGATCGACGAGATGGAGGGCATGGCCGCCCGCGGCAACACGCCCATCGGCTCGTACCTGACCGCGCTCACCGACTTCGACACCGACGCCGCCGCCGGCTCGCGGCTGCTCACCGTGCTCAGCACCAACGGCGACGGCTCCGGTCTGACCTACCTACGCGACTGGGCCAAGTCAGTGTCGCAGCGGCTCAAGACCCTGCAGCCCTCGCTGCCCGAGCGGGCCGATACCAGCGCCCACCTGCTGACCGCGATCACGGAGCGGGCGGACGCCCTGATCGCCCGTCTGAACTGCTACGCGATCACCAGCGGCGCCACCGACGACGTCGGCGCGCTGCCGGCCACCGGGGCGTGCGCCACGCGGCCGCCGGTCCAGCCGAGCTACGGCACCACGCCGACCACGACCTCCCAGCCCGGCGGCGGTGCACCCGGCAACGGGGTCGGCGGCGGGTCGACGACCACGACCACCACCACGCCGACCGTCACGTTCACCACACCGACCGTCGCCTCGCCCGTGACGACCGGGTCCAAGGGGCCGGGACCGACCACGACCAGCAGCAAGCCCACCGACGTCACCGTGCCGCTGCCGCTGCCCGGACTCACCCTGCCGCCGCTGCTGCCCGGCCTACCGGGCATTGTGCTCGGACACTGATCGCTACCCTTGCACGATGAGGAACCGGCAGGAGCGGGGGAGGCGCGGCGGTGCCACGCTGGCGTGACGGGGCGGACGCGGAGCTCGAGCGGATGGCCGAGCTGGCCGGCGAGGCATCGGCCGACGCGGCGGTGGCGGCCGCGGCCGACCTCGAAGCCGCACTCGCGGTGCCGCCGGACCTGACCGCCGCCGCGTTCTTCGACGTCGACAACACGATGATGATGGGCGCCTCGATCTTCCACTTCGCCCGCGGCCTGGCCAGCCGGAAGTACTTCACCACCACCGACCTGGCCAGCTTCGCGTGGCGGCAGCTGCGGTTCCGGCTCGGCGGCAAGGAGAACCCGGACAGCGTCCGGGCCAGCCGCGAGCAGGCGCTGGGCTTCGTCGCCGGGCGCAGCGTGCAGGAGCTGGTCGACCTGGGCGAGGAGATCTACGACGAGCTGATGGCGGCCAAGATCTGGTCCGGCACCCGGGCGCTGGCCCAGATGCACCAGGACGCCGGGCAGCGGGTGTGGCTGGTCACCGCCACCCCGGTCGAGCTGGCCTCGATCATCGCCCGGCGGCTCGGCCTGACCGGGGCGCTGGGCACCGTCGCCGAGTCCAGGGACGGCGTCTACACCGGCCGGCTCGTCGGCGACCTGCTGCACGGCAAGGCCAAGGCCCACGCCGTACGGGCGCTGGCCGCCCGGGAGGGCCTCGACCTGCGCCGCTGCACCGCGTACTCGGACTCCGTCAACGACGTGCCGATGCTGTCCGCCGCCGGCACCGCCGTGGCCGTCAACCCCGACCCCGGACTGCGGGAGCTGGCCCGCCGCCGCGGCTGGGAGATCCGCGACTTCCGCACCGGCCGCAAGGCCGCCCGCATCGGCGTGCCCACCGTCCTGGGCGCCGGCGCCCTGGCCGGCGCCGTAGCCGCCGGCATCGCCTACCGCCGCCGCACTTCCTGACGTTCGGAAGGGACCATTCCTCCACTCGGAGTGGAGGAATGGTCCCTTCACCGCTTCGGGGTCAACGCTGCGGCTGCTGCATCGGCGGCTGCTGAGGGGCCGGCTGGTACTGCTGCTGTTGCTGCGGGGCCGGCGGCTGGTGGGCCTGGGCGGCGTGCTGCTGGGCCGGCTGGTCGTTGGGCACGATGTAGACGGCGGTGCCGTACGCGGCGACCTCGCTCATCGTCTGCGCGATCTCGTTGCAGTCGAAGCGCATGGCCAGCACGGCGTTCGCGCCGTAACCCATGGCCTGCTGGCAGAGCCGGCCGAGCGCCTCGTTGCGGGAGTCGCTGAGCATCTGGGTGTACTGGGTCACCTCGCCGCCGCCGAGGGACTTGAGACCGGCCACGAAGTTCACGCCGATGGCGCGACTGCGCACGGTGAGGCCGAAGACCTCGCCGAACACGTGGGTGACCCGACAGCCGGGCACGTCGTTCATGGTCGAGATCAGGATGGGGAACTGCGGAGGCGCGCTTGGCTGGGACATGCTCGCGGATCGTAGCCGGCACTGTCCCTTTCGGACTCGGTATTCGGTGCCCGATGCCCTACCGTGACGAGCGTGAGTGACGACGTGCTCGTCATCGGGGCCGGGGTGATCGGCCTGACCACCGCGGTGTGCCTGGCCGAGGCGGGCGTGCGGACCAGGGTGATGAGCACCGACCTGCCGCGGCAGACCACGTCGGCGATGGCCGGCGCGATGTGGGGCCCGGCCTTCGCCGAACCGGCCGATCGGGCCCTGGACTGGAGCCGCGTCGGGCTGGCCGAGTTCACCCGGCTGGCCCGCGATCCAGCCACCGGCGTCCGGCTCACCCGCGGCCGCATGGCCAGCCGCGGTGCGCTGCCGCTGGACGACCTGCCGCCGCAGGTGACCATGGTCCCGGACCTGGTGAACCTGCGCCGCGCCGAGCTGC
Source organism: Kutzneria sp. (assembly GCA_036403095.1). Lineage (GTDB taxonomy): Bacteria > Actinomycetota > Actinomycetes > Mycobacteriales > Pseudonocardiaceae > Kutzneria. The sequence continues at coordinate 22,711 of DASWRQ010000240.1, read as the reverse complement.
CGGCCGGTTTCACCAGCGGGCAGTGGGCCCGCGTGCCGATGATCGACATGCCCCGTTATCTCGGCTACCTCACCGGCCGGCTGACCGCGGCCGGTGGGCGGCTGGACATCCGCACCGTCGGCCGGCTCAGCGAGGTCGTCGACGAGGCTCCCGTGCTGGTCAACTGCAGCGGCGTCGGGGCCCGGCGGCTGGTGCCGGACCTGACCGTGCGGGCCTGTCGCGGGCAGCTCGTCGTGGTGGCCAATCCGGGTATCGAGGAGTTCTTCCTGGAGATCTCCACCGAGCCGGAGTTCACCCACTATTTCCCGCACGGGGACCAGGTTGTGCTCGGCGGCGTGTCCACCGTCGGCGACTGGCGGCTCGAGCCGGACGCCGCGGTCGCCTCGGCCATCATCGAGCGCTGCGCCGCCGTCGAGCCCCTGCTGGCCGGCGCCCCGATCCTGGAGCACCGCGTCGGCCTACGGCCCGAGCGTGCCGCCATCCGCCTCGAGGCCCGCGAGCTGGCCGGCCGGCCCATCGTGCACTGCTACGGCCACGGCAGCCTCGGCGTCACCCTGTCCTGGGGCTCCGCCCGCGACGCCGCCGACCTGGCCAAGGGCCTGATCCGAGGCTAGACCGGCCGTCCCGTCGAGTTGCGGGCCACCAGCGTCGGCTGGAACAGGATCTGTTGGTGGGCATGCAGGTCCGGCTGCTCGCACTCGGAGATCATCAGCTCCGCGGCCATCCGGCCCATCTGGTACGTGGGCTGCCGGATCGTGGTCAGCGGCACGGCCGCCGACTCGGCCGCGTAGATGTCGTCGTAGCCGACCACCATGACGTCCTCGGGCACCCGCACCCCGGCCCGCAGCAACGAGTGCAGCACGCCGACGGCCAGCAGGTCGTTGGCGCAGAACACGGCCCGCGGCTTTCGCTTGCCCTGCAACAACTTCTCCCCGGCGGCCCGGCCGGACACCACGTTCATCGCCGGCACCACCAACTCCTGCAGGCCGGCGCCGAGGGCGATGCCGGCGTTGCGCAGCGCGGCCTTGACGCCGGCCCGGCGGTCGGCGCACTGCCGGATGGCCGACGGCCCGGTGACGAAGGTGATCTCCTCGTGGCCCAGGCCCAGCAGATGCTCGGCGGCCAGCCGCCCGCCGGCGACGTTGTCCACCGACACCGAGCACTGGTCGGCGCCCAGCGCCGCCCGGTCGACCAGCACGACGGAGGTGCCGACGTCGCGCAGTTGCCGCAGGCGCGTCGAGTCGTCGTGCACGGGCGTGATCAGCACGCCGGCGACCTGCTGCTCCTGGAGCACACGCAGGTAGTTGCGCTCCTTGTCGTCGGACTCGTCGGAGTTGCCGAGGATGACCACGTACCCGTTGCCGTTGGCGACGTCCTCGGCCCCGCGGGCGATGTCGGTGAAGAACGGGTTGGTCACGTCCATCACCACCAGGCCGAGCACCTGGCTACGGCCGGCCCGCAGGGTGCCGGCCGCGCCGTTGCGCACGAAGCCGAGCTCGTCGATGGCCTGCTCGACCCGCAGCCGGGTGGCGTCGGCGACGACCTCGGGCCGGTTGAGCACGTGCGAGACGGTGCCGACGGACACACCGGCCAGCGCGGCGACGTCCTTGATGCCCACGCGTCGCATGGCGGCCCCCTCCGATTGAAACGTGCAACAGCTTGATTCAGGTCAGCTTAGGGTACTCCGCGCACATAATTCCCTGTCACAGTGGTGATTACTTGAACCGAGCCGGCCGAGTGAGCCGTTCGGCCCAACCTTCTTGACGGTCCTCCGGCCGCGCTGTTTGAATCATTTCAATCAACAGGGCAGACAGCGGGGGGCTGTGATGCTGACACTGACCACTGACAGCGCCATGAACCGGAACGACGTGGCCCTGCTGGGCCTGCTGGCCAGCGGACTGCCCGCGGATTCCGTGGCACGACGACTGAACCTGAGCCCGCGCACGCTGCGACGCCGCCTGCGCGAGGTGTGCGACAAGGTCGGGGCCGGCACTCCGATCGAAGCCGTCGCCTGGGCGGCGCGGCGCAACCTCATCTGAGCTGACCATCACTCATCTTCAGGAGCTCTCCGTGACCGATGACGCACGCCTTGGTTCGACCATGAGCCGTCGCTGGCTGTTCCGCGCCGCCGGTGTCGGCGCCGCCGCGCTGGCCGCGCCGGCAGTGGCCGCCGCGACGCCGCGGCCGGCCGTCACCCCGGCCGTGACCCCGCTGCAGCTGGGCAATGTGTGCAGCTCGACGCCGCTGTTCACCGACACCCGCTTCCCGATCGGCGCGTTCTGGCCACCGCCGCCGTCCCAGTCGACCGCCGCCAACTACGCCGACATGGCGGCCGCCGGCTTCACCTTCTTCGTCACCGGCAACTACCAGCTCGACCCGCAGAGCATCGACTACGCGCTCGGTTTCGCCGACCAGAACAACATGAAGGCCATCGTGGCCAGCGACCCGTCGGTCAAGGCGGTCGGCGAGATGTTCACCATCGACGACAGCCGCTCGGGTCCGCTGACCATCAGCACCGCGGACGCCCGCGCGCTGATCCAGCAGGCGACCGCGCGCTACGCCAAGCACCCGTCCTTCGCCGGCTTCAGCCTCTACGACGAGCCGGACCTGTTGGGCTCCCGCAACGTCTCGCTCGGCCGGGCCGGCCAGATCGTGCACGAGATGGCGCCGAGCGCGATGGCGTACACCAACCTCTCGTACGCGCTGGAGGTCGACTACGCCAAGACGCTGAGCAACTTCGTCAGCCAGGTCGCGCCGCCGCTGCTCTCCTTCGACTACTACCCGCTGCGCCACGACGGCGAGGCGACGAACTTCTTCCAGTGCTGGGCGCAGGTCCGACAGGCCGGCCTGGACAGCGGGCTGCCGACCTGGACCTACATCCAGACCCTGGCCAGCGACCAGCTCAAGGAGCCGACCGCGGCCGACCTGGCCTGGCAGGTCAACGTCAGCCTGGCCTACGGCTGCAAGGGAATCCAGTACTTCACCTACTGGACGCCGGACCCGGGCCGCGGCGAGGGCTTCGGCCCGGCGCTGATCGACATGAACGGCGCCAAAACCGCGCGCTACGGCTACAGCCAGACGCTCAACAACACCTGGCTTGCCCCGGCGGGCAAGGAGATGCTGCCGCTGGTGTCGGAGTCGGTGGTGCACGCCAACGAGAGCTCGCAGACCGCCGGCACTGCGCCGTTCAGCCCGGACGGCTATCTCACGTCGGTGGCGGGAACCGTTGTGCTGGGCCGATTCCGCAGCCCCAACACCGCGGTCAAGGACCGCTGGGTGTTCGTGGCCAACCGGTCCAACACCGCGGCCGCGAACGTCACCCTGAACACCAACGCCTCGACCGTGCACGGCGTGGGCAAGTTCGACTCGGCCAAGGGCGCGTACACCGCGCAGTCCGGTTCGCAGATCACCATGTCGCTGCCCGCCGGCGGCGCCGCCCTGTACAAGCTGAGCGCGTCATGACCGGGGGGAACACCATGAATCGACGCAAAACCCTTGCGCCACTGGCGGTTCTGGTCGCGGTCATCGCCGTGGCCATCGGCGCCGCCTTCTCGTTCGGAGCCCACGGCGGCAATCAGCCGGTCGTCCTGACCGCGGCCGCCGGCGGCGCGTCCGATGCGCAACTCGTGCTGCGCACCACGAGCAACGACCTGCTGCACACCGTACGTTCCAACGACACCCGGGCCTGGTCCGCCGCCGGCAACCTGCTCGGCGAGACCCACCGGCCGTCGAGCACGATCACCCACATCGCCAGCACCTACCTCAACGGTGACCTGGACATCGTGCTCAGCGACGCGACCGGCGTCTATCTGGCGGTACGGCACTCCGACGGCAGCTGGGAGGGCATGCAGCGGATCGCCACCTGTGCCAACGTCACGTCGCTGGCGGCGGCCGCGGTCAACACGGACCTCCAGGTCGTGGTGGCAACCGACGGCGGCGCCAACCTCTTCCACGCCGTTCGCCACGGCGACGGCACGTGGACCTCGCTCGGCGACGTGAAGAGCGTGGCCGGCGGCCTGACCGGGACGATCACCCAGGTCGCGGCGGCCGGCGTGAACGGGCAGCTCCAGGTGGTCGCGCTGGCCGGCGGCAGGGTCATGCACGCGGTGCGCGACACCAACGGCAACTGGTCGCAGTTCGGCGACGTGCTGGCCGCGTACGACAAGAGCCACGTCGTGGGCACGCCGTCGGGCGTCGCGGTGGCCGCGGTGGGCTCCGGGCTGCAAATGCTGGTGCAGGGCGGCAACGGAACCTCGTTGTGGCACATGGTCCGCGGCACGGACGGCAACTGGAGCGCGCCCGGTGACGCGTTGAGCGCCATGCACCACCCGGGGACGTTCGTGTCCGTTGCGGCCGCGGGCGTCAACGGCGACCTCCAGATCGCGTTGGTGGACAACGCCGGCGGCGTGTGGCACACGATCCGGCACAGCGGCGACGGTTCCTGGGACGCGGCGGCCCAACTGACCTCGGCGGGCGTGCCCGGCATGCCGTCGACGGGTGTGGTCGAGGCGGCGATCGCCGGCAGCTGACCCCTTTTCAGTCCACAAAGGACGCTCACCGCGCCAAGAAGGCCTGGTGGGCGTCCTTTTTCGTGAGCGCGGCGTGGCCGCATCCGGCCACGCCAAAGCCTTCCCCGATGTGGTCACGGCTTGTAGCGTTGCTCTTGGTTGAAGCGATTCAAAGCTTCCCCCTTAGATCGCGCGTCTCTCTCCCTTACCCATCAAGGTGAAGGTGGCATTCCCATGTTCTCCTCCGCTGTTCGGACCCGTTCGACCTCGTCCGGTCCGCGCCGGCTGATGACGGCCGGCCTGCTCACCGTCGCCGCCGCAGCGGGCTTCACCGCGCTGGCCCCGGCCCAGGCCAGCGCCGCGTCGTCGGTCGACGGTCCCATCACCCGCAGCGAAGTCCTGGCCAGAGCGCAGTACTGGGTCGACCATCGCGTTCCCTACTCGCAAGGCGCGTCCTATCGCGACCCGCAGGGACGGCTGTACCGCACCGACTGCTCGGGCTACGTCTCCATGGCCTGGCACCTGGGTTCGAGCCTGGTCACGTCGACCCTGCCGAGCGTCTCGACCCAGATCAACTACGACGACCTGCTCCCGGGCGACGCGCTCGACAACGTCAGCACGCACACCGTGCTGTTCGACCACTGGCTCGACAGCGTGCACAGCAGGGCCCAGGTCTACACCGAGCCGGACGTCGGCCAGACCGCCAAGACCGAGTTCTGGAACCGCTCCACGCTCCTCGCCGGCGGCTACAAGGCGTTCCGCTACAACAAGATCGTCAATGACGTCGCGCAGCCGCAGCCGCTGCAGATCGGGACGGTCACCAGCACCGGCGGCCTGTTCCACACCATCCGCAACACCGACGGCACCTGGGCCGGCGGCTTCGGCGACGTCGCCGGCCAGGCCGGCAAGCTCGACATCGTCGCCGCCGACGGCGCGCTGACCGGTCACGACATGCAGATCGTGGCGATCACCCGGGACGGCAAGCTGCACCACACCGCCCGCCTGGCCGACGGCAGCTGGCTGCCCTGGGGCGACGTCAACGCCGAGACCGGCGCGTCCTTCACCGCCGCCGACGTGGCCGTCGCCTCGGTGGACAACGAGCTCAACGTCGTGGTCACCGACACCGACGGCAATGTGTGGCACTCCATCCGCCACCTCAACGAGAGCTGGACCTCGTTCGGCAGCATGAAGGTCGAGGCCGGCGACTACATCGGCAAGGCCGTCAAGGTCTCCGCCGCCGCCGTGCACTCGCCGTCGGGCTCCGACACCGACCTGCACGTGGCCGTCACCAACGCCGACGGCAAGATCTGGCATACCGCCCGCAAGTTCGTCGACGGCACCTGGCTGCCCTTCGGCGACGTCGAGGTCCAGGCCGGCCCGCTCGCCGCCGTGTCCGACATCGCCATCGCCGGCACCGGTGTCGACCTCCAGATGCTGGCGGTCACTGCCGACGGCAAGATCTGGCACACCGGCCGCAAGTCCGACGGCACCTGGCTGCCCTTCGGCGACGTGATCGCCGCGACCGGCACTTCGCTGCCCAGCACCGCCGTCTCGATCGACGCCGCCGGCGAGCCCAACGGCGACCTGCACGTCGTCATCGGCACCGCCGACGGCAAAGTCGTGCACACCGCCCGCAAGACCGACGCCACCTGGCTGCCCTTCGGCGATGTCGAGTCGCAGACCAGCAACCCCGGAACCGTCGTCAACGTCACCGCGGCTTGAGAGGCAATTCCCATGCGTAGCAACGTTTTACGTGCAGCTGTCGCGGGCGCCGGCGTGATCGCCGCGCTGGCCACCGGCCCGCTCGCCTCGGCCGCGATCGACAACGCCCTGACCGGCAGCCCGCAGGTCTCGTCCGTCGCGCTGGCCGCCACCGCCACCGCGAACTGCGAGCCCGGCGGCCCCACCGCCGCCGACAACGCCCTGGCCGGCCAGCTCGCACCGCACCTGAACGGCCCCCGGCTCGGCCCGAGCATCGTCGGCTACCAGGTCTCCTGTGCCCGCGCCATCGTCGACACGGTCCAGGGCCGGGGCCTGAACAGCCGGGCCGCCGTGATCGCGGTGACCACCGCCATCACCGAGAGCAACCTGCGCAACCTCACCCAGGCGGTGGACCTCGACAGCCTCGGCCTGTACCAGCAGCGGCCGTCGATGGGCTGGGGGACGGCGGCGCAGATCGAGAACCCGGTCTTCGCCACCAACAGCTTCCTCACCCACATGCTCGCCCTCAAGGGCGGCTGGCAGACCGGCGACATCGGCCAGATCTGCGACAACGTGCAGATCTCCGGCAACCCCAGCGCCTACGCCCCCGAGGTGCACGACGCGCAGATGCTGGTCGACGCGCTGTGGGGCGGCAGCTCGTCGGGCCCGCAGCCGCTGCAGGTGCTGGCCGCCACCAGCAACGGCGGTCTGTTCCACACCATCCGCAACACCGACGGCACCTGGGCCGGCGGCTTCGGCGACGTCGAGGCGCAGACCGGCCAGCTCGACATCGTGGCCGCCGACGCCGCCCGCACCGGCGGGGACACGCAGATCGTCGCCGCCACCCGGGACGGCCGCCTGTTCCACACCGCGCGGCTGTCCAACGGCAGTTGGCTGCCGTGGGGCGACGTGCTGGCTCAGACCAACGCCGCCTTCAAGGTCGCCGATGTCGGCGTGGCGCCGGTGAACAACGAGCTCAATGTCGTGGTCTCCGACACCGACGGCAACGTGTGGCATGCGATCCGGCACGTCGACGAGACCTGGACCTCGTTCGGCAACATCAAGATCGAGGCCGGCGACTACATCGGCAAGGCGGTCAAGGTCTCGGCCGCGGCGGTCAAGTCGCCCAACGGCCCGATCTCCGACCTGCACGTGGCCGTCGCCAACGACACCGGCAAGATCTGGCACACCGCCCGCAAGACCGAGGACGGCGGTTGGCTGCCGTTCGGCGACGTCGAGGTGCAGGCCGGCCCGCTGGCCCCGGTGGCCGACATCGCCATCGCCGGCACCGGCGTCGACCTGCAGATGGTCGCCGTCACGACCGACGGCAAGATCTGGCACACCGGCCGCAAGTCCGACGGCACCTGGCTGCCCTTCGGCGACGTGATCGCCGCGACCGGCACGCCGCTCACCGCCGCCAGCAAGATCGACGCCGCCGGCGAGCCCAACGGCGACCTGCACGTGGTCATCGGCACCGCCGACGGCAAGGTCTGGCACACCGCCCGCAAGACCGACGGCACCTGGCTGGGCATCGGCGACGTCGAGTCCCAGACCAGCAACCCCGGCCCGGTCGTCAACCTGACGGCCGCCTGATCCCCTCCCCCGGGGAAAACAGCCGCCCGGGACGTCCACCATGGACATCCCGGGCGGCCACCTCTTTGCTCAGGTCGCGACGGTCAGCGAGAAGTTGATCCGGTCCGGCGTCGGATAGGCGATCGTTCCTTCGCCTCTCGCGTTGGTGTACTGGCCGGTGCCGCCGACGACGGCCAGCGGGTTCTGCACCGGCGACGGCACCACCATGGGGTGCATCGAGCTCAGGTGCAGCTCGCCCTTGCCGCCTGCGGTCAGCCGCAGCACGATCTTCATCTGGACGATCAGCTTCGCCGGGTTGTCCGCGGTCACGTTGACCACGGTGCCGATCATCGAACCGTCACCCGCGGCGGCCCCGGTCGAGTCGAACACGGCCAGCAGCGCGCCGAAGGTCGTGCCGACGACGGCCTTGTCCAGTGGGGAACTGGTGGTCCGCGAGGCGACGAACGTCAACGGGTCGTTCGTCGTCGCCGACGAGGACCGGACGCCGACGACAACCAGCCCGCCGGCGGCCATCGCCGGCGCCGCGAGCAATGCGGATCTCCGCGACCACAGCGCCATCGGAACACGGTACGCACCGCGACCCCGTTTGCGCAGGTCAGCGACCCTATCGAGTGACTCAGCCCAGCCAGACGTTACGACGCTGGGTGAGCAGCCGGTAGAGGGTCTGCTGGATGGTCTCCCGGACCTGGTCGGTCAGGTTGAACACCAGCATCGGGTCCTCGGCCGCGCCCGGCTCGTAGTGGTCGGTCCGGATCGGCTCGCCGAACTCGATGTACCACTTGGACGGCAGCGGCACCGCGCCCAGCGGCCCCAGCAGCGGCCAGGTCGGCGTGACCGGGAAGTACGGCAGCCCGAACAGCCGGGCGATCAGCTTGATCTCGCCGATCTTCGGGTAGATCTCCTCGGCGCCGACGATGGACACCGGAATGATCGGCGTGCGGGTGCGCAGCGCCGCCGACACGAAGCCGCCGCGGCCGAAGCGCTGCAGCTTGTACCGGTCCTTGTACGGCTTGCCGACGCCCTTGAAGCCCTCCGGCCACACGCCGACCAGCTCGCCGCCGCGCAGCAGCCGCTCCGCGTCCGGATTGCAGGCCAGGGTCTGGCCGGTCTTGCGGGCGATGGAGCTGATCATCGGCAGCCGGAACACCAGGTCCGCGCCGAGCATGCGCAGGTGCCGGTTGGCCGGGTGGTGCTCGTGCACCGCGACCGCCGTCATCACCGAGTCCATCGGCAGCGTGCCCGAGTGGTTGGCCACCAGCAGCGCGCCGCTGTCGGCCGGCACGTTGTGCAGGCCGATGGTCTCCACCCGGAACCACTTCTCGTACAGCGGCCGCAGCAGCGGCATCATCACGTTGTCGGTCAGCTCACGGTCGAAGCCGAACTCGTCGACCTGGTAGTCGCCGGTGATCCGGCGGCGCAGGAACGCCAGCGCGTCGGCCAGCCGGCGCTCCCACTCGGGGCCGGCCTCGACCGCCTTGTCGCCGGCGGTGTCCGCGGGCGGCGGCACCTGCTCCATCCGGGGTCGCACGGGCGGCGCCGTGCGGGGCGCCGGCCGGTCCGCGCCGTGCAGCGGGATGACGCGTGCGTCGGGCATGGGTTCCACCTCCTCACTCACCTGATCGGGATGCGGGCGGCGAGGTCGAGAATGCCCCGCTCCGCCGCCGCCAGGGTGTCCACGTCGATGGCCGGGCGCAGCGCCCGGCCGCTCACGTAGTCGTCGAACGCCTGTGTAGTCGTCCAGCGCGGCGTGAAGCCGAAGTCGCGCTGGAGCAGGGTCGTGTCCACGACGCGGCCGAAGTTCAGGAACCGCATCTGGTCGGGCGAGAAGTCGACCAGCCGCGCGCTGCGCACCAGCCGGCCGACGGTGGGCACCGCCATGCTCGGCACCGGCAGCGCGATCCGGCCGGCGCGGCGGATCGCCTGGGAGAGCATCAGCACGCCGTCGCCGCCGACGTTGAACACGCCGGGCAGGTCGTGCTGGGTGGCCCGCTCCATCACGGCCAGCGCGTCCTCGGAGTGCAGCAGCTGCATCCGGGCGTCGTAGCCGAGCACCGTCGGCACGACCGGCAGGGCGAAGTACCTGGTCAGCACGGTGTCGATGCGTGGGCCGATGAAGTTCGTGAAGCGCAGCGTGGTGACCGCCACGTCCGGCCGGCGCCGGGAGAAGCCGCGGACGTAGCCCTCGACCTCGACGGCGTCCTTGGCGTAGCCGCTGGACGGCAGCGCCTTCGGGGCCATGTCCTCGGTGAACACCGCCGGGTCGCGGGAGCTGGCGCCGTAGACCGCGCTGGTCGACTTGACCACCAGGCGGCGCACCACCGACGAGCGCTGGCAGGCCGCCAGCAGCTGCATGGTGCCGATGACGTTCATCTCCTTCATCGCCGTGCGGCCGGTGGGTCCGGCCGGGTTGGCGGTGACGGAGGCGTGCACCACGGTGTCGACCCGGGCGCTGGCGATGACCTTGGTGATGAGCGGGTTGCGGATGTCGGCGCGGACGAACTCCACCCGGCCCATCCGGCGGAGCAGGTCGCGGGGCGGTGGCACGGTGTCCACGCCGAGGATCCGCTCGATCGACGGGTCGGCGGCCAGGCGCGCGGCGAGGTGGCCGCCGAGGAAGCGGCTCACTCCGGTGACGAGGACGACATTGGGCGCCATGCGACTCCCTGAAAGGCGGCGACCCGAGCGATGCTACTCGTCGTGACCGCCCGAAACAGGGGCCAGGTACGCCGCATTGACGCAGGTCACGTGGGTTTTACCGCGGGCTCACCCGATCGGCGGGATCTGGCGAGCGGCCGTAACGCAAGACGGCACCCGCGCGATCGCGCGGGTGCCGGCAGGCTTCAGGCCGAGCGCCTCACTTGCCGCGCTTGCGCCGCTGCACGCGGGTCTTGCGGAGCAGCTTGCGGTGCTTCTTCTTCGACATGCGCTTGCGGCGCTTCTTGATGACCGAGCCCATACGGGTTCCTTAGGTGTAGACGGTGTGGTCTTGGTTGTGCCCTCGTGCTGCACAGGGCTGCCGAGCCCCTGCCGCCGCGTGGGGACGCGGCCATGGCACCGAGCACGAACGACCTGTCACTTTACCCGCACGACCGAGCCCGGCTGGCACAGGTACCAGCCGGGCGGTCACCCGGTCGATTCAGCCCGCGTCGTAGTACGCGTTCTCCAGGTAGTCCTGCACCGCGCTTTCCGTCACCCGGAACGACTTGCCCACCCTCACGGCAGGCAGCTCGCCCGAGTGCACCAGGCGGTACACGGTCATCTTCGAGACTCGCATCACCTTCGCCACCTCGGCGATGGTCAGGAACTGCACCTGTGCGAGCCCGGGATGTGCTGTCTCCTTCTGCTGCGCCGGCATACGTCACCGCGTCCTTAAACACGTGTCGCGCCGTCGGCTTCCCCACCGGCGGTACCGACACGCACGTGCTCATCCGAGCGTAGCGGGACGCATGGGGCTGCTGCGACGTCCGCGCCGCGCTGTGCGCCCAGTGGTGTCGGGATCCACCCGTACGCACCACCCTGGCCGGTCGGTTCGACCATTCGCAGCCCACCGACGTCGCTCGCCGATCGCCACCACTACTTTCGAATGTCACCTGCGGTCCGCATGTGCCTCTGAGCGTCAAACACGACGCGCATGTGACGTTTTCTCGGGCGTCAGAGCTCGGGCGCAGGGCTCAGGCGTTGGGTTCGGGCGTCGGGCTCGGCGTCAGCGCTCGGCCGTTGGGCTCCGCGTCGGGGCTCCGCGTCGGGGCTCGGTGTCGGGGCTCAGGCGTCGTGGGCTCGGCCCAGCTCGGCCGACCTGTCCCGGGCCGCCTCGATCGCCGCCAGCATCGCCGCCCGCACGCCGTGCTTCTCCAGCTCGCGGATCGCCATGATCGTGGTGCCGGCCGGCGAGGTCACCGCCTCACGCAGCGTCACCGGGTGCTCCCCCGAGTCGGCCAGCATCGCCGCCGCCCCCACCGCCGACTGGATGATCAGCTGCGCCGCCGTCGCCCGGGGCAGCCCGAGCAGGATGCCGGCGTCGATCATCGCCTCGACCAGGAAGAAGAAGTAGGCCGGACCCGAACCCGACAGCGCCGTCACCGCGTCCTGCTGCGACTCCGGCACCCGCAGCACCTTGCCTACGCTGCCCAAGAGCTTGTCCACCAGGTCCATGTGCTCCCGCGTGGCGTGCGCCCCCGCCGAGATCGCGCTCATCGCCTGGCCCACCAGCATCGGTGTGTTCGGCATCACCCGCACCACCGGCGTGCCCTGCGGCAGTTCCCGCTCGTACAGCGCCGTCGGCAGGCCCGCGCACAGCGACACCACCAGCGTGCCCGGCTTCAGCAGCGGGTTCAGCTCCGTCAGCAGCGGGTCGATGTCCTGCGGCTTCACCGCCACCACCAGCACCTCGGCCGTCTCCGCCGCCCCCGCCACCGTGACCGCCCGCACCCCGTACCGCTCCGTCAGCTCCCGGCAGCGCTCCTCATAACGCTCCGTGAACATCAGGTCGCCCGGCCCCCACCCGGCGTCGAGCAGCCCGGACAGCAGCGCCTCACCGATCTTGCCTGCCCCCAGCACCGCGATCGTCGTCATGCGAACAGCGTGCCAGCCCCCGCCACCCGGTTTCACTACCGGGTCCCGCCATCCACGGCGTGACATCACCCGATCGTGGACGGGCCTTACGCTCGTATTTCCTCACCAAAGGGAAAGGGCCAGTGGAGTTCTTCGCACACCTGGACGAAGGCGGCGGACGGCTGCCGTCAGGCAATCGCCTGTACGGCTTCGCGGCCGTGCTGACCTCGGCCTCGATCCACGACAACATCACCGAGGCGCTGTTCGGCGAACTGCTCCCGCACCGGCCGTACCTGCACCACTACGACGAGACGCCCGAACGCCGGCTCAAGATCGCCGACACCCTGTCCGCCCTGCCGCTGTCCGGGGCCATCGTGATCACCGAGATCACCGCAACACCGCCCAGGAACAAGCCCGCTGCCACCTGCTCGGCGAGCTGCTGCCCCGGCTCGAACACGTTGAGAAGGTCAGCCAGGTCGTCCTGGAGTCCCGCAGCGGCGGCGACAAGCATGACCGTCGGACCGTGGACCGGCTTCGACGATCCGCCACGTCACCGGCGCGCTGCGACTCAATCACGCCTCAAAGGCAGCCGCTCCACTGACCTGGATCGCGGACTTCCTGATCGGCTCCTACGTCTGCGCGGAGCTACATGACGATCCGCAGGCGTGGAAGATCCTGAACCAGGCCCACGCGATCGACGTGCTCAAGTGCTCCAGGTAGCGCGAAGCCCGGGGTCCCACGACAACGCGGGCACGATCCCGGGCTCACTTCCGAGCGCGTCCGCGGACCGCTCAGCTTGTGTCGATGCTACCTCATGAAACCTCACGAGGTTTTGCGCTCGGGAACCTCTGGTCTCCTGGGCTCGGCCTGCCTCTCCAAGATTTTTCACGCCGGTTGTCGAGAATGGGGCGGCGGCTCCGTCCCAGGGGCACGAGACGGACCGAACGAGGGAGAACGGCCATGAAGTACCTGCTGCTCAAGCACTACCGGGGCGCCCCGGAGCCGGTGAACTGCGAGCCGATGGACAAGTGGACGCCGGCGGAGGTGGACGCGCACATCCAGTACATGCGGGACTTCGCGGCCAAGCTGGAGAAGAGCGGGGAGTTCGTGGACGCGCAGGCGCTGGCGCCGGAGGGGGCGTGGGTGCAGTACGGCGGCGAGGGCAAGCCGGCGGTGACGGACGGGCCGTTCGCGGAGACGAAGGACCTGATCGCGGGCTGGATGATCATCGACGTGGACACCTGGGAGCGCGCGGTGGAGCTGGCCGGGGAGCTGTCGGCGGCGCCGGGCAAGGGCGGGGAGCCGATCCACGAGTGGCTGGAGGTCCGGCCGTTCATGCACGAGCCGCCTACGGTGACGGAGTGAACGAATCCCTGCTGCGGGAGCTGGTGCCCGCGGTGATCGGCGTGCTCGTCCGGCGCGGCGCGGACTTCGCGTCGGCCGAGGACGCGGTGCAGGAAGCCCTGATCAAGGCCCTGGAGACCTGGCCGGACGACCCGCCGAGGGACCCGAAGGCCTGGCTGGTGGCGGCGTCGTGGCGCAAGTTTCTCGACGCCGTCCGGTCGGAGTCGTCGCGGCGAGGCCGGGAGCTGGCCACGGAGGTGGAGCCGCCGGCCGGCCCGGTGCCGGCCACGGACGACACGCTGCGGCTGTTCTTCTTGTGCGCCAACCCGGACCTGCCCCCGGCCGCCGCGGTCGCCCTCACGCTCAGGGCGGTCGGCGGCCTCACCACGCGGCAGATCGCCGACGCCTACCTGGTCCCCGAGGCCACGATGGCTCAGCGGATCAGCCGGGCCAAGAAGAAGATCGACGGGCAGCGTCTCGACCGGCCCGGTGATCTCGCAACCGTGCTTCGGGTGCTCTACCTCGTCTTCAACGAGGGCTACAGCGGCGACGTCGACCTGGCCGCCGAGGCCATCCGGCTGACCCGGCAGCTCGCCGCCCTGACCGACGAGCCCGAGATCGCCGGCCTGCTCGCGCTCATGCTGCTGCACCACGCCCGTCGCGCCTCCCGCACCGGCCCCGGCGGCCGCCTCATCCCGCTGGCCGAGCAGGACCGGTCACGCTGGGACACCGACCTCATCACCGAGGGTGTCGCCGTGCTCCAGGCCGCTCTCGCCCGTGACCGCCTCGGCGAGTACCAGGCCCAGGCCGCGATCGCCGCTCTGCACGCCGACGCCCCGAGCGCCGACGAGACCGACTGGGTGCAGATCGTCGAGTGGTACGACGAGCTGCTGCTCATCACCGACAGTCCCGTGGTGCGCCTCAACCGCGCCGTCGCCGTCGGCCAGGCGGACGGTCCGCACGCCGGCCTCAAGGCCCTGGCCGATCTCGACCCCAGCCTGCCGCGCTACGCCGCCGTGACCGCGTACCTGCACGAGCGTGCCGGCGACCTGCAGCAGGCCGCCGACCTCTACGCCCAGGCCGCGAAGGCCGCCACCAGCGTGCCCGAACGCGACCACCTCACGCGGGAGGCCGCCCGGGTGCGGCAGCTGCTCTGAGCTCAGGAGCTGTTGGTCTCCTGGGGGCTCAGGGCCAGCTGACGGGCCTGGCAGACCAGCCGCCCGGAGGAGTCGAGGATGGTGGCGTCCTGGTCGAACCACTGGCCGTGGACGGCGCGGGACTCGACCTGGGCCCGAAGCCAGCCGGGCTCGGGGCGGGCCCGCACCAGGCCGGTCAGCTGGACGGTGGGAGACCAGCCGAAACGCCCGAGGTTGAAGGTCAGCGGCATGGCGATGTCGCCGGCGACGAGCGCGAAGAACGGGTCGGGCTGCTCGCCGCCGCGGGGGCGGACCCACATGCGCAGGCGCAACGGATCGCCGGTGCGGCGTTCGAGGAAGCCGGCGCCGATGGGATCGACGAGGACCTCGCACGCCCGGGCCAGCTTGAAGACGCCGACGGCGTTGGGCAGGGAACCGAGGTCGATGGCGTTGGCCGGCGGCAGCACCGGCAGCTCGGGCAGGTCCCGCCAGGCGGGCCGCTCCTCGGGCAACTTGCCGACGGTGACCATGGACTCGACGCAGGAGGAACCCCGCTGCTCGAGGCTGACCCGCACGATGACGACGGTGCGACCGGCCTTGCGGACCTCGGTCTTGAGCAACACCGGCCCGACCGAGGGCGCGCGCAGGAACTGGGCGCTGACAGCGAGGGGATCGACCAGCTCGCTGCCGGTGCCCTCGACGACCTGCACACCGGCCCGGGCCAGCAGCGCGAGCAGGAAGCCGCCGTGGGGTTTGGTGCCGACCGTCCAGTCCGGCGGCAGGTCCGCGATGGCGGTGCCGTCGCCGAGGGGACGCACGGCGGACGCGGCCGAGAACGGCCGGATCGCCGACGCCTGCCCGGCGCTCATGACCGCCCGACCAGGGACCGGAGGAAGAACGCAGTGTTCGCGGGGCGTTCGGCCAGCCGCCGCATCAGGTAGCCGTACCACTGTTCGCCGTAGGGCACGTAGACACGCACCGCCTCACCTGAGTTGACGAGCCGGAGCTGCTCGTCGGGTCGGATTCCGTACAGCATCTGATATTCGTAGCTACCTGGTTTACGGCCGTACCACAGCGCGCGTTCGGCGATCACCGAGACAAGTCTCGGATCGTGGGTGGCGAACATGGGGTAGCCGCGGCCGGCCAGTAGCGCGTTTGCGCAGCGTACGTAGCTGAGATCGACCTCGTGCGGGTGCGAGAAAGCGACCGAGGGCGGTTCGGCGTATGCCCCTTTGCACAGCCGAACGCGCGATCCCGTACCCGACAGGGCCACGCAGTCGTCCAGGGTGCGGCGCAGATACGCCTGCAGCACGGCCCCGACCCACGGCCAGCTCCGCCGCAGCTCGGCCAGCACCCGCAGGGTGGAGTCGGTGGTCGTGTGGTCTTCCATGTCCAACGTGATCGTGGTGCCACACTGCTCGGCCGCGGCGGCGATGCGCGAGGCGTTGTCGAGGGCGAGCCGCTCGTCGAGGGCCTGCCCGACGGCGGAGAGCTTCACGCTGACCTCGGCGTGCCGGGACAGCCCGTCGGCGTGCAGCCGGTCGAGCAGCCGCAGGTACGCCTGCACGGTCTGTTCGGCCTGCACCTCGTCGGTGGTGTCCTCGCCGAGGTAGTCCAGCGACACCGACAGCCCGTCGGCCACCAGCCGCGAGGTGACGGCGACGACGTCGTCGGTGCTCTCACCCGCGACGAACCGGCGCACGACGTCCCGGCTCACCGGCGCGGTCGCCACGAGCCTGCGGACGGCATCGTTGGCGCCGGCCGCGAGGATCAGGGTTCGCAGCGGATGCACGGCGTGACTCTACGTCCCATCCGACGATCACGGTTACCGAAGTTACCGATCAGTTCTGCCCCAGATTGAGCCGTGCGAACAGCAATGCCTCGGCCAGTTCCGCCGCCCGCTCGCCCGGACCGCGGGCCTTGCGGGTGTTGACCTCCAGCACGACCTGCCCGGCGAAGTCGGAGTCGGCCAACTGCTCGCAGAACGTCGCGCACGGCGCGGCGCCACGGCCGGGGACGAGGTGCTCGTCGCGCGGCGCGCCGCTGCCGTCGGCCAGATGGACGTGCACCAGGCCCGGTCCCATCCGCTCCGCCATCGCCAACGGGTCCATCTGCGCGGCGGCGCTGTGCGAGAGGTCCAGCGTGTAGTGCTTGTGCCCCACGTCGGTCGGGTCCACGGACGGCTTGAACGCCGACAGCTCGGTGCCCCGCAGCCGCACCGGGAACATGTTCTCCACGGCGATCGCGACGCCGCTGGCCTCGCTGAGCTCTTCGACCAGCTCCGGGAAGCGCTCGGCGTAGCGGCGCTGCCAGCGGAACGGCGGGTGCACGACCACGGTCGGGGCGTCCAGCACCTGCGCGGCGGTCACCGCGCGGCGCAACCGGATCACCGGGTCGGACGACCAGACGCGCTGGCTGATCAGCAGGCACGGCGCGTGCACGGCCAACACCGGCACGCCGTGCCGGTCGGACAGGTCGAGCAAGGCGTCCATGTCCTGGCTGACCGGGTCGGCCCAGACCATCACCTCGACGCCGTCGTAGCCGAGCTCGCCGGCCAGCTCGAAGGCGGCGCCGGCCGACTCCGGGTACACCGACGCCGTCGACAGCCCGATCGGGATGGGTCGCGCGGCCAACTAGTGGCCGATCAGCCGCAGCGCGGCCGGTGACACCGTCACGATCAGCCCGACCAGCACGGCCAGCACCATGGTCTGCAGGTCGTCGGCCTTGCGGATGCGCCGCACGACGATCACCAGCGCGACGATCACCGCGACCGCGGCGGCCAGCGCGGCCGCCGGCAGCGCGTTCCACAGCCACTGGAAGCCCAGCCAGAGCGCGGCGCCGCCGACGACGCCGATGGCCAGCTGGGCGATCATCATCAGCCACTGCTTGGCCGGGGAGCCCTCGGCCTGCTCGCCGTCCTCGGCCTCGTCGACGTCCAGCGCGCCGTCCACGCCGGCCGGGGCGGCGTCGTGGTCCACGGCGTATTGCTGGTAGTCGTACTCGTAGTCGTCGTTGTCGTCGTCGACGTACGGGCCGCCGTGCGCCTGGGTGCTCTCCATCGGCGGCGCCAGCGACCCGCGCGGGTCGCCGAAGTCGTCGTCGTCGACCAGCGGCCCGGGATGGGCCTGGGTGCTCTCGCCGACCGCCGCCGGGATGCGCGGCATCACATCGGTGACGCCCTCCTGCGGCGGCGCGCCGGACAGCCGGTTGACCAGCGGGTTCGGCATGTCACCGGTGATCGGCGGCAGGTACGTGGTGTCCGCGGTGGCGTCCACCGGCGGCGGCGTCGGGCCGCCGGGCGGCGTCGGGCGGAAATAGCCGGTGGGCTGGGCCTGCTGGGGGGCCTGCTGGGGCAACGGCGCCTGCTGCGGGGGCTGGCCCGGCGGCGGCTGCCGCATGAGGTCGTTACGCGACAGGTTGGTGCGCGACGACTCGATGCGCGGCGGAGGCGGCGGGGCCGTGCGGCCGGGGGCCGGCGCACCGGGGCGCACCGGGGGGCGCATGCCGGTGGAGGTCGCCTGCGCCGCGGCGGCCGGTGGTGCCTGCGGGTGGCCGGGCTGCTGGGGATTGGCCGGCGCAACCTGAGTGTGGCCGGCCGGCGGGTGGCCGACGGGTGGCGAAGCCTGGGTGTGGCCGGTCTGCTGCTGCGGACCGGGCTGCGGCGGCTGCTGCACGGGGCGCTTCGGCAGCCGCGGCGACGAGGTCGCGGCCGGTGGCGTCGGCGGCTGTTGTGGCGGGCGCACCGGCGGCTGGGCGCCGACGGTGGTCTCCTCCGCGTCGTCGCGGATGGCCCTCATCTCGCCGCTGTCCGACAGCACCCGGTCGATGATCGTCTGGGGGGACGTGTCGGACGGCTCGTCGGCCCGGCGGCGACGACGTCGGGGCGCACTGTCCTCGGAGTTGGCCCCGTACTGGGCGAGCAACTCCGCGACCGTGCGCTGACTGCGCTCGGAACCGCTTTCTCGACTCATTGATTCCACCGTGCCCCGAAGTGCGCCGTCCGTCCAGTGTCACCGGGCGGCGCAACACCGTCCGTGTGGTCCAGTCGCCGAAGAATGACACCTTCGCGCAGCGCCCAGGGGCAGATCTCGAGTTCTGTGAGCGACAACGCTCGCATGGTGGCCTCCGCCACGAGTGCGCCGGCGACCAGCTGGGCCGACCGGCCGGCGCTGACGCCCTCCAGTTCGCCCAGGTCCGCGGCGGACATCCGGGAGATGAACGCGATCAGCTGGCGCAGGCCGGCCTGGCTGAGCACCCGCCGCACCCGCGGCCCCTGGCCGGACGGGGCGGCGCCGGTCAGCCGGGCCAGCGTGCGAAACGTCTTCGAGGTGGCGGCGACCAGGTCCGGCTCGCCCAGCCGGAGCACCCGCTTGGCCACCGGGGCGATCTGCTCGTCCAGCCACTCCACGGTGTCGCGCAGCTCGTGCCGGCTCGGCGGGTCGTGCTTGAAGCGCGTCCTGGTCACCCGGCCCGCGCCCAGCGGGATCGAGCAGGCCAGGTCCGGGCTCTCGTCCCGGCCGACGGCGATCTCCAGCGAGCCGCCGCCGATGTCCAGGTTGAGCAGCCGGCCGGCCGACCAGCCGTGCCAGCGGCGCACCGCGAGAAAGGTGAGGCGAGCCTCGTCCTCGCCGGAGAGCACCTCGAGTTCGACGCCGGTCTCCTTGCGGACCTGCTCGAGCACGGCCGCCGAGTTGCCGGCCTCGCGCACCGCGGAGGTGGCGAAGGCCATCAGGTCCTCGCAGCCGAACTGGACCGCGGACGCCTTGCCGTCGGCCACCGCCCGGACCAGCGAGTCGGCCCCGTGCTTGGACAGCGTGCCGCCGCCGGTGAGCTGCTCGGCCAGCCGCAGCACCGACTTCTCCGACGACATCGGCGTCGGATGGGCACCACGATGCGCGTCCACCACCAACAGGTGGACAGTGTTCGACCCGACGTCAAGCACCCCTAGGCGCACGCGGAGCACCGTACCTGGCGGGCGTGACAATCCCGTAATCCCCCATGCGGTGAAGCGCTTCCACCGGATGGGGGACGTCGCGGGATCAGGACTCGAACTTGTAGCCGAGCCCACGCACGGTGACCAGGTGCTGCGGGGCGGACGGATCCGGTTCGATCTTGGACCGCAGCCGCTTGACGTGCACGTCCAGGGTCTTGGTGTCGCCGACGTAGTCCGCGCCCCAGACCCGGTCGATGAGCTGGCCCCTGGTCAGCACCCGGCCCACGTTGCGCAGCAGGTACTCCAGCAGATCGAACTCCTTGAGCGGCAGCGACACCTCGGCGCCGGCCACGGTCACCACGTGCCGTTCCACGTCCATCCGCACCGGGCCGGCCTCCAGGACCTGCGGCAGCAGCTCCTCGG
This sequence comes from Kutzneria sp., assembly GCA_036403095.1. Classification (GTDB taxonomy): domain Bacteria; phylum Actinomycetota; class Actinomycetes; order Mycobacteriales; family Pseudonocardiaceae; genus Kutzneria. The sequence goes on along the minus strand of DASWRQ010000240.1, from coordinate 2,522 downwards.
ACTCGCCGCCGCGGCGCAGCACGGCCCGGATGCGGGCGATCAACTCGCGGGCCGAGTACGGCTTGGTGACGTAGTCGTCGGCGCCGAGCTCCAGGCCCACGACCTTGTCGATCTCGCTGTCCCGGGCCGTGACCATGATCACCGGCACGGCCGAGCGCTGACGCAGGGCCTTGCACACGTCGGTGCCGCTCATGCCGGGCAGCATCAGGTCGAGCAGCACGATGTCGGCGCCGTTGCGGTCGAACTCCTCCAGCGCCTCCTGGCCGGTGCCGGCCAGCGCGGCGGTGAAGCCCTCCTTGCGCAGCAGGAAGGCGAGCGGATCGGCGAAGGACTCCTCGTCCTCGACGATGAGCACCCTGGTCACGGACGCACCTCGCTAGCGCTCGGCGCGCCCGCAACCGATGTCCCTGTGCTCAATGGTGCCCTCGCAAGCTCGGTCACAGTTTGCCTCCATGATCGCCGTCTACCGCGTCCACGCCGTCCGCCCCGGTCGGGACGAGCCTGGTGTCTCCGGTCGGGACGTGCCCGTTGTTCCTGTCGGTCACGGCCGGTTGGGGCCGTGTTCCTTCCGGTTCGTCGCCGGTCCGCGGCGCGGGCGCGCCGTGGGCCGGGATCCGCAGCGTGAACGTCGACCCGGTGCCGGGCAGACTCCACAGCGTCACCTCGCCGCCGTGGTTGGCGGCGACATGCTTGACGATGGCCAGCCCCAGGCCCGTGCCACCGGTCATCCGCGACCGGGCCGGGTCGGCCCGGTAGAACCGCTCGAACACCCGGTGCTGCTGGTCGGGGGCGATGCCCATGCCGCGGTCGGTGACCGCGATCTCGACGAAGTGGCCATGGGTGCGACGGCTCACCGAGACCGGGCTGCCCGGCTGCGAGTAGGCGATGGCGTTGTCGAGCAGGTTGCTCAGGGCCGTGACCAGCAGCGTCCGGTCGCCGTCGACGACGAGGTCGCTGTTGTCGTCGGTGGTGATCTCGATGCCGGCCGACTCGGCGGCCAGCCGGCTGCGGCCGAGCGCCTCGCGCACCACCTCGTCCACCCCGAGCGGGGTCAGCTCCGGCAGCTGCTCGGCGCCCTGCAGCCGGGACAGCGCGATCAGCTCGGTGACCAGCCGGCCCAGCCGGGTCGCCTCGTGCAGGATCTTGCTGCTGAACCGGCGGACCTCGACCTGGTCGTCGGCCGCGTCCAGGACGGCCTCGGCCAGCAGCGCCAGCGCGCCGACGGGGGTCTTGAGCTCGTGGCTGACGTTGGCCACGAAGTCGCGGCGGATCGCCTCCAGCCGGACGGCGTCAGACTCGTCGCTGGCGTCGACCACGGTGAAGCCGTCGCCCAGCGGCCGGACCTCGGCCCGCACCGCCTCGGGCTGCCGGCCGCCGCGGGACTGCAGCGGCGACAGGTCGACCTCCATCACCTCGCCGGACGCCGCGACCAGCTCCGCCGCCTTGCGGGCCCGCTCGTCGACCTGGCTGCCCCGGACCACGCCCAGCGCCGCGGCGCGGGGGTTGTGCAGCACCACGTCGCCGAAGTGGTTGAGGACGACCACGCCGTTGTGCGCGGAGTGCACCACGCGCTGGACGAGGTCGGAAACGGTCAGTACGACCGGCTGCGACGCGGCCCGTCTGGCCGAGGCACGGCCGATGAGCGAACCGACCAGCAAGCCGATCACCAGTAGGCCGATCGACAGGGCGAGATAGCCCGATGCGGTCACGGGACGCATCGTAAGCAGGTCAGGGGCCTGCCGGCCTACCCCTCAGGCCGCAACCGTGACAGCGACTACACCTCCGCACGGCACTGTTCCACCCCGCGTCAGCTCCCGTTCACCCAGTCGTGTCCTTCGGGTGTCACCTACGTGGTGCCGCCCCCTGCTCTACGTGAGTGGCTCATTTGACTCCTGGAGTCAAATGAGCCACTCACGTAGAGCCGTCCGCCGCGCTCAGGCGATCGCGTCGAGGGTGGCGACGTCGTCGGCCGAGAGGCGCAGGGACGCGCCGGCGACGTTCTCCTCCAGGTGCGCGATCGAGGACGTGCCGGGGATGGCCAGCAGGTTCGGGGAGCGCTGGAGCAGCCAGGCCAGCGCGACCTGCGGAACCGTCGCGTGGTGCCGCTCGGCGATGGTCTGCAGGCGCGGGTCGTCGACCAGCTCGAAGCCGCCGAGCGGGAAGAACGGCACGTAGGCGATGCCCTGCTCGGCGCAGGTGCGGACCAGCGCCTCGTCCCGCCGGTTCGAGATGTTGTAGAGGTTCTGCACGCAGACCACCGGCGCGATCTTCTGCGCCTCGGCCAGTTGGTCAGAAGTGACGTTGCTCACGCCCAGCTCGCCGATCAGGCCCTGCTCACGGAGCTGAGCCAGCACCGTGAACTGCTCCTCAAGGGGAGTGCCCTCCGGCTCGGCGAACCCCGGCATGCGGAGGTTGACCACGTCGATCCGGTCCACGCCCAGTCGCGTGAGGTTGTCGTGCACGGCCTGGCGCAGCTCGTCCGCGCCCAGGGCGTTCAGCCAGGCGCCCTCGTCGTTGCGGCG
>DASWRQ010000239.1:0-20442 GCA_036403095.1 Kutzneria sp. | reverse complement strand
GGACGGCGACATCGGGCCGGTCGTGCCGCCCCCGTCGGCCCGCGGGACCGGCCGGAAGGCGAGGCTGCCCCAGGCGAGGAAGTGATCCACACGTCACAACCGGAGTTCACTGCGCCATTCGGCACCGTATCGTTATGAGGTCCCGCCAACTGGGGAGGTGCACCGGATGCGGCAGCGCCCGTACGTGGCGTACCAACCGTCGAGCCAGCCGCTGCCGAGCCGGTTCCGGGTCGACGGCCTGCTGGGGCGCGGCGTCGGCACGGAGGTGTATGACGCCTACGACGAGGAGCTGGACCGCCAGGTCGCGGTCAAGCTGTTTCCGGCCGACCTGGACGACACCGCCTGCCGGCGGATCGCCGACGAGGCCCGCGCGCTGGACCGGGTCAACCACAAGCGCCTGGTGTCGGTGTACGACGGCGGCATCCACCAGGGCCGGCCGTACCTGGTGATGCAGGTGATCCGCGGCACCAGCCTGAGCAAGCGCTTGCGCGAGGGCCCGATGCTGACCGCCGAGGCGGTGGTGCTGGTCGCGCTGCTGGCCGACGCCCTGGCCCACGTGCACGCCCAGGGCGTGGTGCACCGCGACGTGAAGCCGTCCAACATCCTGCTGGACGAGGAGGGCATGCCGCACCTGAGCGACTTCGGCATCGCCCTGCTGGCCGGCCAGTCCCGGGTGACCGCGGTGGACGAGGTCATCGGCACGCCCGCCTACCTGGCCCCGGAGCAGATCCTCAGCGGCGCGCTCGGGCCGGCCGTCGACGTCTACGCGCTGGGCCTGGTGCTGCTGGAGTGCATCACCGGCCACCGCGAGTACGACGGCCCCAACAAGCTCGACGCCGCGCTGCTCCGGCTCAGCCGGGACCCGCAGATCCCGGAGGAGCTGCCGGGGCCGCTGGCCGGGCTGCTGCGGGCCATGACCGCCCGCGAGCCGGGCCGCCGGCCGACCGCCCAGCACTGCGTGAACATGCTGTCGGCGCTGGTCGTCGAGGCGGCCGAGCCGGAGACCGAGACGCTGTCGGTACCGCGGGCTACACCCTGGCGATCAGCTTGATCTCCAGCAGCTGCGGCGGCAGCGCCAGCCGGGTCACGCCGATGATCGTGCTGGCCACCTGCGGGTTCTCCGTGCCGTAGGCCGCCTTGCGCACCGGACCGGCGGCCGCCATGCCGGCGTCCACGTCCAGCACGTAGATCACTTCTTCGACCACGTCGTCCAGCGACGCCCCGAAGCGGGCCAGCAGGGTCTTGGCGTTGGCGTAGGTCTGGGTCATCTGGTCGGCCATGTCGCCGAAGTAGGTGATCCGGCCGTCCTCGTCCAGCGGCGCCGGCGCGACCAGGTGCTCGCCGTCGTGGGAGAGCTGGCCGGACACGTAGATGGTGTCGCCGTGCTGGATCGCCTGCACGTATCCGTAGGCTTGCTCCCACGAGACGCCGAAACTCTCCGCCTGCCGTGTTGTCATGGCGGTGACGCTAGGGTCGCGCCCGGCCCCGAACCAGCGGAAACTGTGCCGTTGATGCCAAGGATCGTGCCAGGAGGTGTGGGCATGGCTCGCCGGATCGCGCTTCTCGTGCCGCCGCGGGTGAGCGCGCTGGACTACAGCATCGGCGTCAACCTGCTCGGCGACCAGCCCGGGTACGAGCTGCTGTCCGTGGGCGAGCCCGGGCAGGCCGGGTCGGAGGACGGGGTCGTGATCGTGCCGTCGCATCCGCTGTCCGCCGCCTCCGATGTGGACATGGTGGTGGTGCCGGGCTTCGGCGACCCGCACGTGCCGCCGCCCGACCCGTACCTTGAGGCCATCGCCGCCGCCCACGACCGCGGCGCCACCGTCGTCGGCCTCTGCACCGGGACGTTCGGCCTGGCCTTCGCCGGCATCATCGCCGACCGCCAGGTCACCACGCACTGGCGGTGGGTCGACCAGTTGCGGGAGTTGTTCCCCGACACCAAAGTGGTCGACAACGTCCTGTTCATCCAGGACGGCGCCATCCTCACCTCGGCCGGCGCCGGGGCCGCCATCGACCTGTGCCTGCACCTCATCCGCGAGGACTTCGGCGTCGACGCCTCCCAAGCCGCCAGTCGTGAGGCCGTCGCTTCGCCAGCGCGGCTCGGCCCGCAACCCCAGTTCACCGACGTGCTCTCCCCGCCCGGCGCCGGTCTCGCCGCCACCCGCGAGTGGGCACTGTCCCGCTTGGCCCAGCCCCTCACCGTCGACGCGATGGCCCGTCATGCCGCCATGTCTCGCCGCACCTTCATCCGCCGGTTCAGCGAGGAGACCGGGTTGCCGCCGATGCGTTGGCTCACCCTCCAGCGCATCCTCGTCGCCCGCCGCCTGTTGGAGACCTCCGACTGGTCGATCGACCGCATCGCCGACGCCGCCGGCATGGGCTCCGCCGCCAACTTCCGCGTCATCTTCCGGCGGGAGACCGGTTCCCGGCCCAGCGACTACCGCCGCACCCACCGCGCCGTTGATGTCTGATTCCCGCCAGCCACGACCCCTCGAGCCGGCCATGCTTGGGGCATGAAGACCATCGTGGACAGCCCCGTCGGGGCATTGACCCTCGTCGGTGAGGACGGCGTGCTCACCGGCCTGTACATGGAGAACCAGCGGCACCGGCCGGCCGAGGACAGGTTCGGGGAGGCCGACGGCGGCCGGTTCGGCGCCGTGATCGAGCAGCTCACGGCGTACTTCGCCGGCGAGCTCGACACGTTCGACCTGCCGTTGGCCTTGCGTGGCACCGAGTTCCAGCGCAGGGTGTGGTCGGCGCTGTGCGAGATCCCTTATGGCGAAACGGTTTCCTACGGTGAGCTGGCCGAACGGATCGGCCGGCCCAGTGCGGCCCGCGCCGTCGGTCTGGCCAACGGCAAGAATCCGATCGGCATCATCGTGCCCTGCCACCGGGTGGTGGGCGCGGGTGGCGGCCTGACCGGCTATGGCGGCGGCCTGGACCGCAAGCAGTACCTGCTGGCCTTCGAGGCTCAGGGGACGACGATGTCGCTGCTGTAGGCGTAGCGGATGGCCGCGGGGCGGGTGCGGATCTTATGGACGGTCTCCATGGCCGGGACGTTACGGAGAAACCCGGGTGGGCCGCGTCTGCACCGTCACGGCTTGAGCAGCACCCGGATCGGGTTGCCGTCGTGCTCGCGCAGCCGGCGGATGCCCTCCTCGAAGTCCGCCAGCGGCAGCACGGCGCTGATCGACGCCGACAGGTCGAGCCGGCCTCGCGACACCAGTTCGACCAGCTCGGACAGGTGCTTCATCTTGTAGCCGAGGTGCCCGATCACGGCGTGCCGCCGGCCCAGGAACGTGCCCTCGCGGCCGAGTTCCATGGTCTCGGCGCTGATGCCGACCAGCACGACCTTGCCGCGCATGCCGAGCACGCCGTTGGCCTGCGCCACCGTGGACGCGCGGCCGACGCAGTCGAAGGCCACCCGCAGCCCGCGGCCGTCGGTGATCTCCATGATCCGCTTGGGCGTGTCCGTGTCCAGCGGGTCCAGCGCGAAGTCGGCGCCCAGCGTCAACGCCCGTTCGCGCACGGCCGCCACCGGGTCCAGGCCGATGATCGGTGACGCGCCGGCGATCCGGGCCAGCTGCACCAGGTGGGTGCCGATGCCGCCCAGCCCCCACACCGCCACCGACTCGGCCATCCGCAGGTCGGCGGTCTCGATCGCGCCGTACGGGGTGGAGACGGCGTCGGCCAGCACGGCCGCCTGCTCCATCGACACGCCGTCCGGCACGGAGATCAGCGACACCCCCGGCGTGACGACGTACTCGGCCCACGCGCCGTCGTACGAGAAGGCCATTACCTCCAGGGCCTCGCAGTCGTCGATCGTGCCGCCGAACACGCACGACCGGCAGCGCCCGCAGGCCCGGCCGGCGGCGATGACAACCCGGTCGCCGACCTGCCAGTGCTGCACGTCGCTGCCCACCGCCGCGACGGTGCCGGACGCCTCGTGCCCGGGCGTGATCGACGGGAACCGGGCCGGGATGTGGCCGTCGAACTGGCTCAGGTCGGAGTGGCAGATGCCGCACGCCGCGACCTTGACCACCACCTCGCGCGGCGACGGGCGCGGCACCGGCACCGTCTCCAGGCTCAGCTTCCCCGACTCGGCGTGGAAGCGCACGGCGCGCATGGTCTCGGGCAGGCTCAACGGTGAATCCCTTCCAGCGGAACGAATGTCGGTCCGACGCTAGGGGACGCACGCACCCATGCCAATGTGCTCATGGTTCGATGACCTCGTTCCAGTGAATTTCGTGCTCGTACAGCCAGGCGCGCACCTCCGGCCGGGCATTGGCCTTGGCTTCCTCGGGCGTGCGGACCGGCCGAGCCATCAACTCGGCCAGCCGCTGCGCCCGTGGTGCCCGAATCCGTTGGTACGTGGCGAAAGCCTGCTCAAGGTCGGGGATGTCCCGCACGCACATGGCCAGGATCACGCTGTCCTCCAACGCGATCGACGCGCCCTGGGCGGCCGAGGTGGCACTGAGGTGGGCGGCGTCTCCGACCAGCACCAAACGTTCGTTGTGCCAGCGCGGCAGCTGCTCGGGCAGCTGGTGGATCTCGGTGGCCAGCACGTTCTCCTGCACCGCACCGACCACCCGGCGCGGCACCTCGCCCGGGGCGTCGGCGAACTGCGCGGCCAGCGCCTTCAGCCAGGGCACCTCCGGGTCGCCTCCGGGCAGCCCCGCGCCCCAGAAGGTCTCGTGGTCCGGCGAGGTCACGTAGACCAGGCCGCCGGCCACCAGCCGGCAGGTCGCCGGCACGGTCGGGATCGAGGTGTCGCGGCTGTAGCCGTAGACCAGGGTCATGCCGGTGGACCGCGGCTGCGGCGCGTCCGGGTCGATCAGGGTGCGGGTGGTGGACCAGACGCCGTCCGCGCCGACCAGGAAGTCCCCCTCGGCGGTGCTGCCGTCGGCGAAGGTGGCCACGACCCGGTCGGTGATTTCGGCGCTCACCAATCGCTTGCCGTGCTCGATCTTCCCACCCCGTCGGAGCAGTTCCTCTTGCAGCGCAAGGTAAAGATCGGCGCGCTTGAGCGTGCGCGGGGCGTGCGTGCGGCCCATCGGGCCGCTGGCATAGATGTTGTCGGCCGGGTCCAGGTATTCGACGTTGGGCGTGGGGAAGGACCGTTCGATCACGGCCTGTTCGGCGTCGATGGCCCGCAGCGCGTCGATGCCGTTGGGCATCACCAGCAGGAACGCGCCGATGTCGTCGCCGCCGGTCGGGTACGCCTCGTACACGGTCGAGGTCACGCCGGCCTTGCCCAGGGCGAGGGCGGCGCTCGCGCCGGCGATGCCGCCGCCGATGATCAGTGTGTGGGTCATGGATTCCCGTCTGTGGTGGGTCGCGGCTGGATGAACGAGAGGTCGAAGGTGGGCCGGGTGGGCAGCGGCGGCGTGAACAGACTGGGCGGCAGCTGGTAGCGGGTGGTCGGCGGGGTGTAGGTCGGCCGCACGGTGGTGCCGGTGACCGGCCGGTCCCCGTTCGACACGTCGGCGATCACGAAGACGACGACGGCGGCCACCAGCGCGGCGACGTAGAGCGAGAACAGGGCGGCCCGGCGGGTGTTGTCCCGGACGCGCGGCGAGGTGTCGACGATGACGCTGGTGGACTGCTCGGGGTCGACGGTGAAGCGGCGTTTCGGCTCGACCCGGAGCGAGGCGAGGTGCAGGCGCAGGCGGTCGACGCCGGAGTGGTGGTCGACGGCGTCGAAAACCAAACCGTTCAGTTCAGCGAAGGGCAGCACGTGCACGCCGTCCGACCGCAACTCGCTGACGACGAGCTCGCTCGGACCGCTCCACGACAGCCGCCAGCGCGCGCTGCCGGCCTCGACCAGGTAGTGCCCGACCAGGGCATGTAGGGCCACGCACAGCCGAGCCATGGCCCGATGCCGGTCGGCCGGGTCGAAACGGGCGGCCAGTAGCTCAGTCTCACCGGATTCCAGCAGGTCGAGCACCGTGGCGAGGGTGGCTTTCGGCCCGTCGAGCAGCATGCGGGCCGAGGTCAGCGGCGCGGCCTGCCGGGCCGCCTGGTCCAGCCACTGCGCGGCCGGCAACGCATCGAAATCGTGGTCTGGTAGCAGGTGTTTGAGCAGCTCCCGCTTGGGATAGCGCCAGGTCGACGGCTCGTGCGGGCGGGTCGGGACCTCGGCGGTCATGGCGGCCAGGCGGGCCAGCCGGTCGCTCATGCCGGGATGGCTGGCGTACGGATCGTGCCGTGCCGGCTCGGGATCGGCGACCTCGATTGGTCGCTCGGCCAGCATGAGAGCGAACATGGCCAGCGGATCCTCGGGCGCGTAGCCGGCGGCGGCGGTCCGGGACAGGTACTGGCTCCGGAAGATCTGCCAGCGAGCGTCGATGCCGGCCAACGACCGCAGCGCCTGGGCGATCGCCGTCGGCCCGGCGATACCGGCGGCGACGGCATCGGCCTCGAACTCCTGCTGCCGTCGCACCGCGAACGAAACCCGTGTGTACAGCTTGGTGTAGCCCTTGAAGACGCTGAAGAACAGTCGCGCCGGGCCATGTCGGAAAGCCGCCGTGTCGGCCAGGTTCTCCTGGAGACGCTCGAGGGCCAGGTGGCCGCGGTACACCACCAGGCCGCCGCGGGTGTGCCAGCGCAAGTAATGCCCGAGTTCGTGGCCCAGCAACGCGCGGAGCTCGTTGGCCGACAGCGCGGCCAGCAGCGGCAGGCCCAGCGTCAGACGGCGGCGGCCGGGCAGCAGGCCCAGCAGCCGCGCGTCCTCGCCGACCGACGCGTTGACCTCGCCGTTGAGCCGCAGCTCGTCCGGCGGACGCAGGCCGGCCTCAGCCGCCACCTGCCGCACCAACGCCCACAGCTCCGGCGCATCCTCCTCGTCCACCAGCACGGAGTCGTTGTCGGAGCCGGCTTTGCCCGCCGCCACCAGGCTGCCGATGATGGCCACGACCGCGGCCAGCGAGCCGAACATGAACGCGACGATCTGGATCTGGAGGCCGTGGACCTCGCCCCGCATGTAGTCCCGGATCAACAGGGCGATCAGGACCACAAAACCGCCGGCGACGGCGATGCCGAGCAGGGCGAGCAGGTAGACGCCGAACAGCAGGACGATCGCCAGCGCCGCGCGCACTGTGATCATCCGCGCCCCCAACGACGCTTTGGCTGCGCCACCTGGTTCACGGCCGCCCGCACCCGGTCGCGGGTGGCCCCGTCGGCCGCGAAACCCCCGGCCAGCCAGCGTTCGGCGTCGAGCAGCCGGTGGGTCAGCGTGGCCGTGTCGGGCACGAAGTCGTACGCCTGGTCGAACAGCGCGGCCGACAGTGTCTTGCGGGCCTTGTGCAGGTGGACGGCGACCGTGCCGCGCTGAATGTGTAGCAGCTTGGCCACCTCGGCCTGGGCCATGCCGTCGAGGCAGCAGTGCACCACCACGGCCCGCTGCATCTCCGGCAGTCCGGCGATCACCGCCAGCACCTCCTTGGCCGCGAACGCCTCGTGCGGCGTCGCGTGCGGGGACACCGGCAGCTCCAACGCCGCCACCTCCTCCTGCCGGCGCCGCCAGCGGAACTGGCGGAACACCTTGCGGGTCATGGTCACGTGCAGATAGGCCTCCGGCGCGTCGTAGCCGCTGGCAGTGGTCCAGTTGCGGGCCACCTCGGCGAACGCCTCGGCCACGGCGTCCTCGGCGTCGGCGCGATTTCCGCACAGCAGCACCGCGCGGGCCATCAGCCGCGGATAGGACGTCCGGAAGAAGTGCTCGAAGTCGCCGCTCATTCGCCCTCCCCCCGAGCGATCACCAGCCAGCCCCCGCCGTCCCGGCGCGCCACCGTCGAGCCCGGCCCGGCGGCCCGCGACAAGCGGCCGAGCTGACGCACCCGAGCCCGTTCGGCGTACAACATCATCGTCCAGCGTGCCATCCGGCACGCCACTCTCGCAGCGGCCAAAAGAGCCGTCAGCAGCAAGGGATCGCGCATCGTTTTCTCCCGTGTCCGGTCCGTCGAAGGGGAGAGCCACGCCGCGCCCCCGGTGTTTACCGGCGCCGCCACTTTTTTCCACATGTGGTCCACATGTGGCGCTGCGAGTCGAATGTGGTCCACATGTGGTGAAAAAGGAGGGGTAACTGTACTGAGTGGTACAGTCGGCGGATGAGCGATGCGGGACGGACGGCCCCGTCGGGGGCGAGAGCGGACGGCAAGCGCAAGGCCATCGTGGCGGCGGCGCTGCGGGCCTTCCTGGCCGAGGGCTTCGACGTCAGCATGGACCGGATCGCCGCGGCGGCCGGCGTCTCCAAGGTCACCGTCTACAACCATTTCGACAGCAAGGAGAACCTGTTCCGGGCGGTGGTGTCCGGGCAGCTGCACGAGGCGCTGTCGGTGGTGGAGCAGCTGGTCGAGTCCCGGCTGGGCGACTCCGACGACGTGCGCACCGAGCTGACAAAGGCCTGCCGGGCCTGGGTGACCGCGTTGACGCTGCCGGACATGATGGCGCTGCGCACCCTGGTCGTCGCCGAGTCCAAGCGGTTCCCCGAGCTGGGGGAGACCTGGCTGGAGAGCGGCCCGACCCGGTTGCACGCGGTGTTCGCGACCGCGATGACCCGGCTGGGCCAACGCGGCGTGCTGGACATCCCCGACGTCGAGCTGGCCGTCCTCCAGCTCTCCGGCCTCGTGCTCTCGCCGAACCTGGTGTACGGCGCGTACGGCCAGACCCCGGGCAAGAAGCTGGCGGACCGCCTGATCGTCGCCGGCGTCGACATGTTCCTGGCGTACTACGGCATCGACTGAAGCCGGGCCGCAGTGTCCACTCCGGACTCTCGATCGGACCGACGCCACCTCGCTCCGGCCCGGATCACCCCCACGGCCGCCCCTCGGCCCTTGTCGGCATACCCGCGCCGCTGTGGTGCAGGATCGCGACCCTCATGGCGTCCTCTAACTAAACTGAACTGGACAGTACGACATCTAACTTGAACTCTACGGTACAGTTCATCTAGGAGGACCTGTGGAGCTCTACGACGCGATGCGCACCACGCCGGCCACGCGGGAGTTCACCGATGAGCCGGTGTCGGACGAGGTGCTCCGCCGGATGCTCGACCACGCCCGCTTCGCGCCCAGCGGCGGCAACCGCCAGGGCTGGCGGGTGCTCGTTCTCAAGGACCCGGCCGTCCGCGTGCAGATCCGTGAGCTCTACCAGCTGGGCTGGCGCGAGTACATCGCCCACGTCCGCGCCGGCCTGGTGCCCTTCGCCGCTCGCGAGGCCGGTCGTTGGCCCGGTCCCGCCGTCGACCTTGAGGCCGCGCGCAACACCCCCGCCCCCGACGCGTTCGGCGACAACCTGGAGCACGTGCCCGTGCTGCTGCTGATCGTCGCCGACCTCGGCGCGCTGGCCACCGTCGACAACGGCCTCGACCGCCAGAGCATCATCGGCGGCGCGTCCGTCTATCCCTTCTGCCACAACCTCCTGCTGGCCGCCCGCAACGAAGGCCTCGGCGGCGTGCTCACCAGCGTCCTCGCCCGGCAGGAGCCCGCCGTCAAGGCCCTGCTCGGCATCCCCGACGGCTTCGGTGTCGCCGGCCTGCTGGCCATCGGCCACCCCCGCAAGGTCATCACCAAGCTGCGCCGCGCCGCCGTCGAGGACTTCACCCAGGTCGACCGCTTCGACGGGCCCGCGTTCTAGGAGATAGTGCCTGGTCATAGCGCTGATAGGATTTTTGGCGACCAGTTGGGAGGGGTGGCGATGACGGCCGCGGCGCACCACACGGGCGAGCCGATGACGCTCGACGAGTTCCTGGCGCTCCCGGTCGACAACACCTACCGCTACGAGTTGGCCGACGGAGAGCTGCACGTGAACGCGCGTCCTGTACAGCTCCACCTGCGCGCGGGCCACCGCCTCGTTCACCAGCTCAACCAACAACTGCCCGGCGGCCTTGAGGCCTTCGCCGAGCCGGACGTCGTCGTCAAGACGGATGCACTCAAAGGTCGGGTGCGCATTCCGGACGTGGTCGTCACCGCCAGCGAGTGGCGGGACGAACGGCGGCTGGCCGTTGATGAGGTGCTGCTCGCGGTGGCGATAATCTCGCCGGGGAGCTGGCGCCAGGACCTGATCGTCAAGCCGGTGGAGTACGCGGAGGCAGGCATTCCGCACTTGTGGATCATCAGCCTGGCCGACGGCCCGGTCACCCTCGCGTCCTACCAGCTGGTGGAAGGCGACCGGCACTACCGGCAGCGCAAACCGCTGACCGGCGTCGTCGACACCGACCTCCCCTGGCCGCTGAGCCTCGACCTCGATTCTCTCATCGCGCCGCGCTAGAAACCGAAGAGGGCCTGGGCGTTGGTGTCCAGGATCTCGATGGCCTCGCCGGCGTCCAGTTCCCGCGTGATGTAGTCGATGGCGGCCTGGTATTCCTCGTGCGCCTGGTACGGGAAGTCGGTGCCGAGCACGAGACGGTCGGCGCCGAAGGTGTCGACGGCGGCGCGCAGGGCGGGGACGTGGTTGTGCCCGACGGTGTCGAACCACAGCCGGCGGGCGGCGACGCTAGGCAGCTCGGGGGTGTCGGGAGCCTCCCAAGGGACCTGGTGGTCGGCGCGGTTGAGCAGCATGGGCAGCGCGCCGCCCAGGTGTGAGGCGATGATCTTCATGTCGGGGTGGCGGCTGGGGATGCCGGCGAGGATGAGGTGCATGATCGCCACGGTGTCCTCGACAGGCGCGCCGATGGACCACGTGAGGTTGTGTTCGGCGATGAGCTCGGCCCCCGCGCCCTCGCCGGCCGGGTGCACGTAGAGCACGCTGCCGCGGCGGTTGAGCTCCGCGTACACGGGCTCGAACGCGGGATCGCCGAGGCTGCGGCCGAGGATGGACGTGGTGACGGCGGCGCCGACCATGCCCAGGTCGTCGAGGGAGCGGGTGAGTTCCTTGAGCGCGGCGTCGACGTGCGGCAGCGGCAGGGCGGCGAAGGCGCGGAACCGCTCGGGGTACTTGGCCACGATGTCGGCGTACTCGTCGTTGACCAGCCGAGCGGCCCGCACGGCGTCGGCCTCGTCGGCCAGGTGTGGCGAGACGGGTGGGACGGACAGCACCTGCCGGTCCACGCCGGCCGCGTCGAGCTGGGCGAACCGGTCGGCCAGTTCCTGGTCCGTCGACCCGGCCCCGGTGCCGCGCTGGGCCTGCGTGGGCACGCCGAGCCCGGCCATCAAGTCCAGGTAGCTCTCGCTCCACAGGTGGGCGTGCACGTCGATACGCATCGCAGGGCCTCCATTCAAATGAACTGGTCCGTACAGTTCACTCACGGCTTTGACGGTACGCTCGGTGGCAGTGCTGTCAAGTGGGGGAGCAGACGTGACTGAAGCTCGCGTGGAAACCGTGTTCGACACGGTGTTCGGACACCAGCTGGCCGACCCGTACCGGTGGATGGAAGAGGGCCCGGAGCTCCGCGAATGGGCGCTGGCCCAGGGCGCGAAGACCCGGGAACACCTGGCCGGCCTGCCCCTCCGAGCGGAGCTGACCGCCCGCATGGATGAAGTCACCAGGGACACGGTCGAGGTCACCGCCTTTGCCATGGCCGGCGACCGGGTCTTCTTCCTGCGGCTGACCGGCGCCGTGCCGGTGCTCGTGGTTCGCGAGGGCGACGAGGAGCGAGTGTTGCTCGACCCGGCCACGATCGAGGGCGACGAGCACAGCACGCTCGAGTTCTTCGCCCCGAGCCCGGACGGCCGCCTGGTGGTCTGCGGCATCGCCCAGGGTGGCTCCGAGCAGTCTCAGGTGCACGTGCTGGACGTGGCCACCGGCGAGCTCACGCCGACCGAGATCAGGCATTCGTTGCACGGCCACCCGGCCTGGCTGCCCGACGGCTCCGGCTTCTTCTGCCACCGTTACTCGGAGCCCGACCCGAACCTGCCGGCCGGCCGTCGCCGCGACGACAGCGCCACCTGGTTCCAGTCGATCGGCGGCGGCGAACCGACGATCGCCTTGCGGCGCGGGCACAATCCGACGCTGCCGATGTCGCCGGTCGACCGTGCGTACATGCTGCTGCCCACGGACTGCGAGCTGGTGTTCGCGCTGGTCTCGCACTCCGCGTCGAGCGGCTCGACCAGCGAGGAGCTGACCGCCTTCACCCTGTACGCCACCGATCGCGCCGGCCTGGCCGACCTGGCGGGTTGCGAGTGGCGCAAGATCATCGATCGGACCGACGAGGCCAGCGCCTACGCGATCCACGGCGACACGATCTACGTCGTCACCCACAAGGACGCCCTGCGCGGCGAGGTGCAGGCGTGGTCGCTGACCGACGGCACGCGCCGGACGGTGGTACCCGGCGGTGACCGGTCCGTGCTGGGCGTCAAGGTCGTCGGCGACCACCTGGTGATCCGCGACGTCGACGCCGGCACCGCCCGAATGCGCCGAGTGTCCTTGAACAACGGCGAAATCGAGGACATCCCGGTGCCGGAGGGCGGCTCGATCGCGCAGTGGACGGCTCACCCGGACGGCAAGTCGGCACTGATCGTCTTCAGCTCGTGGACGCAGCCGGCCACCGCCTACCGCTACGACGGCGAGCTGCACGACACCGGCTGGATCCCGCGCTCGACAGTGGATTTCTCCGACATCGAGATCGCCCAGCTGCGCGCTCCCGCCCGCGACGGCGTGCTCATCCCGATGACCGTGTTGCACCGCAAGGGACTCGCGCTCGACGGCAACAACCCGACCATGATGAGCGGCTACGGCTCGTACGGCATCCTGCTGCGCCGGGCGTTCAACCCTCGGCTGCTGCCGTGGCTGGACCGCGGCGGCGTGTACGCGGTGGCCGGCGTGCGCGGCGGCGGCGAGTACGGCGAGGAGTGGCACGAGGCCGGCCGCCTGCTCAACAAGGAAAACACCATCACCGACTTCATCGACTGCGCCGAGCACCTGGTCGCCACCGGCTACACCAGCCCGCGGCGGCTGGCCGGCGAGGGCGGCAGCGCCGGCGGCATTCCCACCGGCGGCGCGCTCGTGCGTCGGCCGGACCTGTTCGCGGCGATGGTGTCGCAGGTGCCGGTGTTCAACGCGACCCGCATGGAGTTCAGCGAGAACGGGCCGGTCAACGCGCCGGAGTTCGGCTCGGTCGGCACCGAGGACGGCCTGCGGGCACTGCTGATCATCGACAGCTACCTGCGGGTGGTCGACGGCGTCGAGTACCCGGCGGTGCTGATCACCGCCGGCCTGAACGATCCCCGGGTGGTGGCGTGGCAGCCGGCCAAGATGGCCGCACGACTGCAGGCGGCCACCGCCTCGGACCGGCCGGTGCTGCTGCGCGTCGAGGAGCACGGCGGTCACGGTTTCGGGTCGACCCGGGCCCAGCGCAATGCGGTCATGGCCGACATCTTCGCGTTCCTGGCGGCCGAACTCGAGCTTTGACGCAATTCAAATCAAGAGCGGCTGCCTCGATTGTCGAGACCATATCGGCGACGTGCGTCCGGTCGTGCCGTGAAAGTGCCGCCACCGGCCGTGGTAAACGAAGGTGAGTGGCCGTTTCTGCTGGTCGCTGGCCTGGCTAGCGGCATCGCAGGCCCGCGTCGCGAACCCGTTCGTGGCGCGGTCCTGCGACGTGACGCCCCCTGTCCGCTGTGGCATCCTTTCTCGTAACCGCTGGCGATGGATTATTTCCGGGGTGTTCCGCCTTTCCGCTGGGTGGAGATGTGCGGCTTGCCGAGATCAGAAGGGAACATCGCCGATGAGGGACCTTGCCGACCACGTTCGGGGCCCGGTGTTCCAGTGCGGCCAGGACGGCTACGACGACGAGCGCGCCGGCTTCCAGACCGCGTTCCGCCACTCACCCGAGGTGATCGTCGGGGCGCTGGACGCCGATGATGTCCGGACGGCCGTGCGCTACGCCGCCGCCAACGGCAAGGCGGTCGCCGTGCAGTGCACCGGGCACGGCGTTTCCGTGCTGGTCGACGACGGAGTGCTGATCACCACCAAGCGGCTGGACAGCGTGCACATCGACCCGAAGTCGCGGACCGCCGTCATCGGCGCCGGCGCCACCTGGGCGCAGGTGGTCGCGAAGTCCGAGCCGCATGGCTTGGTCCCCGTGAGCGGCTCGGCCGGTCACGTCGGAGTTGTCGGCTACACCCTGGCCGGCGGTCTCGGGCTTCTCGGCCGGGAGTTCGGCTACATGGCCGACTGGGTGCGCGCCGTCGACGTCGTGACGGCCGACGGCTCGCTGCGCCACGTGACCGCTTCGTCGGACCCCGATCTGTTCTGGGCGCTGCGCGGCGGTCGCGACAACTTCGGTGTGGTGACGTCGATCGAGGTCGAGCTCCAGTCGGTCGCCGGCATCTACGGCGGCGGGCTGTACTTCGACTTCGCCGACGCGCCAACGGTGTTGGAGTTCTTCCGGTCGTGGACCGCGGATCTGCCCGACAGCATGACGTCGTCGTTGGGCACCATGGCCTACCCGCCCTTGCCGGTCTTCCCGGAGCCGTTGCGGGGCAAGCACGTCGTGCACCTCCGCTTCGCCATTACCGACAAGGCCGCCGGTCCTTCGCTGGTCGCCCCGTGGCTGGACGTCGCGCCCGTGCTGTTCAACCACCTGGGCGAGATCGCTTACCGGGATGGGGGTTCGGTCTACCGGGAGCCCAACTTCGCCCATTCCTACGACGGCAACAGCGTTTTCCTGTCGGAGCTGCCCGCCGAGGCCCTCGATGCCATCCGTGAGCTCGCCGGTCCGTCGGCCGAGGTGCCGGTCATCGTCGACCTGCGCCACCTCGGCGGCGCCCTCTCGCGTCAGCCAGCAACGCCCAACGCGGTTTCCTTCCGTCAGGCCCAGTACATCCTTCGCCTGCTGTCTCCTTTGGACAGTCTGGACCTGGATGTCGTTCGGGCCACCCACGACAAGGTCTACCGCGTCGTCGAGCCGTGGCCCCTCGGCCGTTCGCTCAACTTCACCTATGGTGAGCGGGCTGCGACGGAGTTCGTCGAGTCCATGTACGACAAGTCCACCTTCGAGCGTCTCCGTGAGCTCAAGGCCGTCTACGACCCGCAGAACCCGTTCCGCCGCAACCACAACATCCGACCCGCGTAATCGACCCCTGGGTCCAGCAGCAAGCTTCGGCGTGCTCGTCGGTCCACTGCCTGCCTCACCCTCGCCGGCCTGCACACCACACCGCCGCGCCCTCGTCCGGCTGTCCGTCGTGTCGCACCCCAGCGTGACCTCGTGTGGACGCCGACGCCGGCATTGCTTACGGTGCGGAAAGCAGCCTGAGACAGGAGAGTCATGTCCGAGACCAAGCCGCGGGTCGACTTCTACTTCGATCCCGCCTGCCCGTTCGCGTGGATCACCTCCCGGTGGATCCTGGAGGTCGAGCAGCTCCGCGACATCGACCTGCACTTCAGGGTGATGAGCCTTTCGGTGCTCAACGAGCACCGCGAGATCGAGCCGTGGTACCGCGAGTTCTGTGACCGCGCCTGGGGTCCGGTCCGGGTCTGCATCGCCGCGGCCCAGCAGCGCGGCGACGACGTGCTGCGCGACCTGTACACGGCGTTGGGCACGCGGATCCACAACGGCGGCAACAAGGACTACGACGCCGTGATCGCCGAGGCGCTGGCCGAGGTGGGTCTGCCGGCCGAGTTGGCCGCTGCCGCGCACAGCACCGACTACGACGACGAGCTGCGCAAGAGCCACCACCGCGGCATGGACCCGGTCGGTGACGAGGTGGGCACGCCGACCATCCACATCGACGAGGTGGCCTACTTCGGTCCGGTGCTGGCGTCCATCCCGCGCGGCGAGCGGGCCGCCGAACTGTTCGACGCCGCCCGGGTGCTGGCCGGTTTCCCGCACTTCTTCGAGCTCAAGCGCAGCCGCAACGCCGACCTCGACTTCAGCTGACGCCAGCCCTCCCGCAACGGCCGACCCCACCAGGGGTCGGCCATTTTTGTGGGCCGGGGAGGGAGGGGGCGAGTATCGGCCGCCAGATGGGCGACGTCGGCCGAGCCGACGTCGGCGAGCTGCTGGCGCAGGTCTGAGCCGCAGATCATCCCAGCGGCCGGGACCCCGCGCCCCTCCCGCCGCGCTGTGGCCAGTAAACCCGGCCTGACCTGCCACAATGCGGCTGCTATCGGGCACGGGGGGCTACTCACTCGGTAAACTTCGCTGCCGTGAGCGAGCCCACCCGACAGCGGACGTTGTGGCAGCGCGGCATCGCCGCGCCGATCCGGGAGTTCCTGCGAACGGAGTCGGCCAGCGCCGGCGTGCTGGTCGCGGCGATCGTGGCGGCCCTGCTGTGGTCCAACGTGGACACCGGCTCCTACGAGGCGTTCTGGCGGACCACGCTGTCGGTGCGGCTGGGCGGCACGGAGGTCTCGGAGGACCTCCGCGGATGGGTGAACAGCGGCCTGATGACACTGTTCTTCCTGGTCGTCGGCCTGGAGGCGCGCCGCGAGTTCGACCTCGGCGACTTCCGCGACCGACGCCGCTTCCTGCTGCCCTTCAGCGCCGGCCTGGTCGGGCTGGCCCTGCCCGCGCTGATCTACACCGTGGTCAACCTCGGCGGACCCGGCGCCCACGGCTGGGGCGTGGCGATGTCCACCGACACGGCCCTGGCCCTCGGCCTGCTCACGCTGCTCGGCCGGGGCGTGCCGGAACGAGTGCGGGTCTTCCTGCTCACGGTCTTCGTCGTCGACGACCTCGTTTCCCTGTTGGTGATCGCCATTGCCTACAGCCAGCAGATCAGCGTCCTGCCGCTGATCGTCGCGGTGCTGGCGTTCGTCGTGCTGGTCGTCCTGCGCGTGGTCGGCGTGCGCAGCGGCGTGGTCCACGCGATGCTCGGCGTCATCTCCTGGCTGGGGCTGCTGGAGAGCGGCGTCGATCCGGTCGTGGTCGGGCTCGGCGTCGGCCTGGCCACGTCGGCGTACACCCCGGCCCGCGACGACCTGGAACGCGCCACCGGCCTGTTCCGGCTGTTCCGCGAGCAGCCCACGGCCGAGCTGGCCCGAGAGGCCACCGCCGGCCTGAACCGGAGCCTGTCGCCCAACTCCCGGCTGCAGAACATGTTCCACCCGTGGACCAGCTACGTCATCGTGCCGCTGTTCGGCCTGGCCAACGCCGGCGTCGCCGTCGACGGCGGCTTCCTGGTCCGCGCCTACACCTCGTCGGTGACGCTCGGCATCATCCTCGGCTACGTCGTCGGCAAGCCCGTCGCCGTCGTCGGCACCACGTGGCTGATCACTCGGCTGAGCCACGGCCGGATCCGGCCGCCGGTCGGCTGGCTCGCCGTCGCCGGCAGCGGCACCATCGCCGGCATCGGCTTCACGGTCTCGCTGCTCATCGCCACGCTTGCCCTGCAGGGCCAGGAACTCGACCAGGCCAAGGTGGGCGTGCTGTCAGCCGTGCTCCTCTCGTCCGGTGTCACGTGGGCCGTCTACCACACGACTCGCTACCTCTCACCCAAGAAGAAGGCCTTGGCGCTGCTCGGCACCTCCGAGCAGCTCATCGACCTCGTCGACGAGGTCGACCCGGACCGCGACCACGTCCGCGGGCCGGCCAACGCCTCCGTCACCGTCGTGGAGTACGGCGACTTCGAGTGCCCCTACTGCGGTCTTGCCGAGCCCGTCGTCCGCGACCTGCTCACCGACACCGATCTCCGCTACGTGTGGCGCCACCTACCTCTCACCGACGTCCATCCCCGGGCCCAACTCGCCGCCGAGGCGGCCGAAGCCGCTGCCGCCCAGGGCGCTTTCTGGCCCATGCACGACCTGCTCATGCAGCGCCAGGACAATCTCCGTATCGTCGATCTCCTTTCCTACGCCGAGGAACTCGGCCTCGACCGCGAGCGCTTCCACGACGACGTCAAACGCCACCAGCACGAGGCCCGCATCGCCCAGGACGTCCAGTCCGCCGACCTCAGCGGCGTCTCCGGCACCCCCACCTTCTTCATCAACGGCCAGCGCCACTACGGCTCCTTCGACCTCGAGACCCTGACCGCCGCGGTGAAGACGGCCCGGGCCCGCGCGGTGATCGAGCGCCACCAAGCGGCCCGCACCGCGTAAACCGATTGCCTCCGCTGCCTACCCTCACCACATGGGGCGGACAGTGGTGACGACGTCGATCCCGTACGTGAACGGGTCGCCGCACATCGGTCACGCGCTGGAGCTGGTGCAGGCCGATGTGCTTGCCCGGCACCGGAGACAGCGCGGCGACGAGGTGTGGGCGCAGACGGGGACGGACGACAACGCGCTGAAGAACGTGCGCAGCGCGGAGGCGGAGGGCATCCCGGTCGCGGACTACGTCGCCCGCATGGCGGACCGCTTCGTGGCACTGGGTGAGGCGCTGGACCTCTCCTTCGACGACTTCGTGCGCACCAGCACGGATCCGCGTCACCGGCCCACGGTCGAGCGGCTGTGGCGGGCCTGTGAGCGCAGCGGCGATCTGTACCGGAGGTCGTACACGGGCCTGTACTGCGTGGGCTGCGAGGCATTCGTCGACGGCGACTGCCCGGAGCACGAGGAGAAGCCCGAGCTCGTGTCCGAGGACAACTGGTTCTTCCGGCTCAGCCGCTACCGGGACCGGCTGGCCGAGCTGATCGGGTCCGATGTCGTCGAGATCGTGCCGGCGACGCGAAAGCGAGAGGTGCTCGCGTTCATCGCCGGCGGACTCGACGACTTCAGTGTCAGCAGAAGTGTCTCCCGCGCCCGTGGTTGGGGGATTCCGGTGCCCGGCGACCCGGGCCAGGTGGTCTACGTCTGGTTCGACGCCCTCGTCAACTACCTCACCGGCGCCGGTGATCGTTGGCCTGACGGCGAACGTGTCCATGTGATCGGCAAGGGCATCATTCGCTTCCACGCCGTGTACTGGCCAGCCATGCTCCTTTCCGCCGGTCTGGAGTTGCCGTCCCGGTTGCTGGTGCACGAGTACCTTACCGCGAACGGGCACAAGATCGGGAAGTCGCTGGGCAACACGATCGATCCTCTAGGCGTGGCAACGCAAGTCGGGGTCGACGCGCTGCGCTGGTGGCTGCTGTCGGACGTCGCCCGCACCGGCGACACCGACTACTCGGACGACCGGCTGGCGGCCCGGTTCAACGAGGACCTGGCCAACAACCTTGGCAACCTGGTCAACCGCACGGTGTCGATGGTGCGGAAGTATCGGGACGGCGTGGTTCCGTTGGCACAGGAACAAAATTTGCCGGCGGAGGGTCTGCGAAGGGCGCGCCTTGACGCCGCCGGGGCGATCGACAGCGCGCTGCGGGCCTTCGACTTCCGGCGTGCGGCCGACGCGGTGCTCCGCATCGGCGACGAGGCCAACCGGTACGTGCAGGCGACAAACCGTGGCAGCTCAAGGGAAATTCGGCCGAACCGGCCAGAGTGCTGGCCGAGCTGGTGGCGGCGTGCCGAGACATCGCGGAGCAGCTGACACCGTTGCTGCCGACGGCCGCCCGACGCATCGCCGAGCAGTGCGGCGGCGAGATCCTGCCGGCGCCGAGCCCGGTGTTCCCGAGAACTGTCAGACCCGCGCCCTAGCATCCAACGCATGGACATCGACTACGCCACACCGGGTGTGTTCACCACCGTGGCGCCGGGGCAGGCCCCGTTGACCAAAGGCCTGCCCGACGACCCGATCGGCATCTGCGCGGCGGTGCAGCACCTGTTCATCCAGCCGACCGACGCGCCCGCCGCCGGCGTGCCGGAGGAACGCCTGGCCGAGCGGAACATCCGCCCGGCCAGCGGCCTCATCGACGCCCTGACGGCGATCGACCCGGCGCCGCTGGACGTGCCGAGGCCGCCGGACAAGCGGGTGGTCGGCACCTGCCGGCACTGGTCGACGCTGGCCACGGCGCTGTTGCGGCAGAAGGGGATCGCGGCCCGGGCCCGCTGCGGCTTCGGCACGTATTTCGTGGCCGGCAAGAACCTCGACCACTGGGTCATCGAGTACCGCCGGGACGACCGGTGGGTGCGGGTGGACGTCGAGCACCTGCACCGGCCGTACGTGCCGCAGTCGGACGACCTGCCGCCGGGCGCGTTCCTGACCGGCGGCGAGGCCTGGCAGTGGTATCGCACGGGCGAGGTGGACGGCAACCTGTTCGGCGTCCAGGGCGTCGACTTCGCCTGGGGTGTAGGGGAGATCCGCGGCAACCTGATCCGGGACCTGGCCTCGCTGATGAAGATCGAGACGCTCCCCTGGGACGAGTGGGGGCGCATGGAGGACTCCTACCAAGGCCGCACCGGCGACGACTTCGACCAGCTCATGGACCGGATCGCGGACGCGTGCGGGGCCGACGACCCAGCCGCCGTTCGGGCGTGCTACGCCGCCGAGGACCTGGCCGTTCCCGAGGAGGTGACGCGATAATCCATAGGGGACAAGTCAATCTCCGGGCGGATGGTCCCGGGACGCCTGCGTCGGCAGACCCGGCGAGGTGAGAAGACGCCTTGCCGCAGCGACAACTGCCGCCGCGACGCTGGCGCTCGTGCCAGGTGTCGCGGCCGCGACGCGGCGCTCGTGCCCGATGCCGCCTCAGCTTC
>DASWRQ010000238.1:0-42632 GCA_036403095.1 Kutzneria sp. | reverse complement strand
GCTGCCACCACCACCGCTGCTGCCGCAGCCGCCGCCTCCGCCCCAGAAGTAGCCGCCGGCCGTGGCCGCCCCGATGCCCCCGGCCGTGCGCCGCCGCCCTGGCTCGACGGACTTCCGCAGGGCCGCGGCGATCCGGGCGTCCGGATACGCCGAGACGCCGTCCAGGGCGACCGCGGTCGCGGCGTCACGGACGGTGGCGCGGCGCAGTTCCCGCAGCGCACGATCGCCGGCGAGCGTGCGCAGATGCCGGTTCCGCTGGAAGTTCAGCGTGCAGACCAGCAGCACGATCGTGCCCAGCAGCGACAGCACGAGGAACGCGACCGGCCGGTGCTGGCCGAAGCCGTTGGCCAGCCGCACAATTCCCACGAGCAGCACGGCCAGCAGCGGCACGGTCGAGCCGTGGCGGAAGCGCGCTGCGATGTGCGCCGGCACCAACAGCCCGAGGTCGGCCAGCTCGTGGCCGACGTTCCACAGCGTCGACCGGCTCCGCAGGTAGCGGTTGATCTCCTTGAGCGTGTGACTGGCCGCGGTCCGGGCCAGGATCTGGGCGGCCAGCGGGCTGGGCACCACAGCCTGCCCCGTGGCCCGGACCAGGCCGGTGCTCTCGGCCCGCAGCGCGCCGTCGGCCAGCAGCTCGGCCGCGGCGGCCTGGACCGCGCGGTCCGGGCCGGCGGCGAGA
This sequence comes from Kutzneria sp., assembly GCA_036403095.1. Lineage (GTDB taxonomy): Bacteria > Actinomycetota > Actinomycetes > Mycobacteriales > Pseudonocardiaceae > Kutzneria. Next base: position 41,953 of record DASWRQ010000238.1, on the reverse strand, counting down.
AAACCGGTCGGCACCGCGGCCGGCCGCCACACACCGTGGTTTCCGCGGCCGAGGAATTTCGGCAGAATTCTGATCGCGGCGGCCAGCGCCAACGCGCAGACGACCCCGATCCAAAACATTTGCAGGAACTGTTCTCCGGACAGTCCCCACGGTTCCTGGTCCATCCCCCACCCCCGTAGGGTCACAAGCCCCGGCCCACTGGACGCAACGCGTTTCGCCAGGCGAAACACGCCCTATACCGAGGTCACCGGGCCCCGCGGCCGACCCCCAGCCAGCCGCGGAGCCCGGCGACACCCCCGGTCCCGCCGGCTCCTCCCCAGGTGCCGGCGGCGATAATGTCGTCGTCCCTTCGCCGATTTTCCGGCTCCGGGTAGCGCATATCGTGGGCGCGCCGAAAAGCGCGGGCAAGGCCTCTTGAGGAAGCCTTAGGGTGGGTCGCTCAGGCTTCGTCCGTCTGGGGGACGAGGCGCAGGGAAATGCTGTTGATGCAATACCGCTGGTCCGTCGGAGTGGGGTAGCCCTCGCCCTCGAACACGTGTCCGAGGTGGCTGTGGCAGGTGGCGCAGAGGACCTCGACGCGGACCATGCCCATCGCACGGTCCTCACGCAGGATCACGCTGTCGCCGGCCAGCGGCGAGAAGAACGAGGGCCAGCCGCAGTGCGAGTCGAACTTGGTGTCGCTGCGGAACAGCTCGGCCCCGCAGGCGCGGCACTCGTAGACGCCGGTGGTCTTGGTGTCGGTGTACTCGCCGACGAACGGGCGTTCGGTGCCGGCCTGGCGCAGCACGGCGAACTCCTGCGGGCTCAGCTGGGCCCGCCACTCCTGCTCCGACTTGACGACCTTGGGGGTGGTGCCGACGACGGGTTCCATGCTCACAAGTTTATGGATCCGCGACCCGGTTTGCTCAGGCCACAGCCATTACGAAGGCAGGACGTACCGCACCGACGCGCCGGCCGTGCCCCAGCACCGGGACGTCAGCCAGGCGCTGCACCGCGGTCACGTCCACGCCGAGCCGGCGCAGCGCCGCGACCAGCACCACGGGCCGGGCCCGGTTGGAGCCGTCGGCGATCTTGAGGGCCACCGCCGAGCCGTCCGGCAGGCCGATGCCGTAGACGCCCTCGGCCCCGTCCTTGGCCACCGCGCCGGGCAGGCCGCGCATCAGGTCCGTGACGTCACGGCCGGTGCCGCCGACCCACTCGGGGTGCCGGCTCATCGCGCGGGCGACGCGATGCTCCGCAGTGCCGGCCGGGGCGGCGGCGAGCCGGCCGAACGCACGGGCCAGGCCGGTCAGCGTGATCGCGAACAGCGGGGCCCCGCAGCCGTCGACACCGATGGCGCCGACGGTCTCGCCGGCCAACTCCTCCACGGCGGCGCGGACGGCCAGTTGGAGGGGGTGGTCGGCATTCAGGTAGTTCTCGGTCGGCCAGCCGTTGGCCACGCAGGTGGCGAGCATGGCCGCGTGCTTGCCGGAGCAGTTCATGTAGATCGGGGCGGCGTGGCCGCCGGCGGCGAGGTGGTCGGTCTTGGCCTGCTCGCCCAGCGGCAGATCGGCGGTGCACTGCAAGGCGTTCTCGGTCAGGCCGGCGCCGGCCAGGATGCGGCGCACGCCGTCGATGTGGAACGGCTCGCCCGAGTGGCTCGCGCAGGCCAGGGCCAGCAGCTCGCCGTCGAGCGTCAGGCCGCTGCGGACCATCGCCAGCGCCTGGAACGGCTTGTTGGACGAGCGCGGGAAGCACAGCGCGTCCGGCTGGCCCACGCCGAAGACGGCGCGGCCGTCGCCGTCCACCGCGACCACCGACCCGTGGTGCACCGATTCGAGGAAGTCGCCTCGCCACACTTCAGCCACGAGCTCGTGCATACCGGCCTCCCTCGATCAGTGCTCTGCCAACTGTCGACAGTTAACAACTTGCTCGCGGGCGTTGTAAAGGCGGATGTTCGTCACATGAGCGTCGACCTCGTGCACACCGGCCTGGCCGGGCAGACCGTGGCCGTGCTGCGGGAGCTCGTGCTGACCGGCGAGATCGCCGCCGGCGAGCGCGTCAACGAGGTCGGCCTCGCCCAGCGGCTCGGCATCAGCCGCGGTCCGCTGCGGGAGGCCATCCGGCACCTGGCCAGCGAGGGCCTGCTGGTGCTGACCCCCAACCGCGGCGCGCACGTGCCCGTGGCCGACAACGACGGCGTGCGGGCCCTGTTCGAGCTCCGTGCCGCCCTCGAGTGCGGCGCTGCCCGTCTCGCGGCCGCCCGCCGCACCGACGCCGACCTGGCCCGGATGCGCGAGGTCAGCACCGCCTCACGGGCCGCGTTCACCACCGGCGAGTTCCCCTACCGGCTCGACCTGGCCTTCCACGGGGCCCTCATCGACGCCGCCCGCAGCCCCCTTGTCGCCGAGCAGGTTCGCCTGGCCCAGCAGCGCGTCATCCTGCTGCGGGCGACCAAGGAGGTCGCCTTCTCGCACGAGCGGGCGTCCATGGACGACCACGACGTGCTCATCGAGGCCATCACCGAGCATGACGGCGACCGCGCCGCCGCAGTCATGGCCACCCACCTCGACCGCGTCCGCGACCAGCTCCTCACCACCGAGTAGGCCGCCACCGCCGATTTTTTCGCGACGTGAGTGGCTCATGTGCGTTCAGGCGGCCACCTGAGTGGCTCAGGTGGCCGTAAAGGCGAAATGAGCCACGCACGTAGCGAAAAAACGCTCAGACGTCGGGGGTGATGCGCATGGCGACGGACGGCTTGGGGTCGGCGCCGTCGACGAAGGTCTCGCCGCAGCGCAGCCAGGCGTCGGCGGCGTCGAGGAGCTGGGCGGTGGCGGCGGCGGCCTCGACGGACCACGCCTCGTGGTGGCCGTCGACGGCGGCGCCGGAGGCGAGCCACTGCTGGTACTCGGCGGTGAAGGCCTCGCGCATGCTGATGTGGCCGTCCTCGGGGGTGGCGAGGTTGCGCTGGAGCATGCGCATGGCGATCAGGTAGCGCTCGACCCAGTGCTTGCGGAAGTCGAAGTCGACGAGCGATCGGCCGGCATCGGCGCCCTTGTCGTCGATGGACTTGATGACCGGCGGCGGCATGGTGAGGTTGAACCCGCCCTGGCCGTCGGTGAGGCAGATGGCCCGCACCCGGTCGTTGAAGCCGGGCAGCCGGGCCTGGAGGGTGTCGTGCCAGTTGAGACCGGCGTCGAGGATGGCCCCGAGGTAGCCGAGCAGCCCGGGCGAGGTCGCGACCCGCTCGGGGTCGGCCGGCGGCTGGTCGCTCTGCGAGGACGGCACCTTGGGTCCGAAGTAGAGGCCGAAGGTGGGCCGGGTCGGCAGCCAGGCGTCGAAGAACTGGATCGGGAAGTTGCTGGAGATGCCGCCGTCGGCGAACCAGTGCCGGGCCACGGTCCGGCCGTCGACCGTCCACAGTGGAACGGCGGCCAGCAGCACCGGGAACGTCAGGCTCATCCGGGTGGCGACGAGCACGGGCAGGTCGTCGGTCGGCAGCGCGCGGAGCTCGCCGGCGCCGGGATAGACCACGGAGCTGATGCGGCCCAGGTGATCCAGCACCTCGGCCGGGAACAGCCTGCGCCACTCGTCCAGGCTGAACAGGTAGTTGACGTCCGAGTACGACTCGTTGGGCAGCCGCACCGGCCGCCCGCCGGTGACGTCGGTGGTCATCAGCTGCAGATTGATGCCCTTGGCCTTGAGATCGGCGAAGGTCAGCGGATCGGCGACGTCCTTGCCGGCGACGATCTGGATCTGCTTGTGCAGCCAGTCGGCCAGCGCGTCCGGGTCGCCGGGCCGCTGCTTGTGGCCGCTGCACATGCCGTAGTAGTTCTTCGGCAGATCACGCACCAGCCGCACCACCGACCACACCAGCGCCACGGTGAGCCCGAGGCCGCCGGTGATCAGCATGCCGACCGCGAACACGATCCAGCCGCTCACGCCGATGCCGCCGAGCGTGCCGCCGGCGCTGGCCACGAGCAGCCAGCCGAGCCCGAACGCGACCGCGGCCGACAGCAACAGCGGCAGGAACAGCCAGCGCAGCAGCCCCCACAGGTAGCTTCTGGCCCGCGCGCCGGTGGTCCGTTTCGCCTGCGCCGCAAGCAGAATCCGGAACAGCGGCTTGGCCTGCCCGGTCGGCCGGAACTGCCGGACGATGAGCCCGGGCTCCTGCAGTTGTAGGCGTAAGGCCTGCAGCCGCTCGAAACCGCCGCTGTCGCGGGCGTACTCGGCGGCCGCGGTCACCACCGCCGCCATCGCGCCGGCGGACGCGCCGCCGATCGAGCGGAACCGGTAATGCTGGTAGAGCTCCAGAACCGCCGCCGGATAGGCAACGCCGCTGGTGATTCCGCCCTGCATCACGAGATCGCACTCGGTGGGGCGAGCCGGGGTCCCCCCAGGCATGGTCATGGCTGACACCTCGCTAAGCCGTTCGCACCAAGGCTAGTGATCTTGCGCGTCGGACAGAAGAGGGGTCCAGGGTTGGGCTGGATACCGGTATAGGTCGGTATCCAGCCCCATTCGTTACGGCAGGTTGGCGACGAGCTCGGCCGCCGGCACCCGGGTGCCGGTGTAGAACGGGATCTCCACGCGCACGTGCCGACGGGCCTCGGTCTCGCGCAGATGGCGCATCAGATCGACGATCCGGTGCAGCTCATCGGCCTCGAAGGCGAGGATCCACTCGTAGTCGCCGAGGGCGAACGCGGCGACCGTGTTGGCCCGCACGTCCGGGTAGTCCCGGGCTTCCTTGCCGTGGTCGGCGAGCATCTTGCGGCGCTCGTCGTCGGGCAGCAGGTACCACTCGTAGGACCGCACGAAGGGGTACACGCAGAGGTAGTTCTTCGGCTCCTCGCCGGCCAGGAAGGCCGGGATGTGGCTCTTGTTGAACTCGGCCGGCCGGTGCAGCGCGACCTGGCTCCACACCGGGGTCGACGCCCGCCCGACGGCGGTGGTGCGGCGGAAGTTGGCGTACGCCGCCTGCACCTGCTCGATCTCCTCGGAATGCCACCAGATCATGTAGTCGGCGTCGGCCCGCAGGCCGGACACGTCGTACACGCCGCGCACCACGACGCCCTTGCTCTCCAGGGAGTCGAAGTACTCCTGGGCCTCGGCCGCCGCCGGCCCGCGGTCCTCGCCGAGCCGTCCGGGTTCGGTGCGGAACACCGACCACATGGTGTAGCGGATGGTGTCGTTCAACTCGTTGTAGTTCAAGCGGGCCATGAACCCATGGTCCCACCGGACCCACGGTGTCTGCCCAAGAGGTGGGCAGCCACACGTGCCGCGGCGGCCTGGGAGGTCGCGATGCAGGCCGGCACGCCCACGCCGTGCAGGCTGGCGCCGGCCACGGCCAGCCCGGGCAGGTCGGCCACCGCGGTCTCGATGGCGGCCACGCGGCTGAGGTGCCCGACGCCGTACTGCGGCAGCCCGCCGCCCCAGCGCGTGACGGCGGTGTCGATCGGCGCGGTGGTGATGCCGGTGAGCTCGGCCAAGTCGGCCAGCACGCCGCGGATCAGCTCCTCGTCGTCGACCTGGAGCGTGGCGGCCTCGCCGGCCTTGCCGACGGAGCCCCGGATGACCAGCGTGTCCTCGCCGTCCAGGTGGGCCCACTTGCGGCTGGAGTACGTGAACGCCTTCGCGGTGAACGGGGTCCCGTCGTGCCAGCGGTCGTCGCCGGCGATCAGCACGCCGGAGTTCCGCGGCAGGGCCACGTCGGCCGGCAGCACGAGGGAGATGACGGCCACGGACGCCAGCTCGATGCCGCCGAACGCGGCGGAGGCCGCCGGCGCGACATCGGCCAGCAGCTTCGCGGCCGCCGGCGCGGGCACGGCCAGCACCACACCGTCCACGTCCAGGGCGCGGTCGCCGAACTCGACGGTCCAGCCGGCCTCGCGCCGCCGCAGCCGGCGGACCGGACGGCCGTACTCGATGGTGGCGTCGGCGACCTTGGCCAGCCGGTCGGTCAGCGAGCCGAGGCCGTCCCGCAGCGTGCCGAACACCGGCGGCCTCTTCGCGCCCGCCTGCGGCGGCGGCACCAGCGCGGCCGCCGCGGCGACGAGCGAACCAGCGCCGCGGTCCAGTGCCCCGGCCAGCGGGGCCATGGTCGCGCGAAGGCTCAGGCCGTCGGCGTGGCCGGCGTAGACGCCGCCGAGCAGCGGGTCGACCAGCCGGTTGGTCACCTCCGGCCCGAACCGCTCCCGCAGCAGCTTGCCGACGGAGATGTCCTCGCCGTCGAGGTGAATGGCCGGCAGGTCCGGCTCGTGGGCCACGCGCGCCACCGCCCCGTCGGACAGCACGCCCCGAACGGCTTCGGCGGAGGCCGGCACGCCCTGGAACGTGTGGCCGGGCAGCGGGTTCACCCGTCCATCGGCCCGGATCGTGGCGCCGGCCGAGGTGGGATGCACCAGCTCGTCGGCCAGGCCGAGCTCGGTGATCAGCTCGGTGGCCTCGCGGCGCCGGGCCAGGAACGCCTCCGCGCCGACGTCGTACGAGCGCCCGCCCAGCTCCACGGTGCGGAGCTTGCCGCCGACCCGGTCCGTCTGCTCGATGACGGTGATGGCGGCCAGCGGTCCGAGCAGCTTGCGCAGCCGGTAGGCGGCGGCGAGGCCGGACACGCCGCCACCGACGACGGCGACATGGGGCTCGGTCATGACAGCGAATGCACCAGCTCGGTGACTCGGGTGACGACCGCGGGATCGGTCTCCGGGAGCACGCCGTGGCCGAGGTTGAAGATGTGCCCGGCGGCCGCCTTGCCCTCGGCGACGATCCGACGCACCTCGCGCTCCAGGACGTCCCACTCGGCGAACAGCAACGCCGGGTCGAGGTTGCCCTGCACGACCGGTGCCGGCCCGTCCGGACTTGCCGCGGTCAGCCGCCGCACCGCCTCGTCCAGCGGAATCCGCCAGTCCACGCCGACGATGTCGGCCCCGGCGTCACGCATCGCCACCAGCAGCTCGCCGGTGCCGACGCCGAAGTGGATACGGGGAATGCCCGCGTCGCGCAGGCTGTCGAACACCCGGGCGGAGTGCGGCAGCACGTACTCGCGGTAGTCACGCTCGGACAGCGCGCCGGCCCACGAGTCGAACAGCTGCATCGCGTCGATGCCGGCCTCGACCTGCACCCGCAGGAACTCGGTGGTGATGCCGGCCAGCTTGGCCAGCAGCGCGTGCCACACGTCCGGCGAGCTGTGCATGAGCGCCTTGGTGCGCTCGTGGTTCTTCGAAGGCCCGCCTTCGACCATGTACGAGGCCAGCGTGAACGGCGCCCCGGCGAAGCCGATCAGCGGCGTGTCGCCCAGCGCGGCGGTCAGCAGCCGGATCGTCTCCGCGACCGGCGCGACCTGCTCGGCGGCCAGACCCGGCAGCGCGTCCACATCGGCCTTGGTGCGCACCGGGTGGGCCACCACCGGTCCGACGCCGCCGACGATCTCCACGCCGACGCCGGCGGCGTACAGCGGGACGACGATGTCGCTGTACAGGATGGCCGCGTCCACGCCGTGCCGGCGGACCGGCTGCAGGGTGATCTCGGCGGCCAGCTCGGGTGTGAGGCACGACTCGAGCATCGCGGTGCCCTCGCGCGCCTTCTTGTACTCGGGCAGCGACCGGCCGGCCTGCCGCATGAACCAGACGGGGGTCCGGGTCGGCTCGCCGCCCCGGGCCGCGACCAGCAGGGGAGCGTCTGAGAGGTCGCGGCGCGCCGAGACCGGAGCAGTGTTCGTCATGGCCGTTCCATGGTGCCACGGAGCCGGAATCGATCGTCACGGCCTTCGTTCGTCACGCCGGTCGTCTCGCCAATACGTCTCGCCGGATGCGGAATCCGTCGTGTCGTGCGGGACTTCGGCGCGGTGCAGCCCGTAAGGTCACCACACGTGACCGGTATGTCGGAGGAGCCAGCGCTGTTCCGGCAGGCAGTGGAAGCGCTCAGGTCGGTTCGTCCTCGACCGGAGGTCGAACTGACGGAGGTCCGTGCGCCGCAGCGGTTGGCGCCGTGGTCGTTCGCCTACAGCGCGGAAGCCGACGGGCCTGCCGACGTATTGGCCACCGGACGGTTGGTGCTGCTGCACGACCCGGACGGCGAACAGGCCTGGGGCGGGGTGCTCCGCGTGGTCGCCTTCGTCCGGGCCGAGCTGGACGCCGAGCTGGCGGTGGATCCGCTGCTGCCGGCCGTGGCCTGGTCCTGGCTGACCGACGCCCTGGAGGGCTCGTCGGCCAAGTGGACCGCGCTCGGCGGCACCGTCACCCAGAACTCCTCGGCCCGTTTCGGCGACATCTCCGGCCCGGCCCGCACCGACGACCTGGAGCTGCGGGCGTCGTGGACGGCCCTGGACGCGGAGCTGGCCGCGCACGGCGACGCCTTCTGCGAGCTGCTGTCCAGCACCGTGGGCCTGCCCCCGGTCGGGGTCACCCTGTTCGGTCAGCGCCAGAGCAGCCTGTAACCGCCCCTCGTGCCGGGAACGACCCGTCCCGGCGTGCACGTGCAGCGGCCACGAGCCGCCAGGGACTCGTGGCCGGCCACTATTGCCCGTTTGTGATCACACGATCGAGTGAAGTTTGTGGGCGACCTGCTCGGCCTCCCGCAGCACCCGCAGCGTGTTCGCGCCGGCCAGCTTGGTGCAGTCCGACTCGCTCCAGCCGCGCGCCAGCAGCTCGGTGAACAGCCGCGGATAACAGGAGACGTCCTCAAGGCCGACCGGCAGCCGGTCGACGCCGTCGTAGTCGCCGCCGAGCCCGATGTGGTCGATGCCGGCGACCTCGCGGGCGTGCTCCAGGTGCCGGACGACGTCGTCGATCGTCGCCTCCGGTTTCGGGCCGCCGCCGGTCCAGGTCTGCGCGAACTGGTGCCGTAGGTCCAGGTCACGGTGGTCGGCGCCGGTCGCCGCCATGGCCTCCCGCAGCCGGGCGTCCCAGTCGGCGCGGGCCTGCGACACGAAGCTGGGCACGAATGTGATCATGCACACACCGGCCTTGGCCGCCAGCTCGGCCAGCACGTCGTCGGGGACGTTGCGGGGATGGTCGGCGATCGCGCGGCAGGAGGAATGGCTGAAGATGACCGGCGCCTCGCTCACGGCCAGCGCGTCGCGCATGGTCGACGGCGCGACGTGCGAGAGGTCGACGAGCATGCCCAGGCGGTTCATCTCCCGCACCACGTCACGGCCGAAGTCGGTGAGCCCGTTGTGCACGGGCTCGTCGGTGGCCGAGTCGGCCCAGTCGGTGTTGTTGTTGTGCGTCAGCGTCAGGTAGCGCACGCCCAGCCGGTGCAGGGCCCGCAGCGCGCCGAGCGAGTTGTTGATGCTGTGGCCGCCCTCGGCGCCGAGCAGCGAGGCGATCCGACCGGACCGGAACGCGGCTTCCGCGTCCTCCGCCGTGAGGGCCAGCTGAAGATGGTCCGGATAGCGGTTGACCAGCTCATACACGATTTCGATCTGCTCGAGGGTGGCCGTGACCGCGCTGTGACCCTCGAGCCGGCAGGGCACGTAGACCGACCAGAACTGCATGGTCAGTGCGCCTTTTCGGAGTCGGACCAGGTCCGTGTGCAGATCTGTCCGCTCTTTCGTCAGATCGATCGCCGCCCAGTCGGCCGGCCAGCCGGCTCCGCCGGCCAGTTCACGCAGCGCCCACGGCAGGTCGTTGTGCCCATCCGCCAGTTGGACCCGCCGCAGTAGGGCGTTTGCACGTGCAGAAGCACGTCCATCTGCGTGTTCCGAGCCGTCCGTCACGACCGCAACTCCTTCATGTCGTTATGAAGCCTTCTCGCGTTAGCCACCTCGCCAGGAGTCCCTCGATCGTGCGACAAACCTGGCCTCCGGTGACAACTCGATCGGGACAGATACCCATTTGATCGTCCCGCTGACCCGCTTGGGCGGCTACGCTCCTCCCGTCGACACCACTTTCGGTCGATCAGTGGCGCGGCTGATTGGGCGAAAGTCCCGGTGCCGGTCGGGGGGCACGACCGACTCCAGGGAGGTAGTGACGTGGCTGCCGTCGGCTTAGGTCAGGCCGTTCGTACCACGCCAGCCGGCTCGTTGCCGGCGAACATGGTCCCGCACCCGCGGGAAGAGCTGTTTTCAGTGTTGGTGGTTGACGACCACCCACTGTTGAGGGAGGCGATAGCGGCTCGGCTCACCCAGATGGGTGCCGGCACAGTGCATGAGGCCGCATCGGTGGCCGAGGCGAGGGCGCGAGCCCTGGCCACGGGGCCGTGCGACCTGGCGATCCTTGATCTCGGGCTGCCCGACGGAAGCGGCATCGACCTGGTCACGGAACTCCGTGCTCAGGGCTGGCCGCGCATCGTGGTGCTCGCGTCCTCCGACGACCCATATGCGGTCCGCTCGGCCTTCCAGGCAGGCGCTCAGGCGTACCTGCTGAAGTCCGCGTCGCCGATGGTGGTCACCGACGGAGTGCGCCGAGTTCTCGACGGTGGCGTCTACGCGGACCCGAGCGTGGCCCCGGTCCTCGCTGCGGGAACCCGGGTCCCCGGAACCGACAACACGCCGCGGGAACTGTCCGCGCGTGAGGTCGAGGTGCTCCAGCTGGTCGCCGATGGCCAGTCCAACAAGGAGATCGGCGAGGCTCTGAACCTGTCCGCGCTCACGGTGAAGTCTCACCTGTCGCGGATCGGCCGGAAGCTGGGCACCGGGGATCGCGCTCAGATGGTCGCGTTGGCCATGCGGGCCGGCGTCATCCGCTGAGCAGTGGAAAACGGATGGATCGGCGACGCGAGGACCGAGCAGAACGTGATCCACGCCCGCGCGGGGCGTGGAGGACGTAGGGTCTTCCGCCGTGGATGCACCCTGCTCTGAACCGAAGGATCCGACCGGAGAAACCCCGGTGCTGCTGACCGAACCCGCTGAGGGGGTTCCGCCAGTGGTGTCCGATCCGGCAACGCTGCGGCGCGCGGCCGCAACGCTGGCGGAGGGGACGGGTCCGGTGGCGGTGGACACCGAAAGGGCATCGGGCTACCGCTATTCGCAGCGCGCCTACCTGGTGCAGCTGCGACGAGAGCAGGCAGGCACCGTGCTGGTCGATCCGGTCGCCCTAGGCGGCCGGATCGACCCGCTGGTGGACGCCCTGGCCAACACCGAATGGGTGTTGCACGCGGCGTCCCAGGACCTGCCGTGCCTGGCCGAGCTGGGCCTGCGCCCGGCGGTCCTGTTCGACACCGAGTTGGCCGGCCGGCTGGCCGGCTTCGACCGGGTCGCGCTCGGCTCGTTGGTGGAACGCCTGCTCGGCTACCACCTGGAGAAGGGCCACGGCGCCGCCGACTGGTCGCGCCGCCCGCTGCCGCCGGACTGGTTGACCTATGCGGCGCTGGACGTGGAGCTGCTGGTCCCACTGCGCAACGTGCTCGAGGACGAGCTGCGCGAGCAGGGCAAACTCGACTGGGCGTGGCAGGAGTTCGAGGCGGTGCGCACCGCGCCGCCGGCCAAGCCGCGGGCTGAGCCGTGGCGGCGCACGTCCGGCATCCACCGGCTGCGCAATCCCCGCCAGCTGGCCGCCGTGCGGGCGCTGTGGGAAGCCCGGGACGGGCTGGCCCGCCAGCGCGACATCGCGCCCGGCCGGGTGCTGCCGGACAGCGCCATCATCGACGCCGCCGTGACCGATCCGGCGACCGAGGCCGACCTGCTGGCCCTGCCGGTGTTCCGCGGCCGTTCGCAGCGCCGGACCGTGAAGGTGTGGGCCGACGCGCTGACCAAGGCCCGTGGGCTCAACCGCAAGGAGCTGCCCGAGGTCTCCCCCGCGCACGACGGCCCGCCGCCGCCCAACCGCTGGGCCGACCGCGACCCGGACGCCGCCGCCCGGCTGGCCGCGGTGCGGGCCGCGCTGGCCGGCATCGCCGAGAGCCTGAAGCTGCCGGTGGAGAACCTGCTGCTGCCCGACCTGGTCCGGCGCACCTGCTGGGAGCCGCCGGCCGACCTCGACCCGGCCACGGTGGCCGAGGTGCTGCGGGCCGGCCACGCCCGGCCGTGGCAGATCGAGCTCACCGCGGAGCCGCTGAGCAAGTCGCTCAAGGCTGCGGCAGCATGAGTTCAGCCACCCTGCTGGTTACTGGCCAGTAACTCGGTCTAGAGTTCGGGTTACCGGCCGGTACGGACGGCCGACCTGAACTCGAAGCTGAGGAGGAGCACGCCGTGGCCGCACCAGTAGCGCCGATGACGGACCGGGCCGTGCGCAACGTGGTCTTCGTCGACGGCGTGCGCACGCCGTTCGGCAAGGCGGGCCCCAAGGGGATCTACGCCGAGACCCGGGCGGACGACCTCGTCGTCAAGGTGATCCGCGAGCTGCTTCGCCGCCATCCCGAGCTGCCGCCGGAGCGGGTGGACGAGGTCGCCATCGCGGCCACCACCCAGATCGGCGACCAGGGCCTGACCATCGGGCGCACCGCCGCCCTGCTGGCCGGCCTGCCCAAGTCGGTGCCGGGCTACGCCATCGACCGCATGTGCGCCGGCGCGATGACCGCCGTGACCACCGCGGCCAGCGGCATCGCCTTCGGCGCGTACGACGTGGTGATCGCCGGCGGCGTCGAGCACATGGGCCGCCACCCGATGGGCGAGGGCGTCGACCCCAACCCGCGCTTCCTGGCCGACCGCCTCGTGGACACCTCCGCGCTGGTCATGGGCCAGACCGCGGAGAACCTGCACGACCGGTTCCCGGGCATCACCAAGGAGCGCGCCGACAAGTTCGCCGCCGCCTCCCAGGCCAGGTACGACGCCGCGGTGAAGGCCGGCAAGATCGGCCCCGAGTTCGTCTCGGTCGCCACCCGCTCGGCCGACAAGGGCTGGGGCCTGGCCACCGCCGACGAGCCGCCGCGTCCCGGCACCACCGTGCAGGACCTCGCGGCGCTGAAGACGCCGTTCCGTCCGCACGGCCGGGTGACCGCCGGCAACGCCGCCGGTCTCAACGACGGCGCCACCGGCTGCCTGCTGGCCGACGAGGCCACCGCCAACGAGCTGGGCCTGCCGGTCGCGATGCGGCTGGTCGGCTACTCCTTCGCCGGCGTCGAGCCCGAGGTGATGGGCGTCGGCCCGGTGCCGGCGACCGAGAAGGCGCTGGCCCGCACCGGCCTGAGCATCTCCGACATCGGCCTGTTCGAGGTCAACGAGGCGTTCGCGGTGCAGGTGCTGGCCTTCCTCGATCACTTCGGCATCGCCGACGACGACCCGCGGGTCAACCAGTGGGGCGGCGCCATCGCGACCGGCCACCCGCTGGCCTCCTCGGGCGTGCGGCTGATGACGCAGCTGGCCCACCAGTTCGCCGAGCGGCCCGACGTCCGCTACGGCATCACCACCATGTGCATCGGCATCGGCATGGGCGGCACCGTGATCTGGGAGAACCCGCACTGGAACGGAGGGGACAAGTGATCACCGCAGAGCAGGCCGCGCAGGCCTTCCCCGACGAGGTGGTCACCAAGGCCGTCACTCGTCTGATTTCGGTACCCGGGCTGTCGAAGCCGGTCGCCCTGATCACCATCGACAACGGCTTCGACCACACGCGGCCGTCGACCTTCGGGCCGCAGAGCCTGGTGTCGCTGAACGCCGCCCTGGACGAGGCGCTGGCCGCCGAGCCGGCCGCGATCGCCGTGACCGGCAAGCCGTTCGTGTTCGCGGTCGGCGCCGACCTGTCCGGTGTGGAGCAGCTGTCCTCGCCGGAGCTGGCCCGTCAGATCGCGCAGACCGGGCACGACGTGTTCCGCCGGTTCACCGAGTCGTCCGTGCCGACCTTCGCCTTCGTCAACGGCGCGGTCATGGGCGGCGGCCTCGAGCTGGCGCTGTCCTGCCACTACCGGACCCTGGTGTCCAACGCCGCCGCGATCGCCTTCCCCGAGGTGTTCCTGGGCCTGTTCCCGGGTTGGGGCGGCACGCAGCTGCTGCCCAACCTGATCGGCGCCGACGCCGCGGTCACCGTGATCATCGAGAACGCGTTGAACCAGAACAAGATGCTCAAGCCGGCGCAGGCCGCCGAGCTCGGCATCGTCGACGTGGTCTTCGACTCGGCCGACTACCTCGAGCAGTCGCTGGCCTGGCTGGCCCAGGTCGTCAACGGCGCGGTCTCGGTGTCCCGCAAGGAGATCGACCGTGGCGAGGCGTGGGACAGCGCCCTGACCCGTGGTCGCGCCTTCGTCGAGGCCAAGACCCACGGCGCTTCGCCCGGCGCGACCAAGGCGCTCGAGCTGCTGGAGCTGGCTCGGGGCAACGACCTCGACGCCGGCTACGCGGCCGAGACCGACGCGCTGGCCGAGCTGCTGATGACCGACGAGCTGCGCACCGGGCTGTACTCGTTCAACCTGGTGCAGAAGCGGGCCCGCAAGCCCGCGGGCGCGCCCGACAAGTCGCTGGCCCGGCCGATCACCAAGGTCGGCGTCGTCGGCGCCGGCCTGATGGCCAGCCAGCTGGCCCTGCTGTTCGTGCGGCAGCTGAAGGTGCCGGTCGTGCTGACCGACATCGACCAGGCCCGCGTGGACAAGGGCGTCGGCTACGTGCACGGCGAGATCGACAAGCTGCTGGGCCGCAAGCGCCTCTCCCCCGACGCCGCCAACCGCCTCAAGGCCCTGGTTTCCGGTTCCCTGGACAAGGCCGCCTTCGCCGACGCCGACTTCGTCATCGAGGCCGTGTTCGAGGAGCTGTCGGTCAAGCAGCAGGTGTTCGCCGAGGTCGAGGAGCACGTGTCGGCCGAGTGCGTGCTGGCAACCAACACCTCGTCGCTGTCCATCACCGAGATGGCCGCCAAGCTGGCCCACCCCGAGCGGGTCGTCGGCTTCCACTTCTTCAACCCGGTGGCCGTGCTGCCGTTGCTGGAGATCGTCCGCGGCGACCAGACCGACGACGCCACGCTGGCCACCGCGTTCGCCGTCAGCAAGCAGCTGAAGAAGTCCAGCGTGCTGGTCAAGGACGCGCCCGCCTTCGTCGTCAACCGGCTCCTCACCCGCTTCCTGGGCGAGGTCATCCGGGCCGTCGACGAGGGCACGCCGTTCGAGGTCGCCGACAAGGCGCTGGACCCGCTCGGGCTGCCGATGAGCCCGCTCGTCCTGCTTCAGTTGGTCGGGCCCGCCGTCGCCCTGCACGTCGCCGAGACCATGCACCAGGCGTTCCCGGACCGGTTCGGCGTCAGCGAGAACATGAAGCGCTTCGTCGCCGCCGGCAAGACCGCGGTCTACACCTGGGACGCCACCGGCAAGCCCCAGGTCGACCCCGAGGTCGCCGCCCTGTGGCAGCCCGGCTCGTCGCCGCTGACCGCGCAGGAGCTGCGGGACCGGGCCGAGGAGGCCCTGGCCCAGGAGATCCGGATCATGCTCGACGAGGGCGTGGTGGCCGAGGCCCAGGACATCGACCTGTGCCTGATCCTGGGCGCCGGCTGGCCGTTCTGGCTCGGCGGCATCACGCCGTACCTGGACCGGGCCGGCGTCTCCGAGCGCGTCACCGGCCGTCGTTTCCTGGCCCAGGGCGTGGCTTCGGTTCCCGCCTGAGCCCGCCCGTCCGGCCAGGGTCTCGAACCCCGACCCTGGCCGGGCCCATGAAAGCCGGTCGTCCGCGCGGGCGACCGGCTTTCAGTACGCCCGGTAGGCGTCCCGTCGATGGCTGATTCGAGTGACATAGACCTGGCGCTTGTCCTCGTGGATTCGATAGAGCACCCGGTAGTCGCCTCGGCGCGCGGACCACTGATCGTCCATCGGTGGATCGAGTTGCTTGCCGACTCGGTGCGGGTTGGTCGCCAACGGACGGGTGACCAACTCGTACACCGCCATCGCGACGTGGACCGGAACCTGCTCGGCCATGGCCCGCCGGGCCTGAGGCGACCAGGCGATGTCGTACGACTCGCTCAAGCGACGCTGTCCGTTCCATCCGTACGAGCGCGCAGGATGGCCGCGATCTCGGCGCTGTCGTACACGTCGCCGCGGACGTACGCGTCGTCGGCATCTTTGATGTCCCGCAACGCCTCGGGATCGGCGAGCACGTCCAGCGTCTCGTTGATGCTCTCCCACTCGCCCACCGAGACAAGGATCGCGGCGGGCTTGCCGTTTCGCGTGATGGTGATCCGGTCACGCTGGGTCTCCACCTGCACGACCAGCTCGGCCAGCCGGGTCTTCACTTCTGTGATCGGCATGGTCTCCATGGTCCGAATTATAGTCGTTATTCGGGGCCACGACCATACGATGGCAGACGCTCACCGCGGGTCTCAGGGCCGGCCTGGCCCACGGAAGTCGGTTGTCCGCGCAGGCGACCGGCTTTCGTGTCTCTGAAGGTTCAGACATCCAGGTCGGCGGTCTCGAAGCCGACTGGCCGTGCGCGTCGCGGGGAATCGCCCCACCATGGAGTGATGATCAGGATCGGCACGTCGGGCTGGAAGTATCCGGAGTGGCGGGGCGACTTCTATCCCCAGGGTCTGGTGCAGCGCCGTGAGCTGGAGTTCCTCGCCGAGCAGGTGGACTCGATCGAGATCAACGGGACGTTCTACTCGCTGCGTACGCCAGCGAACTTTCGGTCATGGGCGGCTCAGGTGCCGGCGGACTTCGTGTTCGCGGTGAAGGGGATCCGCGAGGTCACGCATGTCCGGCGGTTACGTGGGGTGGAGGAGGCGCTGCGGGGCTTCTTCGACTCGGGAGTGCGGGAGCTTGGTCCGCGGCTCGGGCCGGTGCTGTGGCAGCTGCCGGACCGGGCGACGTTCGACCCGGCAACGATGGCGGCGTTCCTGCCGCTGCTGGACCCGACGGCACGGCACGCGATCGAGGTGCGGCACGAGAGCTTCCGAACCGAGGCCTTCTACGAGCTGGCCCGGGAGCACAACGCGGCGGTGGTCTACTCGGACGGGGCGGGGAAGTGGCCGGTGTTCGACGTGACGACGGCGGACTTCAGCTACATCCGGCTGCACGGGGGCGAGAAGCTCTACATCAGCGGATACGGCGACGATGAGCTGAAGGGCTGGGCGAACCGGATCGGGGAGCTGGCGGCCGGCCGCGACGTGTTCGTCTACTTCGACAACACGATGCGTGGCCGTGCGCCGCGGGACGCCATGACCCTGGCCGACCTGCTGCGAGAAGGGGGCTGACGGCGCAGGATGGGGGCCGTGATCCGGATCGGGACGTCGGGCTGGGTGTATCCGCCGTGGCGCGGCGTCTTCTACCCGAAGGGCGTGACGCAGAAGCGCGAGCTGCCGTACCTGGCCGAGCGGCTGAACTCGGTGGAGATCAACGGCACCTTCTACGGGCGGCAGAAGCCGGCGAGCTTCCTGTCCTGGGCCGCGCAGACGCCCGACGACTTCGTGTTCGCGACCAAGGCGCCGCGGTTCATCACGCACATGAAACGGCTCAAGGACGCCGAGATCCCGGTGGCCAACTTCCTGGCCTCGGGGGTGTTGCTGCTCCAGGACAAGCTCGGCCCGCTGCTGTGGCAGCTGCCGGCCACGCTCCAGTTCGACGCCGCCGTGCTGGCCGAGTTCTTGGCTCTGCTGCCGCAAAGCACGGCCGCGGCGGCCAAACTCGGGGCCCGGCATGACCACCGTATCGAGGACGACTCGGGCCTCCAGATCGACACCGACCGGCCCATGCGGCACGCCCTGGAACCCCGGCACGCCAGCTTCCAGGACGAGCAGTGCCTACGTCTGCTGCATGAGCACAACGTGGCCCTGGTCGTGGCCGACACGGCCAAGAAATGGCCGTACTTCGAGGAGTTGACCGCCGACTTCGCCTACGCCCGCCTGCACGGCGACGAGGAGCTCTACGTCAGCGGCTACACCGACGAGGCCCTGGACCGCTGGGCCGCCAAGGTGCGCGAGTGGCACCACCGCGGCGACGTCTACGTCTACTTCGACAACGACGCCAAGGTGCGGGCGCCGGTGGACGCGCTCGGTCTGTCCCAACGGGTCGGCGTCAGCCGTTGACGGCGACGCGGCACACCGGGCGGGTCGTCGGCCGGGCCTCGTAGCGGCCGGTGCCGACCAGGCCGGCGTGACCGTCGATCTCGGCCACGATCTCGTCGGTGATCTCGACCTCGATCATCCGGCTGGCCGGCCGGGTGACGGAGGTGCCGGCGTACCGGGCGGTGACGACCATGCCCTCGATGGTGGGCTTGAGCACGAGCTCCTCGGCCGGCCGCAGCGGGGCGGTGCCGTCGGACCAGGTGACGGGCCCGAGCAGCCGCAGCTGGCGGACGACCACGTCCTGGCCGCCGTTCTCGCTGCTGACGAACACCGCGGGCTGCCGGGTCCGCACCAGACGCCCGTGCTCGCCGCCGTCGCCGAGCACAACGGCCGGCACGTTCCAGTACGCGGCCAGGCGCTCGGCCGCCGGGGCGAGCGCGCGGTTGGTCGCCACGACGAGGTCGGCCGTCGGCACGGCGGCGAGCTCGCCGAGTCCGGGCACCGGCGTCACGTCGATGATGTGCCCGCCGTGCTCACGGACGGCGTCGTTGATCGCGTCGCGGGTGGCCCGGCTGGTCTTGTCGAATCCACGCAGCACGGCCACCGCCTCGAAGTCCGTCATTCGCCGGATCGCCTCCACCAGCGCGCGCTGGTCACGACGGAGCTGCGGGGCGGGACGGGTCAGGAGAGTGGTTGCCACAACTCCGTCTTACCCCCTTCGGTAGCGGGCTGAACACGAACCCGGGGTGGGGTAGCTCACCGGCGGGTGAACCGCATTCCCGGACGGGTGAAGGGGAATAGTTCCGCGGACACGGACCGCCGCCGCGGCAAGGCTCCCAACTGCGAAAACAACTGGGGAAGGAGTCGTCATGGTGGTTCGAACGGCGCTCATGTCGGCGGCCATGGTGATCATCACAGCCACGTCCGCTCAGGCAGCTCCCGAGGTCGGTTCGACCTGTGACGCGGGCTCGTTCTGCGCCTGGGGCGGGGAGAACTACTCGGGCAAGGTCGCCCGCCTCTCGCTGGAGACGGTCACCGCCACCAGCACGTGCGTCCCGCTGCCGGCGAAGCTGGTGGCCAGATCGCTGGCCAACCTGATGACCAAGGACGTGTCGGTCTACGAGAGCGCCACCTGCGCCACCGAGGCCGAGTTCACCACGTACCCGAAGGGCGGGACTTACGTGCCGCGTGCGCCATTCGTGGTACGAGCGATCGAGGTGTGGGAGTGACGCCCCTACTGTAAGGCTCGTGAGCGTTGTGGTCGTCGGCGCCGGCATCGCCGGCCTGGCCTGTGCCCGGGTCCTGGTCGATGCCGGCATCGACGTCCGCGTGCTGGAGCGCGCACCCGTGGTCGGCGGTCGCCTCGCGACCCGCCGCTACGACGGCCGCCCGGCCGACATCGGGGCCGCCTACTTCACGGTGAGCGACCCGTCCTTCGACGCCGTCGTGCAGGGCTGGCGGCGGGCCGGGCTGGCCCGGGAGTGGACCGACACCCTCGTCGCCTTCCAGGACGGCCGCCGGGAGCCGCGGCCGGGCCCGATGCGCTGGGCGGCCCGGCAGGGGCTGCGGAGCCTGGCCGAGTCCCTGGCCGACGGGCTGACCGTGAAGCTCCAGCACGCCGTCACCGCCGTGGAGCCCGGGCCGTTGGTCGACGGCGTGCCGGTGGACGCCGTCGTGCTGGCCGCGCCCGGTCCGCAGGCGCTGACCGTGCTGGATCACTGCCTGCTGGCCGCGCGGGCCGCCGCCGACGGCCAGGACTGGCAGCCCGCCTTCGCCATCACCCTGCGCTATCCCGCCCGGGCCTGGCCCGACTTTCGCGGCGCCTTCGTCAACGGGCACGACATCCTCACCTCCATCTGCGACGACGGCCACCGGCGCGGCGACCGCGCCCCCGTGCTCGTCGCGCACACCACCGCCGCCTACACCGCGTCCCGGCTCGGCGCGCACGACCAGGTCATCGCCGAGGTCGAGGACGCCGTCGAAGCCGTGCTCGGGCTGACGGAACGGCCCGTCACGGGCTACGCCCACCAGTGGCTGCACTCCACTCCCGGCGCCCCGTCGACCGAGCCGTACCACCTGGACGACGACAACATCGGGCTGTGCGGAGACGCCTGGGGCCAGCCACGCGTGCAGACCGCGTGGCTGTCCGGCAACGGCCTGGGGACGGCGCTTGCCAGCCGCCTGGGTTGACCGGTTCGGGCGACACCGTCACTCCACTCGGGGATGTCTGTTGCGTCGACCGGGTGAGCACCCGGAAGAATGATCTCCACGATGTTCACACCGGCCCGTCTCAAGCTCGCCCGCCAGCGGCGTCAGCTGACCGCCGCGGCTCTCGCGCGGGCACTGGACGTGAGCCCGCGGTCGGTGTCGGACTTCGAGCACGGCCGCCGGGCGCCGGGCGAGGCCGATCTCGCCGACCTGGCCCGGGTGCTGGGCTTCCCGGTCGAGTTCTTCGCCGCCGCCGAGCCGGCCGAGCTCGCCGAGGACGTGGTGTCGTTCCGGGCCCGGGCCAAGCTGCCGGCGCGGCGGCGGGCCGGCGCGCTGGCCGCCGGCCGGCTGGCCATCGAGTTCAACGCCTTCCTCGAGCGCCGGTTCACGCTGCCCGAGGTGGACGTTCCCATCGTCAGCAGCACCCCCGGCACGGCCGTCGACGCCGTCCGCGAGCAGTGGCAGCTGGGCAGCAGGCCGGCGCCGAATCTCGTGCATCTGTTGGAGGCACACGGAGTCCGGGTCTTCTCGCTCGGCGTGGACCACACCGACGTCGACGCCTTCTCGTTCTGGCACGAAGGCACCCCGTACGTCTTCCTCAACACCGCCAAGTCGGCCGAGCACGGGCGGTTCGACGCCGCGCACGAGCTCGGGCACCTCGTCCTGCACGGCGGCGGGCGGCCGCTCGAAGGCGTCGACGTCGAGGCGGAGGCCGACGCCTTCGCCGGCGCCATGCTGATGCCGGACGTGGACGTGCTGACCTACGTGCCCGACGACCCGACCAAGGACCAGGTGCTGCGGGCCTGCCCGCGCTGGCGGGTGTCGCCGCTGGCGCTGACCCGGCGGCTGCGCGAGCTGCGGCAGGTCGGCGACGACGTCTACCGGGCGCTGTGCGCCGACCTCGCGCGGGTCGACGCCGACAGCGACCAGGCCCGGGAGTCCTCGCAGCTGCTGGCCAAGGTCTTCAAGGCGTTGCGCGAGCAGGGCGTGACCCCGCACGAGCTGGCCGCCGAGCTGATGTTGAGCACGCAGGAGCTGAACAACATCGTGTTCGGACTGGTGGTCACCGCCCTGCCCGGCCGGTCCCACGCGCTGCGCACCCCCGGCGGCCGGACCGCCCACCTTCGCCTGGTGTGACCACCCTCGAGGGTCTTTCCGCCGCCGGCCGGCACGGCCTATGGTCGAGTGATCTTGTTCAGCCTTCGGAAACGGGTGAGTCATGGCGACGTGGGGCGACCTGGTGGCCTTCGTGCGCAGTGAGTACCAGGTCATCGACCAGACGGCCGACGAGGTGAGCATCTACGTCGAGTTCGACGACGAGCGCAGCCAGGTGATCTGGCTCAGCCACGAGGTGCTCGACGGCAAGGAGGACTGGGTCCAGATCGCCTCGCCGTGCGGCATGGCGTCGAAGGTCGACCTGGCCGCGCTGCTCAAGGAGGTCGGGCACACCACCGTCGTCGGCGGCGTGGCGATCGTGGGCGAGCACGTCGTGCTTCGGCACGCGCTGCCGCTGGAGAACCTGGACATCAACGAGTTCACCGACCCGCTCACGCTGCTCGCCGGCACCGTGGACACGCTGGAGGAGCAGTTCTCCGGCGGGGACTCGTTCTAGCGCCATGATCGGACGCCTGCTCGTCGCCGCCGCGCTGTTGGCAGTCGCGGGGTGCTCCGGCGGGCCGACCAGTCCGCCGGCGACCAGTCCGGCCGCGGCAACGTCCACTGTGGACCCGATCGCCGCGTGCACGAACCAGCTTGTGTACTGGGCCAAGGACATTCTCGGCAACGCCAAGGACACCGGGCTGGACTACCAGGAGATGGGCCTGGACGGCGATCAGTACGAGGCGTTGCAGGCGTTGATCGACGAAGCCCGTAAGCACCAGTCCGGCGGCGCGGTGCCGCCGGACTGGTTGCAGGAGCAGGCCAAGGCCACGTGCACGCGGCTCGCCGCCAAGCCGAAGCCGACGACGTCCGGCGGATTCGGCTGGCCCTGACGGTTTCAGGCGCCGGCGTTGAAGGTGTCCGGGTCCGGGCCGGTGCGGTGGCCGCGCTCGAGGGTGGCGATCGCGGCCAGGTCGTCGCCGTCCAGCTCGAAGTCGAACACCTCGATGTTCTCGCGGATGCGCTTGGGCGTCACCGACTTGGGGATCACGATGTTGCCCAGCTGCAGGTGCCAGCGCAGCACGATCTGGGCCGGCGACTTGCCGTGCTTCTCGGCCGCCTCGGTGATCTGCGGGGCGTCCAGCACCTCGCCCTGGGCCAGCGGGCTCCAGGCCTCGGTGGCAATGCCGTGCTCGGTGTGGAACGCGCGCAGCGTCGCCTGCTGGAGCGCCGGGTGCAGCTCGATCTGGTTGACCGCCGGCAGGGTCAGGCCCTCGTCCAGCAGCCGGCGCAGGTGCGTCGGCTGGAAGTTCGACACGCCGATGGCGCGGATCCGGCCGTCCTTGTGCAGCTGCTCGAACGCCTTCCAGGTGTCGACGAAGCGGCCGGCCTTGGGCACCGGCCAGTGGATCAGGTACAGGTCGAGCTGCTCGAGGCCGAGCTGCGCCATGCTCTTGTCGAAGGCGCGCAGCGTGGCGTCGTAGCCCTGGTCGGAGTTCCACAGCTTCGTCGTGATGAACAGCTCGTCCCGCTCGATCCCGGACGCCTTGACGGCCTCGCCGACGCCGCGCTCGTTGCCGTAGGCCGCCGCCGTGTCGATGCTGCGGTACCCGGCCTCCAACGCCGCCGTGACGGCCGCCGTCGTCTCCTCGTCGGGCACCTGGAACACGCCGAACCCGAGCTGCGGGATCTCGACGCCGTTGTTCAGCTTCATGGTGGGCACGAAAGGCATAGGAGACGCTTCCCTCACACTTTCTCGATTCACGGTCATTGTGGGCAACAGCCGACTCGCCGGCTCTTCTTCCACCATGAGAGCCACCTCTCACCCTCGCAACTCGAGCGGCCGCTCCGCGCGGTGTCAGTCGCCGCGGCCGGCCGGGAGGCGGACGGTGACGGCCAGGCCGCCGCCGGGGACGGCGTCGGCCTGCACGGTGCCGCGGTGGGCCAGGACGGCGGCCCGGACGATGGACAGGCCGAGGCCGGTGCCGGTGCGGGCGGTGCGGTCGACGCCGCCGCGGCGGAAGGGCTCGAAGAGCTCGCTGACCATTTCGGGGGCGACGAGCTGGCCGCTGGACGACACCCGCAGCTGGGTCCACTCGGGATCGCTCTCGGTGACGACCTCGATCCAGCCGCCGTCGAGGTTGTGGCGGACGGCGTTCTCCAGCAGATTGCCGGCGACACGTTCGAGCAGCGCCGGATCGCCGACGGTCGGGGCGGGCGAGGTGGCGAACCGGGCCTGGACGCCGCGGGCGGCGGCCTCGCGACCGGCGGAGCGCCAGGCCGAGGCGACGACGGCGGCGAGGTCGACCGGCTCGTGCGCGGCCAGGCCGATGCCGTCGGTGCGGGCCAGCAGCAGGAGGGCCTCCACGAGCTGCTCAGCCCGCAGTGCGGCGGTGCCGACGACGTCGGCCATCCGCCGGAGCTCCTCGACGTCGGCCTTGTCGTCGGACAGGGTGACGTCGAGCTCGGTCCGGATCACGGCCAGCGGCGTCCGGAGCTCGTGGCTGGCGTTGGCCACGAACCGGCGCTGGGCGTCGAAGGCGCCCTGGAGCCGATCCAGCATGGCGTCGAAGGTGTCGGCGAGCTCGGCCACCTCGTCGTCGGGGCCGTTGAGGGCGATGCGCTCCCCCAGCGACTCGGCCGACAACCGTCGAGCGGTCGAGGTCACGTCGTGCAGGGGCCGCAGGGCGCGGCCGGTGAAGGTCCAGGCCAGCACGGCGGCCGCGGCGAGCAGCAGCACGAAGGCGACGATGCCGGCGCCGAGGACCTGGGTGCGGGCGTGTTGTTCGAGCACGTCGCCCAGGCGGGAGGCGTCGACCGCGACCCCGTCGACGACGATCTTGCTGCTGGCCGGCAGCTGGGGCACGGCCCCGCGCACGACGAGGCCGACCAGCAGCCAGCCCAACCACAGCAGCAGCGCGCTCACGGCGGCGACGATGACCACTGCGACGGCGGTGATGCGCAGCCTCAGCCCCGGCCCACGCCGCCGCGGCTTTACCGCGGGCACGTCAACTTTCAGCAGGTCGGGCTCCTGTTGCCGAGTCCAGTGCCGGCCCGGCGGCCCGGCCGGCGGCAGGCACACGGTAGCCGGAGCCGACGACGGTCTCGATGATGCCCGGCTCGCCGAGCTTCTTGCGCAACGTCATCACGGTGACCCGCACCGTCGTGGTGAACGGGTCGGCGTTCTCGTCCCAGACCCGCTCCAGCAGCTCTTCGCTGCTCACCACCGTGCCGCCGGCCGCCATCAGCACCTCGAGGACGCCGAACTCCTTGCGGGTCAGGTCGACCAGCTGGCCGGACCGGGTCACGGTCCGCTTGGCCGGGTCCAGCTCCACGTCCGCGGCGACCAGCACCGGCGGCGTCGCCGGCGTCGCCCGCCGGGCCAGCGCCCGCACCCGGGCCACCAGCTCGGCGAACGCGAACGGCTTGGCCAGGTAGTCGTCCGCCCCCAGCGACAGGCCCTCCACCCGGTCCTCGATGGCCGAGCTCGCAGTGAGCATGATCACTCGGGTCAGCGCCCCCGACCGCACGATCTCCTGGCACAGCTCGTCGCCCGACATCTTCGGCAGGTCGCGGTCGAGCACGACCACGTCGTACCGGGTGACGGTGACCTTCTCGTGGCCGGACTCGCCGTCGAACGCGACGTCCACGGCCATACCCTCACGCCGCAGGCCCCGGGCGATCGCCTCGGCCAGCGGCTGTTCGTCCTCGACTACCAGGATCCGCACCTGTCCACCGTGCCACAGCCCGGCGGGAAAGGGCGCGGCGGGAGGTCGGGCCGAGGAAAGCGGCCGCGCGGGAGGGGCATAGGGGGCGAAAAGCGCCGGAGATCCGGTCGGGCAGCGATCGGGCGGGCAGGACGGCAAGCGACCGGGGCGAGCGACCAGCCGACCAGCGGCCAGCCGGGAAGCAGTCAGGCAGGCAGCGCCAGCCGGGAAGCAGTCGGGCTGGCGGGAAGAAGCCGGGCAGGCAACGGCTGGGGGGCGGGCAGCCAGCGACCAGACAGGCCGCGACCGTGGCAGCGACCGGCCG
Organism: Kutzneria sp.; assembly: GCA_036403095.1. Classification (GTDB taxonomy): domain Bacteria; phylum Actinomycetota; class Actinomycetes; order Mycobacteriales; family Pseudonocardiaceae; genus Kutzneria. Next base: position 16,790 of record DASWRQ010000238.1, on the reverse strand, counting down.
CGCAGCCACTGGGTAGGCAGCGGCCAGCTGGAAGCAGCGGGGCTGGCGGCGGCTGGGCGGCAAGCAGCCGGGCGGGCAGGGCAGCCGAAAGCCGGCCGGGGCTCGGAGCTGCCCCGGCCGGCGTCAGGTCCGGTCAGCCGTGCTTGCGCTCCTCGGCCGGCACGTCGGCCTGGACGGCGGCGGGCTCGCCGATGCGGCCGGCGACCCACTCGGTCACCCGGCGGGCGACGTCCTGGGCGGTGAGGCCGACCTGGGCCAGCACCTCGGAACGGGAACCGTGCTCCAGGAACTGCTGCGGCACGGCCAGGTCCCGCATCGGCACGTCGACACCGGCATCACGCAGGGCGGCGGCCAGGGCCCAGCCGAAACCGCCATGCCGGCCGCTGTCCTCGACCGTGACGACGAGGCGGTGGTCGGCGGCCAGCTCGGCCAGCTCGGCCGGCACGGGTAGCACCCACCGCGGGTCGACGACGGTGACGCCGATGCCCTGGTCGGCGAGCCGCTGGGCGGCGGCGACGCCGAGTTCGCCGAAGGCGCCGACGGCGACCAGCAGCACGTCGGAACCGGTGGAGCCGGCGGGCTTGCTGAGCACGTCGACGGTGCCCACGCGCTCGAGCGCCGGCACGTGCTCGACCACGGCGCCCTTGGAGAAGCGCAGCGCGGACGGCCCGTCCTCGATGGCCAGCGCCTCCCGGAACTCCTCACGCAACGTGACGGCGTCCCGCGGTGCGGCAACCTTGATGTTCGGGATGATGCCCAGGATGGACAGGTCCCACATGCCGTTGTGGCTGGGCCCGTCGGAACCGGTGATGCCGGCCCGGTCCAGCACCAGCGTGACCGGCTGCTTGTGCAGGGCCACGTCCATCAGCAGCTGGTCGAAGGCCCGGTTGAGGAAGGTGGAGTAGAGCGCCACCACGGGGTGCAGCCCGGCCATGGCCATGCCGGCGGCCGAGGTCAGCGCGTGCTGCTCGGCGATGCCCACGTCGAAGCACCGGTCCGGGTAGGCCTTGGCGAACTTGTCCAGGCCGGTCGGCCCGAGCATGGCGGCGGTGATGGCCACCACGTCGTTGCGCTCGGCCCCGGCCCTGATCAGCTCCTCGGCGAAGATGGACGTCCACGACGTCGCCTTCGGCCCGAGCGGCTTGCCGGTGACCGGGTCGATCGCGCCGGTCTGGTGCATCTGGTCGGCCGGGTCGTTCTCGGCCGGCGCGTAGCCGTTGCCCTTGCGGGTCACGGCATGCACGATGACCGGCCCGTTGAACGCCTTGGCCCGCTTCAGTGCGGCCTCCAGCGCCACCAGGTCGTGCCCGTCGACCGGGCCGAGGTACTTCAGGCCCAGGTCCTCGAACATGGCCTGCGGGGCCAGCGCGTCCTTGATGCCGCGCTTGGCGGCGTGCAGCGCGGCGTAGACGGCCGGGCCGACCACGGGGGTGCGCTGCAGGGTGCGCTTGCCGCTCTCCAGGGCCCGCTCGTAGCCCGGCTGCAGGCGCAGCGACGCGAGGTGGTCGGCGAAGCCGCCGATGGTCGGCGAGTAGGACCGCCCGTTGTCGTTGACCACGATCACCACCGGCCGGGTCTGGTCGGCCGCGATGTTGTTCAGGGCCTCCCAGCACATGCCGCCGGTGAGCGCGCCGTCGCCGACCACCGCGACCACGTGCCGCCGGCTGCCGGCCAGCTGGAACGCCTTGGCCATGCCGTCGGCGTAGGACAGCGCCGTCGAGGCGTGGCTGTTCTCGATGAAGTCGTGCTCGCTCTCGGCCCGGTTCGGGTAGCCCGACACGCCGCCGGTCTGCTTGAGCAGGTCGAAGCCGTCGGCCCGGCCGGTGAGGATCTTGTGCACGTAGCACTGGTGCCCGACGTCGTAGAGCAGCGCGTCGCTGGGCGAGTCGAACACCCGGTGCAGCGCCAGCGTCAGCTCGACGATGCCCAGGTTGGGGCCGAGATGGCCACCCGAGCGGGCCACCTTCTCCACCAGGAAGGACCGGATCTCGGTCGCGAGCTGCTCCAGCTCACCCTGCTCCATCCGCTTCACATCAGTGGGTCCGTGCACGGATTCCAGCAGCGTCACCGCTTCACCTCGCCTTTGGCGCCGGGGTCAATTCCTCGCCGTGTACTGCGTTGCGTCGCCGCCGCGGCGGCGCATGTCAGTCTACGGAGATCGTGGGATTTCACCTGTCGAGGTGGTGACGGAACGTACCGTCACCGCCCCGGGTCCCTCGCCCGTCCAGCAGAGCCGGCGCCTCCGACGGCCGGTCGAGTCCCCGCTCAATTAGACGCTCGGTGTGCGCGGGAGTTGGCAGCCTGCACAGGATCACCACATCGTTGAGTTGTTCCTCACGGTCGGCCGGCGGGCAACGAGGGTCAGCTTGCGGCGGAGGTCAGTGGCATCGCCCTGGAAAGGCCGCCAGCCGATCGGCACCCGTCGCACCCGTCACGCGCGCACCCGTCACGCGCGCACCTGTCACGCGCGCACCTGTCACTCGTCGCCTGCCGCATCCGTCGCCTGCCGCATCCGTCGCCCGCCCCACCCATCGCCCGCCCCACCCATCGCCCGCCGCACCCAAGGGGGGCCACCACCTCGGCCAATTCTACCGCCGCAAGGCCCTGGTCGATCTTGAAGAGGGGGTGCCTGTGGATGGCCGCGGAGTTGTCCACAGTGCGGTGTAGGGGCTTGACAGTCCACTGAACGTTCTCAGCGAATCAGCAAAGCGATGCACTCCATGTGGTGGGTCATGGGGAAGGCGTCGAAGGCGCGCAGACGGTCCAGGCGGTAGCCGTGCTCGGCGAAGCCGGCGACGTCGCGGGCCAGGGCCGCGGGGTCGCAGGCCACGTAGATGACCCGCTCGGGTTCGCAGGCGGCGATGGCGTCGACCACGGCCTTGCCGGCGCCCTTGCGTGGCGGGTCGAGGACGACGACGTCGGGCCGGCCGCTCAGCTCGGTCTCCTCCACCAACCCGGTCTTGAACCGGACCTGGGGCAGGTCGGCGAGGTTGCGACGACCGTCGGCGACGGCGGCACGGGAGGACTCGACGACGAGCACGGAGCCGTCGGGACCGACCTGCTCGGCCAGCACGGCGGCGAACAGCCCGGCGCCGCCGTAAAGGTCCCAGGCGGTGCCGCCGACGGGCGCGCCGGCCCACTCGCCGACGATCTCGGCGTACAGGTCCGCGGCCTCGGGATGCACCTGCCAGAAGCCATGGGCGTCGACGCGCCACTCCCGACCGGCGGCCCGCTCCACGGCAACGCCGTCGCCGCTGACGGTGCGCGGCCGCCCCCGCTGCGGGCGCTCCACGATGTCCATGTGGCCCATGGAGTCGGCGGTGAGGTCGAGCTCCGCCCCACGCGTCCAGTGCTGCGCGGTGACCTCCTCCACGAGATCCGGCGCAGCGATGGTGCACCGCTTCACCGGCACGACCTTGTGGCTGCGGTGCGCGCGAAAGCCGGCGCGTCCCTTGCCGTCGATGACCATGCGCAAACGTGTGCGCCATTCGCCCAGGCCGCCCGGCAGCGCCTCCATCTCCACGTCCACCTCGAGCCCGGCCAGGCGCTGGAGCTGCTCGGCGACGATGGCCGCCTTCAGCGATCGCTGTGCCTCGGCCGACGCATGCTGCCAGTCGCAGCCGCCGCAGCCGCCGGGACGGGCCACCGGGCACGGCGGCTCCACGCGGTCGGGCGACGGCTCCAGCACCTCCACGGCGTCGGCACGGCAGAAGGAGCCGCCCTTGTCCTCGGTGACCTCGACGACGACCCGCTCTCCCGGCAGCGCGTGCCGCACGAACACCACACGGCCGTCGGCACGGGCGACACAGTGGCCGCCATGGGCGACGGGGCCGACCTCGACCTCAAGGCGTCGACCGGTCCAGGGCTGAGTCTGCGTCACGTCCTCGTCTTCCTACGTTCGATGGGGGTGTCCAGACCGCGGCGGATCTGGCCGGGGGTGACCACGCGGTCGGCCTCGGCCCGCCTGTTGGCCGACGCCAGCTGCCACGGCACGGACGTCACCATGACGCCCGGCTGGAACAGCAGCCGGCCCTTGAGCCGCAAGGCGCTCTGGTTGTGCAGCAGCTGCTCCCACCAATGGCCGACGACGTACTCCGGCAGGAACACCGTGACGACGTCGCGGGGGTTGTCGGTGCGGACCCGCCGCACGTAGTCCAGCACCGGCTTGGTGATCTCCCGATAGGGCGACTCGATCACCTTCAGCGGCGTCTTGAACGCGTGCCGGTCCCACTCGGCCACCAGCTCGCGGGTGTCGGCGTCGTCCACGTTGACGGTGACCGCCTCGAGAATGTCCGGGCGGGTGGCCTTGGCGTAGGACAGCGCCCGCAGCGTCGGCAGGTGCAGCTTGGAGATCAGCACGATGGCGTGGTTTCGGGACGGCATCACGGCGTTGTCCCGCTCGGCCTGAGCCATCCTCAGCTCGGCGGCCACCGTGTCGTAGTGCTTGCGGATGGCCGTCATCAGGGCGAAGATCGCGCCCATCGCGGCGATGGCGATCCACGCGCCGGCCAGGAACTTGGTGATCAGCACGACGATCAGCACGGCGCCGGTGCAGACCAGGCCGATGGTGTTGATGGTCTGCGAGCGCCGCATCCGACGCCGGACGGCCTTGTCCTCCTCGGTGGCCAGCAACCGGTTCCAGTGCCGGATCATGCCGGCCTGGCTGCACGTGAACGACACGAACACGCCCACGATGTACAGCTGGATCAGCCGGGTCACCTCGGCGTCGAACGCGACGATCAGCACCACCGCCAGCGCGGCCAGGAAGATGATGCCGTTGCTGAAGGCCAGCCGGTCGCCGCGGGTGTGCAGCTGGCGCGGCAGGTAGCGGTCCTGGGCCAGGATCGAGCCGAGCACCGGGAAGCCGTTGAAGGCGGTGTTGGCCGCCAGCACCAGGATGATGCCGGTGACGAAGGAGATGTAGTAGAAGGCCGGCGGAAAGTTGCTGAACACCGCGGCCGCGATCTGGGCCAGGATCGTCTTCTGCTGGTAGTCGGCGGGCGCGCCGATCAGCTGCTTGGCCGGGTCGTCGGCAAAGTTGACATGGGTCAGCGTGGCCAGCGAGATGATGCCGATCAACATCACCACCGCGACCAGGCCCATCATCAGCAGCGTGGTCGCCGCGTTGCGGGACTTCGGCTTGCGGAAGGCCGGCACGCCGTTGCTGATCGCCTCCACGCCGGTCAACGCGGCACAGCCGGAGGAGAACGAGCGCAGGATCAGGAAGGCGAACGCGACGCCGGTCATCGACGTCTCGGCGTGCAGCTCGAAGCCGGCGCTCTCGGCCCGCAGGTCGGCCCCGGACAGCGCCCGCACGAAACCCCAGATCATCATGCCGACGATGCCGATCATGAAGCCGTAGGTCGGAATGGCGAAGGCGGCGCCCGACTCGCGAAGGCCGCGCAGGTTCATCGCGGTCAGCAGGCCGATCACCAGCAGGCAGAACAGCACCTTGTGCTCGCCCACGAACGGCAGCGCCGAGCCGATGTTGGCGATGCCGGAGGCCGTGGACACCGCCACCGTGAGGATGTAGTCGACCAGCAGCGCGCTGGCCACGGTGAGCCCGAAGTAACGGCCGAGGTTGGTGGTGGCCACCTCGTAGTCGCCGCCGCCGCTGGGGTAGGCGTGCACGTTCTGCCGGTACGAGGCCACCACAACCAGCATGACCAGGGCCACCACGACGCCGATCCAGGGCGCGAAGCCATAGGCCGACAGTCCGGCCACGCTCAGCGTCAGGAAGATCTCCTCCGGGGCGTACGCCACCGAGGACAGGGCGTCGGACGCGAACACCGGCAGGGCGATCCGCTTCGGCAGCAGCGTGTGGGCCAGCCGGTCGCTGCGGAAGGGTCGGCCGAGGACTAGCCGTTTGGCCGCGGTCGCAATCTTGGACACAACGGCACAGCGTAGGCGAGGTCGTCACCACTTCGGAGCAGTCCGTCGGTAGGTTGGGGAACAAACCGGGCCATTGGTGCATTGGGGGGTTGCGGAGGATCGCCGTCTCCGCCGCCAGGTACGGTGCAGCCGCATCGCGGAGGAGGACGATTCGTGCACGTGGTGGTCATGGGCTGCGGCCGGGTGGGGGCATCGCTGGCCAAGGCGCTGGAGCGCCTCGGCCACCAGGTCGCCGTCATCGACAAGAACGGGCAGGCCTTCCGCAGGCTCGGCAGCGACTTCCACGGCCAGCAGGTCGTGGGCAACGGCTTCGACCGGCAGGTCCTGGTGGCCGCCGGCATCGAACGGGCCGGCGCGCTGGCCGCCGTGTCCAGCGGCGACAACTCCAACATCATCGCGGCCCGGGTGGCCCGCGAGACCTTCGGCGTGCAGCACGTCGTGGCCCGGATCTACGACCCCAAGCGGGCCGCCGTCTACGAGCGCCTGGGCATTCCGACGGTGGCGACCGTGCCGTGGGCCACCGACCGCTTCCTGCGCATGTTGGTGCCCGAGGGCCAGGCCGCGGCGTGGCGGGACCCGTCCGGCACCGTGGCCGTGATGCTGCTGCCGGTGCACGAGGGCTGGGTCGGCCGCAAGGTCGCCGAGCTCCAGGAGACCGTCCGCTGCCGAGTGGCCTTCATCATGCGTTTCGGCACCGGCGTGCTGCCCGAGCCGAGCACCGTCGTGCAGGCCGACGACGAGATCTACGTCGCCGCCCTGTCCGGCACCATCACCGAGATCACCGCGGCTGCGGGCCAGGCCCCCGAGGAGTCCCACTGATGCGAGTCGCGATCGCGGGCGCCGGCGCCGTCGGCCGGTCCATCGCCCAGGAACTGCTCGGCAGCAACCACCAGGTGATGCTCATCGAGCGGGACGCGGCGCACTTCGAGCCGACCACCGTCGAGCAGGCCGAGTGGGTGCACGCCGACGCGTGCGAGCTGTCCTCGCTGGAGGACGCCGGCGTGCAGCTGTGCGACGTGGTCATCGCCGCCACCGGCGACGACAAGGTCAACCTGGTGGTGTCGCTGCTGGCCAAGACCGAGTTCGCGGTGCGCCGCGTGGTCGCCCGGGTCAACGACCCGACCAACGAGTGGCTGTTCACCGAGGCGTGGGGCGTGGACGTGGCCGTGTCCACGCCGCGCATGCTGGCCGCCATGGTCGAGGAGGCCGTCAACATCGGCGACCTGGTGCGGCTGATGACGCTGCGGCAGGGCCAGGCCAACCTGGTGGAGATCACACTGCCGGACGACACTTTCCTGGCCGGCCAGGCCGTCAGCCAGCTCAACCTGCCCCGGGACGCCGCGCTGGTCACCATCCTGCGCGGCGGGCGGGTCATCGTGCCGCAGGCCGACGACCCGTTCGAGGAGGGCGACGAGCTGCTGTTCGTGGCCTCGGCCGACGTCGAGCACGAGATCAGGAGCGCGCTCGGCCTGGACTGAGACAAGCAAAGAATGGGTCCTCGACTAATGTCGGGGGCCCATTCTTTTCGCCCGATCACTCGCCGGGGTGGACGCCGTAGTTGAACGTCCGGCATTCGTCCGCGTTGACGATGTAGCTGGCGAAGCCGTTGCGTGGGGCCTGGTCGAGCGAGAAGTAGCACTGCGTCGCGGCGTCGTTGCAGACCTTCACGCTGGCGTCCTTCGCCGCCTGTGCGGTGCCTGCGGACAGCACCGCGGCGGCCGTGCCACCGCGACCCCCAGCACACTCGCCGCACACACGGTCCAGTTCCGCACACTGCCGTTCATAGTTCGCCCTTGTGGTAGGAACGCCCACGTTTCGGCGTCAGGGAGAGCTAATTGGGCGTCCGCGCAGAAGTCCGCGTAGAAGGGAGGGCTAGGTCGCCGGGTCCGCCTGGGCGGCCGGCCGCTCCACGGCCGCGGCCGCCTCATCCTCGGCCGCCAGCTGGGCCAGGCGCTTGTCGGCCTTGCGCACGGCCCACACCGTGACGGCGATGGCGATCGCCGTGAGCGGGTAGCCCATCGCGATCCGAGCCAGCCCCAGCAGGCCCACGTTGTCCTGGTCGTACAGCCACTGCTGGACCACGAACTTGGACCCGAACACCAGGATCCAGACCAGGGTGGCGATGTCGTAGTAGAGGCGGGCGGCCTTGTCGGACCGCCACTTGAAGCCCGAGTTGTTCAGCGTCGACCAGATCACGCCGGCCAGCGGCCAGCGGACCAGGGCTGAGATCAGGAACGCGCCGCAGTAGACCAGGCTGCTCCAGATGCCGAAGGCGAAGAAACCCTTGGCCGAGCCGGTGCGGATGGTGATGAAGGCGGCCACAGCGATGCCGAACAGGCCCGAGATGGCCGGTTGCAACGGCTCGCGGCGGATCAGCCGCATCACGGCGATGGCCACCGCGACGCCGACCGCCGCCCACAGCGCGGCCTGCCACTCGAAGAGGTAGTTGACCAGCACGAAAACGACGATCGGCACCGAGGAGTAGATCAGGCCGCTGATGCCGCCCATCTGCTCAAGCAGCGTCGGCGTCGGCTCGGGCTGCTCATCCTCGGCCGGTTTGTCGGTGACCGACTCGGCGGCCGGGGCTGGCTGTTCGCTCATGAACTCGTCTGCAACTCGTAGTAGGGGTTGTAGAGCACCTTGCGGCCGTCACGGACCGCGATCCGACCCCGGGCCTTGATAGTGCGCCCCGGCTCGATGCCGGCGATGCGGCGACGGCCGAGCCAGACTAGCGTCACGCCCTCCGTGCCGTCGTAGAGCTCCGCCTCCAGGGTCGCCGCCGCGTCGCGGGGGCACAGCTCCACGCTGCGCAGCCGGCCGAGCACGGTGACCTCCTCGCCGGAACGGCAGTCGCACGCCCGCTGCGCCCCGACGGCGTCGACCTCGCGCGACAGGTCGTCGGCGTCCAGTTCGGTGACGTCGCTGGTCAGTCGGCGTACGAGACGGTTCCAGTAGCCGCCCCTTGTGCTCGCCATGGTCCGCGCTCCAATGCGCCTTGTGGCCCCCACGCCGGGCCGTTCACTCGCCAGGGTAGCCGCGCCGGGGCTCCGAGAACCGCGTCCGAACCGGCAAGATCTGGCGATGTGACCGACACGGCCGTCCTGTTGCCCGGAACCGGATCGGATGACGTTTTCATCCGTTCGGTCTTCACCGCCGCGGTGGCCGCCGCCCGGGTGTCTCTCGTCGCCCCGGAACCGGTTCCAGGCCCCGATTTGGGCCGTCGGCACCTGCTTTCCCTCGACGCCGCTTTCGATACGCACGGGCCCGTGCTCGCCGGCGGCATCTCCTTCGGCGCCCACCTCGCCGCCGAGTGGGCTTGCGCACACCCCTCGCGTTGCGCGGGTCTACTGCTCGCCATGCCCGCATGGCACGGCGCCCCCGGCGACTGTCCCGCCGCCGTCGCCGCCCGCTACTCCGCCGCCGCCGTCCGCCGCGACGGCCTCTCCACCACCCTCGCCGCTCTGGACGTCTCCCCCTGGCTCGCCGCCGAGCTCTCCCGCGCTTGGCGCCGCCACGGCCCCGGCCTCGTCGATTCCCTACTCGCCGCCGCCGACCGCCCCGCCCCCATGCTGGCCCAGCTGGCCACCCTGGACATCCCCGTCGGCATCGTCGCCGTCCGGGACGATCCTCTGCATCCTTCGTCCGTCGCCGCCCAGTGGGCCGCCACCATCCCCGGGGCCGAGCTCCGCTCGATCTCGTTCGCCGACTTCAGCGCCGACCGCGCCACTCTCGGCCGTGCCACCGTCGCCGCCTGGCAAGCGTCGGCGGCTAGACGAGGCTCTCCGCCAGCTGCCTGAACAGGGCGGTGGCGGGGTCGTCGATGCCGCGGCGCACGTGGGACATGAGCAAGAGCACGGCGAGGGCGCGCGACCACTCGTAGCCACGGTCCTCGTCGAGCACGGACAGGGCGGCGATGCGGGCGCGGAGCCGGGAGTCGGTGGTGACGTCGAGGAAGGCCCAGTCGACGACGTCGAGATCGGGGTCGCCGAGGCAGGGGCGGGGGTCGATGGCGACGGGACCGCGGGCCGACAGCAGGACGTTGCCGGGGTGGAGGTCGCCGTGCACGAGGCGGACGACCGAGCCGGTCTCGGCCAGGCGGCGGGCGGCGGCGTACGAGGCGTCCAGCAGCTCGGCGGGCACACCCGGGTTGCGGCGGGCGGCGAGGGTGAACATGAAGTCGACCCGCTCGGCCACGGTGGGAAAGCCGGTCGGCGCGGGCACGGTCCTGAGCTGACCCAGCAGAGCACCGGCGGGACGCCAGTCGGTCAGCGGGGTGCCGGGCTCCAGCGCCTCGATGAGCAGGGCGTTGTCCTCATCGGCGGCGTCGAGCAACGACACCACCGCCGGACACTCGCGCCAGGCCCGCAGGGCGGCGGCTTCGGTGGCGAAGACGTCGGCGTCGGGGGTGAGCTTGAGGTAGGCGAAGGAGCCGTCGGACCGTCGGCAGCGGAAGGTGACGGAGGTGCCGCCGGTCATCTTGGCCACGATCTCGAGACCCCAGCGGGACGACAGCCGAGACACCAGGGCGGGCACGTGGTCGAGCCAGGACTGGGCGTCCGGCCCGAAGCGGGCCCGCATCCGGTCAGCGGTGGCGGCGGAGAGCATCAGCCCTGTTGCTGGGCCTGGATGTGCTGGGCGATGGCGGGCGGCAGCTCGACGGGCAGCGGGGTGCGCACGGGCTGAGCGGTGTCGCCACGGACCACGACGGTGCCGCGGATGACGTTGCGCAGCAGGTCGGAGGCCATGACGTTGTGCTCGCCGGGACCGGCGACGACGCCGCGGAGCATCCAGCGCGGACCGTCGACGCCGACGAAGCGCAGCACGACGTTGTTGGCGGTGGCGGCCAGCTCAGTGCCCCACTCGCCGGCCTCCTTGATCACCCGGGCGCCGTCGCCGCGGAGCTGGGTGACGAGCTCCTCACAAATCTCGGGCCACAGGTCGCCGGTGCGGGGCGCGGCGTAGGCGCTGACGGTGATCTGGCCGATCGGGGTCACGAGGTGCACGGCCCGGACGGGACCGGAGGGGTCGACCTCGACCTGGAGCTGGGCCCCGTCGGGCACGGGCACGCGCACGGAGCCGAGGTCGAGCCGGGACAGGCCGTCCTGCGGGGCGTCCGCCTCGTCGAACGGGCCGGCGGTGGTCCCCGCCTCCTCGACGGCCTCGTCCTCGACCTCGTAGTTCGGCACCCCCAGGCGGCCACTGTCCTTGCTGACGTGGTGCCGCCCACGCTTGCCGCGCTTGCCGAACATGCCGCTACTCCTTCGTCCCCTGCTGGGCCCCGGCTCCCGCCGCGGCCGCGAGCACCGCGTGCCCGCCGGTGGATCCGTAGCCGCCGGCGCCACGCTCGGAGTCGGGCAGCTGGTCGACCTCCTCGAAGACCACGTGCTCGACGCGCTGCACGACCAGCTGCGCGATCCGGTCGCCCCGGCGCAGCGTGATCGGCTCGCGGAGATCGTGGTTGATCAGGCACACCCGGATCTCGCCGCGGTAGCCCGCGTCGATGGTGCCGGGGGTGTTCACCACGGACAGCCCGACCCGCGCGGCCAGCCCGGACCGGGGGTGCACGAAGCCGGCGAAGCCGATCGGCAGCGCGACGGCCACGCCGGTGCCGACCACGGCGCGCTCGCCGGGAGCGATGACGACGTCCGAGGTCGTCACGAGATCGACACCCGCGTCGCCGGCCGTCGCATAGGACGGCACGGGAACACCGGGATCGATTCGGGAGAGGAGGACCTGCACGCTGGGCACGGCGGGTGACACTACCCTGGACCCGTGACCGAGAGTGTGAGTGCGGTGGCAAAGACCAGGCCGGTGTTCGCGGAGCGGCTGTACGTCCCGTGGTGGGGCTGGCCGCTGCCGGTGATCGCCGCGGTGCTGATGGCCGCCGAGGTGCACATGGGCTACCCGGGCGTGCGCGCGTGGCTGCCCTACCTGATCACGATCCCGCTCGTGGTCGGCGTGATGCTGTGGCTGGGCCGGGCCACGGTGAAGGTCGTCGACGACGAGCTGTGGGTGGGCGACGCCCACGTCCCGCTCAGCTTCGTCGACGAGGTCGAGGTGATCCCGGCCAAGGCCAAGCGCAAGGCGCTCGGCCCCGACCTGGACCCGGCCGCGTTCGTGTCGCACCGCGGCTGGGTGGGGCCGGTCCTCCGGGTCTACCTCAACGACCCGGCGGATCCGACCCCTTACTGGCTGTTCAGCGTCCGCAAGGCGGACAAGCTGGCCGCCATCTTGCACAACTGACCCCCAGAACGCCCGAATGCCGCGCCGTCGACGCCGGGACAGGCCCGTGCGCCGTCCGGACGCGCCGGCTCAGGCGCAGTCCCGGCAGATCAACTGCCCGTTGTGCTCCTCGGCCAGTCGACTCCGGTGGTGCACCAAGAAACAGCTGGAACAGGTGAACTCGTCAGCCTGCTTCGGCAGCACCTTGACGGTAAGTTCCTCGTTGGACAGGTCGGCGCCTGGCAGCTCGAAGTTCTCATCCGGTGCATCCACGTCGACGTCGACCACGCCGGACTGCGTCTCGTTGCGCCGCGCCTTCAACTCCTCGAGGGAGTCCTCGGCCAGGTCGTCATCCTGGCTCCGGCGCGGAGCGTCGTAGTCGGTCGCCATACTTCTTTCACCCCTGCAGTCACAATTCAGACTGTGTTCGTGCCGCTGGTCAACGCTCCAGGGCCCCAATTTGTGCCCGCCGTCGGAAGTGACGGTGGTCTCGCTCCCCGCCGGCTGCCACCCAGTGATCGTCAAGCGATTCCAGCCGCACCCGCAGTGGCTCGGAGCGCGTGGATGATAGCCCACTACGCAAGGCCGCACGCACACACTCACCCATCCGTGGTCCTAGCTGGCGGGACGGGCAACGACGTCGGGAGAATTCGGGCGGCAAACCCCTTGCCGGGACGGCGCGGCCGTGGTGCGATTCCGCGCGTGCGGGGTTGACGGTGCGCGCACGGTCGGTCGCGGCGCGCGATCGCGGTCGGCGGCGGGACACGGACCGGACACGGACGGCGGTGCCGGCCGACGCCGGTCGGCGGCAACGCCTAGGCTGATCACAGGCGGCGGTCCAGGCACAGGGTTTCACCAGGCACGACCCGCGGCGTCGCTCGGGGTGGGTGTCGGTCGGGGTCGAGGAGGGGTGGGGACGTGACTGCGCCAGTCGGGGTCAGAGGCAACGGGAGGCCCCTGTACCGGAAACGGCGGCCGTGGCCCGCGCTGGTCCTGTTCGCGATCCTCGTCGTCGTCGCCGGCTTCGTCTGGGTCAAGGTCATCAACACCACGGACGACGTGGACGCCGCTGTGCGCTGCAACACACCGGGCCCGCTGCCCGCCGGAGCGGCCCCGCCGGCCACCCCCGCGCCCAAGCCGGGCACCGCACTGGCCCACGACGCCCTGGACAAGACCACGCCCGCTCCCCCGGCCCAGGTGCAGGTCCGCGTCTACAACGCCAGCGAGACCCGCAACCAGGCCTCGATCGTCAAATCCGCGGTGGAACAGGCCGGCTTCGCCAGCGCCGGCGACCCGGCCAACGACCCGATCTACCGGGCCGGCGACATGAACTGCCGGGCCCAGATCCGATTCGGCCCCAACGGCGCCGCCGGAGCCCGCACGCTGAGCATCGTCGAGCCGTGCGCCGAACTCGTCCGCGACGACCGCCAGGACGCCACCGTCGACCTGGCCGTCGGCAAGAAATTCGACGAGTTCCGGGTCAACCCCAGCGCCAAGCAGGTGCTCCAACAGCTGACCACCTGGGCCAAGAGCCAGCCGCCCACCCAAGGCGGCCAACTCGCCCAACCGACCGGCCAACCCCCGATCAGCGCCGACCTCATAGACGCCGCCCGAGCAGTGCATTGTGCTTGATGGCGCCGCCTCCGGCGTCGCGGCTCGGCACTGTGTTCATGCGCCGTTCATGCGCCGCGTTCCGCGGCGAGCTCGGCCCCTCGTGACCCCTGCCTCGCAGGGGCGGGGCCGAGCGATCTGGGGGATGGCGAACGGGCGAAGCATTGGTGCGGTTTCGCGTCGCCTACTCGGGGATCTGCGGCCACACCGTCGCTGACCTGCTCGACCTGGAGCCCACCACCTTCGCCGCCGAGTGGACTTCGCGGGCGGTGAGGGCGGCTCAGACCTTGCCGAAGCCGGTTTCTACCAGGGCGGCGCGTAGCTGGTCGGCGATGCCGGGGGCGGCGGCGAAGGTGGCCTCGGCGCCGAGGCCGTCGGTGTCGGGGCCGGGAGGGCGGAAGAAGGCGCCGGCCTCCTCGGCGATCAAGCCGCCGGCGGCCCAGTCCCAGCGGTGCAGGCCGTGCTCGAGATAAGCGTCCTCCCAACCGGCCGCGACGGCGCACAGGTCGAGCGAGGCGGCCCCGCAGCGGCGGATGTCCCGCACCTTGCCCAGCATTCGGCTGATCGCGTCGGCCTGCCGCAGCCGCCGCGCGTGGTCGTACGAAAAACCGGTCCCCAGTAGCGCCAACTCCAGGCGGGTGGTGGCGGCGGCCCGCAGCGGGCGGCCGTCGAGGAAGGAACCACCGCCCCGGCTGGCGGTCCAGATCCGGCCGGAGGCGGGCTCGACGACGGCCCCGGCCACCGACACCCCGTCCAGCTGGGCGGCGATGGAGACGGCGTAGAAGGGCAGGCCGTAGAGGTAGTTGACGGTGCCGTCGATCGGGTCGACCACCCAGACCAGCCCGTCCAGCGACGAGGTCCCGCCCTCCTCCTCGCCCAGCACGGGCTCGCCCGGCCGCAAGCGGGCCAGTCGGTCCCGGACCAGTTGTTCGGACGCGCGATCCGCGGCGGTCACCACGTCAGTTTCGCTGGACTTGGTGTCCACCTGGGTGACAGCGTGGCTTCGGGCGTTGGTGACCAGCTCGGCGGCTTCCGTCGCGACGGTGACAGCGATCCTGACGAGTTCCTCGGATTCAGCGGCTAGCACGCCGTCCACCGAACCACACACGTTAGGGTCTGCGCACACTCCCGAAGACCCGCGCGCAGGGTCGAGGACTGACAGGCGACTGAATCGAGTAGGAAGGGTCCGACGGATGGGCACAACCCGCGGGTTCGGGATCGACATCGGTGGATCCGGCATCAAGGGCGGACTTGTCGACCTGGAGACCGGCGAACTGGACGGCGAGCGCCTGCGCATCGTGACGCCGCAGCCGTCCACCCCGGACGCGGTGGCCGAGGTGGTCGCCGAGATCGTGGAGAAGTTCGGGTGGACCGGCCCCGTCGGGGTCACCCTGCCCTGTGTGGTCAAGCGCGGCGTCGCGCTGACCGCCGCGAACGTGGACAAGGGCTGGGTGGACACCGACGCGGCGAGCCTGTTCGCCCGCCGGCTCGGCCGCGAGCCGGGCGGGGTCGTCGTGCTCAACGACGCCGACGCCGCCGGCATGGCCGAGGTCCGCTACGGGGCCGGCAAGGGCCAGGACGGCGTGGTGGTGCTGCTGACCTTCGGCACCGGCATCGGCAGCGCCGTGTTCCTGGACGGCAAGCTGCTGCCCAACACCGAGTTCGGCCACCTCGAGGTGGACGGGCACGACGCGGAGAAGCGGGCCGCGGCGTCGGTGAAGGAGGAGAAGGACCTGTCCTGGGAGGAGTGGACCCACCGGGTCAGCAAGTACCTCCGCACCCTCGAGGACCTGATCTGGCCGGACCTGGTGATCGCCGGCGGCGGCGTCAGCAAGAAGGCCGACAAGTGGCTGCCGCTGCTCCAGGTGCGCACCAAGGTGGTCGCGGCGGCCCTGAAGAACGAGGCCGGCATCGTCGGCGCGGCCGCCGCGGCCGCCCACGGAATCGGCCACTAGTGGCACGCCGAAAAAACTGACCGAATCGTGTTCCGGCGATCTACCTGCGGGAACACGGCAAAAGGGCCCGACGACGGCCGTGTGGCGGCAACGCGGCACGGCCGTCGTCGTTACAATGGAACACAGCCCACGGTCAGCAACCGCCGGGCGATCCCCCGAAACCCCCTGGCGGCCGAGGTTCGCGCCCTTCGGTCTGCCGTGAAGGACCGTCGCGAAAGGGCGTACGTGGCAGCCGCAGAAACCGCAACCCGACGCTCCGCCACCCCCGCGAGCGCCGCCGCGAAGGCACCGCAGCCGGGCGATGCCGAGGAGGCCGTGAAGGCCACCCCGGCGCGTGGCGCGGCCAAGGCCGGCGCCGCGAAGACGGCGGCCAAGAAGCCGGCCGGCCCCCGGGCCGCCGCCGCCAAGAAGGTCCCGGCGGGCAAGGCCGCGCCGACCAAGGCCAAGAAGGACGGCGAGGAGCCCGAGGACCTCGACGGCGAGGTGGAGATCGACGCCGCCGACCTCGAGGACGTTGTCGTCGAGGACGTCACCGTCGAGGAGCCCGACGAGGAGCCCGAGACCAAGAACAGCTCCGACTTCGTCTGGGACGAGGAGGAGTCCGAGGCGCTGCGGCAGGCCCGCAAGGACGCCGAGCTCACCGCCTCGGCCGACTCCGTCCGGGCCTACCTCAAGCAGATCGGCAAGGTCGCCCTGCTCAACGCCGAGGAGGAGGTGGAGCTGGCCAAGCGGATCGAGGCCGGGCTCTACGCCGCCGAGCGAGTGCGCAAGGCCGAGGACGAGACCGAGAAGCTGGCGCCGCAGATGCGCCGCGACCTGCGCTGGATCGTGCGTGACGGCGAGCGGGCCAAGAACCACCTGCTGGAGGCCAACCTCCGCCTGGTGGTGTCGCTGGCCAAGCGCTACACCGGCCGCGGCATGGCGTTCCTGGACCTGATCCAGGAGGGCAACCTCGGCCTGATCCGCGCCGTCGAGAAGTTCGACTACACCAAGGGCTACAAGTTCTCCACGTACGCCACCTGGTGGATCCGGCAGGCGATCACCCGCGCGATGGCCGACCAGGCCCGCACCATCCGTATCCCGGTGCACATGGTCGAGGTCATCAACAAG
>DASWRQ010000237.1:0-2010 GCA_036403095.1 Kutzneria sp. | reverse complement strand
GAATGTCCGGGAGAGGTTGGCCTCCACCGTCTTCTCGCTGATGAACAGCGCGCTCGCGACCTGGTGGTTGGTCATTCCACTCGCCGCCATCTCGGCGACCCGTTCCTCGGTGGGCGTCAGGTTGTGCCGTGGGCTGCGCCGTACGCCGAGTCGGTCCAGTTCCGTCCGCGCGTGGGTCAGCCACGTCGACGCCCCAAGTTCGGCGAAGACGTCGCACGCCGTCAGCAGGACCTCGCGGGAGAGTAGCTTCTCCTTGCGCCGCCGCCGGATCTGGCCTGCGACGAGCAGCGATCGGCCGTACTCGAACGGCAGTCCGGCCTCCCGGTGTTCGTCGAGCGCCTGACCGGCCGCCTCGATGGCTGCGTCCAGATCTCCTTCGACAGCCCGCAACAGCGCCCGGCTTCGTACCGTGACGATGCGCAGCCACGGATAGGGCGCGGCTGCCGTGCGGATCTCCAGTCGCCGCTGTAGTTCGGTCGCCCGTTCCACGTCGCCGAGGCCGAGCACGGCTTCCACATGGTCGGCGTGGAAACGATATCTGGCCGGTTCCACGAGACCCATCGATCTCACCAGTTCGTCGGCACGGGACAGGTGTCGGTCGGCGGCGCGCAGGTCCCGGTCGGAAAGGGCGATGAATCCCAGTACACCGATATGGAGCACGGCGATCCAGGGATCGTCGTCCGCCGTCGCCAGACGCTCGCCCTGTTCGGCCGATTCTCGGGCAGTGGCCAGCCGACCGGCGTGCGCGTCCAGCAAGGCCGTCACGTACCGCACCAGACCGCGCCAACGCCGCTGGCCGGTCTGCTCGACCGTGACCGCGGCCTCCGCCGCGTGCTGCCGGGCCTGCGGCCACCGGCCCAGCCAGCATTCGATCTCGGCGAGGTGCACCAGGGCGTGCGGGACGGCCGGCTCGTCGCTGACCTCGATGGCCCGCCGGTACTTGTCCGCGAAGCCCGCGTGGGCTTCGGCGTGATCCAGCGACTTGGACCAGATGTAGAGCATCGAGCGGGCCCACTCGCACTCCCACGACCGTCCGTGCGCCGGCAGCATCGTCCGGGCACGAGCCAGGTCCACCCGGTCGATTCCGCGTCCGGCCAGGAACCGGTAGTAACCCCGGGCCACCAACGCGGACGCCAGGACGTCCGGGGCGTCGGGTGGCGTGCCGTCGTCCAGGATCTCGACCGCCCTCTCGGCATCCCGGACCCGGCCTGCCGTGTCGCGCTCCGCGAACCAGGAGGCACGCAGGTGCAGGGTGGAGCGCAGCAGTCGGTCGTCTCCGGCCTCGGCCAGCGCGCGCCGGCACAACGCGACCGCCCGGGTGGCGCTGTCGTCGTAGTAGAGGATCGACGCCAGCCAGAGCATCGCGTGCGCGCGTTCCCGGCCGGCCGTCATGGAGTCGATCGTCGATTCGAGCATGGTCCTGGCTCGGCCGGTGTCGCCTGCGGTGAACAGGCACTCACCGGCGCTCACGGTTCGGCTGTCGGCCCGGTCCTGGTCGGCGGCCGGTGTCCTGCTGCCGGCCATCTCCCAGAGCCGGGCCGCGGCGGCGAGCGCACCTCGTGCCTGGGCTTGCCGCGCGGCCGTCTCCAACGCCGCGGCCACCTTCGCGTTCCGGCCCGGTATGGCGAGCGCGAGCTGCCGGGCTCGTTCCTCGGTGTCCTCGACCACCTCGGCCAGCCGCCGGTGCACGGCACGGCGCAAGCTCGCGGACGCGGCGGAGTAGATGGTCGAGGACAGCAACGGATGGGTGAACCGGACGTTGCCGTCCCACAGCACGACGATTCCACCGTCCTCGGCTGCGTCGAACAGGTCGGCGTCCTGCTCGCCCATCGCGTCGTGCACGTGCGCCGTCGTCGGACGTGCGAGAGCGGACGCGTGCAACAGGGCCAGCCGGGTGCGCGCCGGGAGCGGCCTGATCCGGTCGGCGACCAGGTCGGCCAGGGATCGGGGTACCGGAAGCGGCTCGACCGGGCTGATCCGGACGTCGGAACGCTGTAGTGCCCTGGCGAT
>DASWRQ010000236.1:0-16415 GCA_036403095.1 Kutzneria sp. | reverse complement strand
GAGCCGGGCCTGCTGCCCGCCGGAGATCGTCCCGAGTGGACTGTCCCGCTCGAGATCGCCGATGCCCAGCGCGGACATCGCCGCCGCCACCTTCGAGTCGGCCCGGTAGCCGTCACGAAGTTCCAGCGCCGTCAGCAGTTCCCCGTACGCCGCGAGGCCGGCCTCGTCGGCGTCGCCGAGGGTCTGCTCCGCGTCGGCGATTTGCCGTTGCAGGGCACGGATCTCCGCCAACGCGGCATCGATCGCGTCCCCGACGGTGGCCGTCGGCGACAGGTCGAGCACCTGCCCGAGATGCCCGACCCCGCCCGGCGCCTCGACGATGATCTCGCCGTCGTCCGGCCGCTCCTGGCCGGCGATCAGCCGCAGCAGCGTGGACTTGCCGGAACCGTTGTCGCCTACGACACCGACCCGCTCGCCGGGACGGACCGTCGCGGCGACGGCGTCGAGGACACGGCGGTGGGCAAAGGACTTGCTGACACTACGAATGGTGAGCTGAGCTGACATACGGGCCTCCTGAGTTCGATGTGGACGGTCGGACGTGGCCGCGGATGCGTGAACACTGCTCGGCCCTCCTTCTTCTCGTGACTCAGGTCCTATGCGACCTTGCCGTCGGCGAGCAGAAGTTCGGCGCCCTGCCATGTCCTGCGCAGCCACCGGTCGTGCGACGCGATGACCACCGCGCCCGGCGCCGAGCGCAGGGCCTGCTCCAGTTCCTCGGCCAGACCGAGGGACAGGTGGTTGGTCGGCTCGTCCAGCAGCAGCACCTCCGGCGGGCAGGCGATCAGCACCGCCAGCGCCAGCCGCCGCCGCTGCCCGATCGACAGCTGCCACACCGGCCGGTCCAGGTCACGGCCGGCCAGCAACCCCAGCTGGGACAACGCCACCGCGCCCGAGCCGGCCGCGGCGGCGTAGATCTGCCGCGGCGACTTCGTCGCGTCGGCGAACGTGACGTCCTGCTCCAGCAGGCCGACCCGCACACCACGGGCCCGGTGCACCACGCCGCTGGCCGGGGTCAGCTGGCCGGCCAACACCTTCAGCAACGTGGACTTGCCGGCCCCGTTGCCGCCCTGCACCATCAGCCGCGCCGAGGTCGTCACGTCCAGCTGGTCCAGCTGCAACCGGCCCGGCAGCCGCACGTGCCGCAGCGACACGGCCAGCTGGTCCGGCAGCGTCTTGCCGGTCAGGTCGGCCTTGAACCGCAGCGGTTGCGGCGGCCGCCGGACCTGCGTCCTGGTCAGCTCGTCCAGCCGCTGCTGGGCGTTGCGGACCCGGCGTGAGATCTGCTTCTGCACCCGCCCGCCGTGCCGGTCGTAGGAGACCTTGTTGTTGTCCTTCATCACCCGGTGGTGGTTCACCTGGTGCGCGGTGACGTTCACCGACTCCTTGAGCTCGGTCAGCTCCTGCTGCTCCTCGACGTACTGCTGCTCCCAGCGGGCCCGCTCGGCCCGCTTGGCCGCCAGGTAGTCGGTGTAGGCGCCGCCGAAGCGGGTCGCCCCGCCGCGGGCCGGGTCCAGGTCGAGGATGTCCGTGCACACCGCGTCCAAGAAGACGCGGTCGTGCGAGGCCACCACGACGGTGCCCGGCAGCCGGCTCAGCTGCTGCTCTAGGAACGTCACCGCCTCGTCGTCGAGGTGGTTGGTCGGTTCGTCCAGCAGCATCGCCTGCGGCTGGCGGATCAGCAGCGCGGCCAGGCCGAGCCGGGACCGCTGACCGCCGGAGAAGGCCGACAGCCGTCGGTTCGGGTCCACATCGGACAGTCCGAGCCCGGCCAGCACCAGCTTCGCGCGACGGTCCGCGTCCCACAGGTCGTGGTCCTGGGCCCATTCCAGCACGTCGCCGTACTCGGCGAGGAGCTCGGCGTTGTCGGGCTCGCGCTCCATGCGCGCCCCCAGGCCGTCCAGCCGGCGACGGGCCGCGCGGATGTCGGCCAGCGCGTCGTCGACGACGTGTCGGACGGTGCTCTCCGGGCCGAAAGGCAGCTCCTGCAACAGGAATCCGCAGTCCGGCGGCCGGCTGACCGTGCCGGCGTCGGGCTCCTCGTTGCCGGCGAGCAGGCGGAGCAGGGTGGACTTGCCCACGCCGTTGTCGCCGACCAGGCCGAGCCGCTGGCCCGGAGACGCCGCCAGCGAGACACCGTCGAGGACGCGCCGGTCGCCATAGGCCTTGACCAGGTCGCGGGCGTGCAGAAAGGGAACGTTTGACATGCGACACCTACCGCAGAAGGAACTCGGGATGCGGATAGCCCGCCGGGCTGTCTGCGCCTCACACACAGGTGAGTCGCGGGCCGCGGTCGCGGGCAGGGGTGCGAAGTCAGTAAACCATAGTGATCACAGTGTGGCAGTCGAGCCGAGACGCGTCAACGGCATCAGACGTCCTATCACCCGACTACCTGTCATTCTGGGCTGTTTTCCCAGCTCAGGGCGGTATTTCGGGCTCAAGAACCAGTCGAGGAACGCTCGAGGCCGGCACTTTCGCCGGCCTCGAGCTCGGTCCTCAGCAGCCGTTGAGCATCGTCGTCAGGGCCGTCTTCTCCGAGGATTGCAGCGTCAACTTCCACACGTACTTCACCCGGACCCACATCTCCGCGTAGGTGCAGCGGTAGGCCGTGCGCGAGGGCTGCCAGGTCGACGGGTCCTGGTCGCCCTTCGACTGGTTGACGTTGTCCGTGACCGCGATCAGCTGCGGGTCGGTCAGGTCGTTGGCGTACTGCTGGCGCTTGCTGTCCGTCCAGGCCGACGCGCCGGAACGCCACGCCTCGGCCAGCGGCACCACGTGGTCGATGTCCACATCCGAGGCCTGCGTCCAGGTCGCGCCGTCATAGGGGCTGTACCAGCTGCCCGACGTCGCCGAGCAGGCGCTGTTCGTCGTCACATTCTGGCCGTCGCGCTTGAGCACCGTCTCGCGGGTGTCGCAGGTGCCGGAGATGATGATCCAGTGCGGGAAACGGTCCCGGGAGTAGCCGGACATCGACCCCTCCGTCGCCACCGTTAGCGCGCTCAGCTCGGACTTCGCCGTCGCCGCGCTCGGAATGCCCGGCGGCGTCGCGCCCGCCGACGGAGCCAGGGCCACCGTGACCGCCGCGCAGGTCAGCAGGGACAGGGATAACGAGCGACCGATCTTGGCCATGGTCGGGCCTCCGGGGTGTTCGCAGGGGCGGACACCACCATGTTCGGTACCCGCGACGCCGCTGATCAACCCGTGCCCACGGGCCCATTGCCACATTTCGCCGGCCGTCCGCCCAGCGGTCACCTCCTCGTCGCAGCACCTTGGTTGCCGAATTCTGCGTCTTCGACGGACTCAGCTGGTATCCATACAGAAGTGGACTTCGACCCTGAGACCCGGCATCGGATGGCCCTCAACGAGCGCAACTGGGACGCCCGCACCCCGGTGCACGTCGAGAGCGACTTCTACGCCCTCGGCCGGCGCGATCCCCGGGAGTGGATCCTGCCGTTCGAGTGGGCCGACCTGGGTTCGCTGGCCGGCAAGGACGTCGCGCATCTCCAGTGCCATCTCGGCGTGGAGACCATGGGGCTGGCCAAGGCCGGCGCCCACATCGTCGGCCTCGACTTCTCGGCGCGGGCCGTGGAGCAGGCCGTAGTCGCTGCCGAGCGGGAGCACCTCGACATCTCCTACGTGCGGGCCGACGTCTACGACTCCGTCGAGGTCCTCGGCCGGCAGCGGTTCGACGTCGTCTACACCGGCAAGGGCTCACTGTGCTACCTGCCCGACCTCACCCGCTGGGCACACGTGGTGGCCGGTCTGCTGAAGCCCGGCGGCTTCCTCTACCTCGTCGAGTTCCACCCACTGCTCAACGCTTTCGGCCTGACGCCCCGCCCCGGCGAACCGGTGGACCTCACCGTCCGCCACGACTACCTGGAGGGCCGCGGGCCGGTCGAGCGTGACAGCACCCACACCTACACCGACGGTCCCGCGCTCGCCGGCGACACCCTGCACTACGAGTGGCCGCACAGCCTCGGCGAGGTCGTCACCGCGCTGGCCGGGGCCGGCCTGCGGATCGACCACCTCCGGGAACCGGACCTGCTGCCCTTCCCGCGCTGGCCGTGGATGGTGCGGACCGATTACGGCTGGTGGCAGGCCAACGGCGCCGAGCCTCGGGTGCCCACGATCTACGCCATCAAGGCGACGGCGTAGCTACTTCCGCAACGACCCCTGCACCGTCTGCCCGTTGTTCAACGTAGCCCTGACGTAGTTGGTCGACGGCTGCCCACTGTTCTCCCCGATATCGTCCCGCACAATGAACGTCCCATCCCCAACAACCCCCACCGACACCGAATTGTCCGGCCCCACCAACGACACCGCCACCACATCATCCGTTGTGATGCCGAAGTGCACGGACTCCTTGGCGAAGTTCATCGACGTGAGGTAGTTGAACGGCCGCTCCGGCGTCAGTTCCGCGTACAGGTCGGTCGAGTCGGGGGCACCGCCGACGATGCCCGTGCCCTTGCCGTTCTCGATGGTGCACGCCGCCGCCGACCGGCTGTTGCGGATCACCAGAAATCCCAGCTGGGGATTGAGGTCGTACCGGGCCCCGGCCCGCCAACCACCCGGATCAGGCATGTTGCGGGTGCTGCGCACGCATTCCTTGACCAACTGCGACTGACCGGACGCGACACCGACGTCCCCGCCTCGCAACTGCGTGAATCCGACAGCCACCAAGGCGGCCAGTACCACCACGGACGCGGCGACAGCCAGCGGTGCGCGCATCGAGCCGAACCGGTGCTTGTCCGCCAGCTGCGGCTCGATGTCCTCGGCCCACAGCCGCTCCCGCAGGGCCTCGGGCATCTCCCGCCGCTCCGGGATGTCGTTCATCGCCCCTCCTCCAGCCCGAGGCCGCCCAGCAGACCACGCAGCCGGCTGCGTGCCCGTGAGATCCGCGCCCGCACGCTGACCTCGGCGATGCCCAGCACCTCGGCGGTCTCGGCGGTCGACAGCTCGCCAAGCAGACACAGCTCCACGGCCTGCCGCTCCCCCTTGGGTAGCTTGTCGACGGCATCGAGCACGACCTTCAGCCGCCGGTCGGCGTCGATCTGCGCGGCGACGTCGTCGGCGTGGTCGCGGGCGGTGTCGTTGAGCGGCAGCCGCGACAGCACCCGCGAGAACCTACCGGCCCGCCGGTACTCGTGACGAGCCAGATTGCTGGCCACGGTGTACAGCCACGGCCGAGCACTGGCATAAACAAGCGTCATCTCGCCCAGTTTGCGCCACGCGGCGAGAAAGGTGTTGGAGGTCAGGTCCTCGGCCGTGGCCCACGACCCGGTCAGCCGATAGGCGTAGTTCCACACCGCCTCGGCGTGCCGCCGGTACAGCTCGCCGAACGCCGCCTTGTCGCCGCGCGCGGCCTGCTCCCACAGCGTCTGGTCGTCGCTCGGCGGCAGATCGTCCCGTTCGGGCGGGTCCGCCAGCCGCACGTGCTCTCCAGCCATCGTCACACCGGTCTAGTTCCCGGTCGCCCCGACGGCGTTGCATGCCTCTTCGAGACGAGACCACCGGCCGCACCGCGGCATGCGGCGCGGCCGGCTCTCATCCTAGCCGCGGAACGGGCCGGCGACGGTCTGCCCGTTGGCGAGGGTCACTCGGATATGGTTGGTCGTGGGCTTGTCACTGTCCTCGCCATCCTTGGCCAGCACGGCGAAAGTGCCATCCTTGACGACGGCGTTGGCCTGCGTGCCGTCCGGGCCGACGAGGGACACGCCGGTGACGTCCTGAGTGGAGATTCCGAAGTGGACGGACTCGTGCGGGTAGTTCATGGACGTGAGGTAGTCGAAGGGGCGCTGGGCGGTGAGCTTGCCGTAGTTGTGGTTGTCGATCACGCCGCCCATCAGGCCGGCGCCATGGCCGTTCTCCACCACGCACACCGCGGCGTTCCGGTCGGTGCGGACCACCAGGAACCCGTGCGTCGCGTCGGTGTTGAGGCGGGCGCCGGGCCGCCAGGCGCCGGGGTTGGCCACCTCGCCGGCGGCCAGGCATTCCAGCATGATCTTCGCGTCGCCGGTGGCGGCCTGGGTCGCCTGGGCGCCGGTGGTGGTTCCCGGCACGGCGGCGAAGGCCACCGCCCCGCCCACAGCGAGCGCGCCGATCGCGGCCGTGGCGGCCAGGGTCAGAGTCAGCTTCTTGGTCGTCATGCCCGGGGTGTTCCCGGCCGCCGCGACGGCGTTGCGTGACCCGCGTCATGCTGGCGGGCCGCGCCCGGTCAGGCCGGGACGAGGTCGAACTGGCCACCGGTGTCGGCCCAAACCTCAGGGTCCGGATTGAATGCGGACAGAACCTGTCCTCAATTGCGGCTAGAGTCGTCGGCATGGAGATCAGAATCGAGCTCGTGATCCTGCCGGTGTCCGATGTGGATCGGGCCAGGGACTTCTACGTCGACAAGATCGGCTTCCACCTCGACCACGATCACACGGTCAGCGACGAGGTCCGCTTCGTGCAGCTGACGCCGCCCGGCTCGGCCTGCTCGATCGCCTTCGGCAAGGGCCTCACCGACGCCGAGCCCGGCACGGTCAAGGGGCTGCAGGCCGTGGTCGACGACGCCGACAAGGTCCGGTCCGAGCTGGTCGAGCGCGGCGCCGACGTCACCGAGGTGCAGGACCTGGCCTGGGGACGCTTCGTGTACTTCGACGACCCGGACGGCAACCACTGGGCGTTGCAGCAGATCGTTCGGCCCGGGCAGTAGTAACACATTGAAACAGGCGATTCGTCGTGTAGACAGAAGATCTGTCTCGGCGAGCCGCCACGGCGAGGCGCCCCACGAACCCTGCCACCCGTGGAAGGCCCATGAGAACTCGCCACCTCACCAGAACTCTCGCCATCGCCGCGGCGGCCCTCGCCGTCGCGGCGCTCGGCGTGCCGACCGCCCAGGCGGCGACCGGCACGATCACCGGCATCGGCGGCAAATGCGTCGACGTCACCGGAGGCAACAACGCCAACGGCACCCGTGTCCAGCTGTGGACGTGCACCGGCGCCGTCGCCCAGCAGTGGACCGCCGACGACGCCGGCACGATCCGAGCGCTCGGCAAATGCCTGGACGTCTCCGGCGGATCCACCATGAACGGCGCCAAGGTGCAGATCTACGACTGCAACGGCACTTCGGCGCAGCGGTGGACGCCGTCCGGCGGGCAGCTGGTCAACGCCGGCTCCGGCAAGTGCCTTGACGCCACCGGTGTGAGCAGCGCCGACGGCACCTCGCTGCAGATCTGGACGTGCGGCAACGGCGCGAACCAGCAGTGGACGCTGCCGGCGACCACCACGCCGCCGCCCGGCGGCCCCTGCCCGAGCGGCCCGTTCGGCGCCCCGTTGCCGTCGCAGAACCTCACGGCCACGAAGATCAAGGACGGCTACAACTTCCTGGAGGGCCCGGTCTGGGACGCGGCCGGCCAGACCCTGCTGCTGACCGACATGCACGACGGCGCCGGCCCGCAGAACGTGCAGGCGTCGGACATCCTGCGCTTCACGCCGTCCACCGCGAGCTTCGCCACGTTCGTCGCCAACTCCGGCAGCAACGGGCTTTCCCTGAGCCGGGACAGGAAAACCGTCATCGCCGCCACCCACGACCAGCGCAGCGTGTCGGCCTACGACCTGGCCACCAAGCAGCGCACCACGCTGGCCGCCACGTATCAGGGACACCAGTTCAACTCGCCCAACGACGTCACCGTCGGCGCGGACGGCACCGTGTACTTCACCGACCCCGACTTCCAGCGGGCCGACCGGCCGGACCAGATGTCCGGTCACACCAGCGTTTTCCGCGTCCGCAACGGCGTGGTGTCGCTGATCGACGACTCCATCCGTGAGCCCAACGGCATCGAGCTGTCCCCCGACGGTCGCACCCTGTACGTCGGCGGCAACGCCACCGGCAAGATCTACAAGTACCCGGTCAACGCCGACGGCAGCACCGGCGCCCGCAGCGACTTCGTCTCCCTCGGCGGCACCGACGGCGGCACGGTCGACTGTGCCGGCAACGTCTACCAGGCCACCTTCGGCGACGGGAAGATCCACGTCTTCTCCCCCGCCGGCCAGGCCCTCGGCACCATCAGCGCCGGCCAGAACACCACCAACGCCGCGTTCGGCGGGCCGGACGGCCGCACCCTGTACATCACCTCCGGCCGCCCGTCGGCCGGCGGCGACACCGGGAACTACGGCCTGTACAGCATTCGCCTGAACGTCCCGGGCTGGCCGTACTGAGCGAAAGTCCCGCCACCGGCCCGGTTCCGGGCCGGTGGTGGGGTGGTCAGCAGGTGACCGTGCCGCGGCGCAGCGCGTGGCCGCCGTCGTTGCCGTCGTCCGACCAGTACACCGGCTTGCTGCCGCCCACGCACTCGTCGGCCCCGGCCACGGCGAAGCCTTCGTTGTTGTAGTTGGACATTCCGGTCGGCCGGTTGTATACGCCGTCGGTGGCGAAGGAGCCAGCCGAGTTGATCTTCATCGTTCGGTGCTGGCCGTTGCACGTGTTGTCACACACGACCCACAGCCGCGACGCCTGCGGCTCCCACTGGAGCTCCATCACGGCGCTCATGCCGCTGCTGATC
The DNA here is from genome assembly GCA_036403095.1 of Kutzneria sp. Classification (GTDB taxonomy): domain Bacteria; phylum Actinomycetota; class Actinomycetes; order Mycobacteriales; family Pseudonocardiaceae; genus Kutzneria. Next base: position 7,875 of record DASWRQ010000236.1, on the reverse strand, counting down.
GAGGCGATGCGAGTGAACGCGCCGGAGTCCTGCAACACGTAGCCGTAGATCATGGCCGTGCCCTCGACGCCGACGAAGAAGACGCCGCCGGTGTGGGGGCCGTAGCCGCTCGGGTTGTACGCGGCGCCGGTCGAGGCGTCGGTGAAGTTCGCCGCGGTGAGCGTGGTGTCGGGGATCCAGGTGATGCCCTCGAAGCCGAGGTTGGCGTCGACCGGCGGCAGGTCGACGGTCAGGTTCCACTCCCGGGTCGCGATCAGGGACGTGGCCGTGCCGCTCACGTCGTAGCGCAGCACCGAGGTGCGGCTGGTGCCCGAGGCGTCCCCGTTTCGTTCGGTGGAAACGAAAACGCCGCCGGCCGCGCCCGCACCGGTCAACGTCACGCCCTCGTCGTCAGGGGTGCCGGAGCCGTTCGGGTAGTGCACCGCCTTGCCCTTGGACCAGCCGTTGGCGGTGTCCGGGGTCCAGCCCGATCCGTTGCGTACCAGGCGCCACAGCTTGCCGGAGTTCTGCGCCGCCCACAGCACGCCGCCCTCCTGGTACAGGCCGCTCAGATCCTCACCGAAGACGTTCGCGCCGTCCGCCGTCGACACCGAGCCGCTGCCCGGCCAGGCCACCGGACCCGTGCCGGCGCCGCAGTTGTTGGGCGCGCCCAGGGTCACCGTCGCCGACTTCAGCGCGCCGATGCCGTCCGGGCAACGTGACCAGGAGGGATCGGACTTCGTGCGCCAGCTGACGCTGTCCACCAGCGTGCTGCCGTCCGTCCTGTACAGCCGGGCCTTGTCGCTGTCGCCCAGGCCGAACGCGCTGTGCACGTCGAACGCCCGCGCCTCCCCCGCCGCCAGCGTCGTCCCCGCGGCGATCTTGTACTTCGAGCTGTCCTTGTCGTCCTTGAGGATCCAGCCCGAGACGTCCACCGCCGCCGGGCCGGCGTTGTACAGCTCGATCGAGTCGTTGACGTCGCCCGTGGTCACGACCTCGTTGATCCGCACGGTGTCCGCCGCCGCCGGCGCGGCCTGGGCGGTCACCCCGCTCATGGTCAGCGCCGATCCGATCAGCACGACCAAGGCGCGGCGGCTTGCACGCGATTCGCTCACGAAACCTCCCGGGATGAGGGCAAACGGCAGCCAACACTTCCCGGGCAGGGGGAATGATCACACCTAGCAGGGTGATCTTACGTTGAACAGCAACCGAAATGCTCGCGGCGACGGCCCGGTTGTCACCCCAACAGCGGAGTGACTGCGGCCCTCACTCGCCGGCCGGCGGCTGCCACAGCTCGAACCTGTTGCCCTCGATGTCGTGGGCCCAGCCGAATCGACCGAAATCGGTGTCGCTGACCTCGTCCGACACCTTCACGCCGGCCGTCCGCAGCTGGGCCAGCATCGCGTCCAGGTCGGCGACCCGATAGTTGACCATGAAGCTCTGGGTCGGCTCGCCGAGGTGCTCGGCGTCGGCGTCGAAGACCGCCCACGTCGTCGAGCCGCCCGTGGTCCACGCGAACTGCTTGCCGCCCCACTCGCCCATGTCGACGCCGAGATGCTCGGCGTACCAGGCCCGCAGCGCCTCGCCGTCCCGCGCCCGAAGGAAGATCCCGCCAATGCCGGTGACTCGCTCCATCGGCGCAGTCTGCCCCACCCGCGCCGGCTTGACGAGGAGGAAAGAGCGCGTGCCGGAGCGTAATCGCAGCGAGCAGCATCGTGTCATGCCCCTGCGAAGATCCGCGCCACCTCTTCGGTGTGACCGATACCGCGCGACTTGGGCCAGATGTCGTATCGACGGGGAGGACGACCCGGGTTCAGCCGGCCGCGGTCAGGCTGAGGGCAAGCGTGCCGGTCGAGGTGTAGTCGTCGGCCGGCTCGTTGGTCGCCCAGGTGAGGATGTTGTCCAGGTAGCGCACCGTGCTGGAGTCGTAGGTCTTGTACGACGGGTCGCTGCACGCCCGGTAGCCGGCCGGCAGCGGGTCGATGGTGTCGAACTGGTGGGCGTCGGTCGGGCCGCTCGCCACTCCCCCGATCGCGAGTTTGCCGCTGCCGGTGAGGCTGCCGGACAGGTTGGCCACCTGGTTGTGCACGCACTTCGGCGCGTTGCCGACACCGACCAGCATCGAGATGCCCCAGGCGTTCGAGCCGAGGATGTAGTCCCGCTGCTGCGTGGCGAAGGCGTCGTAGTCGTGCTTGCCGGTCAGCTTTCCGTACAGCAGGGCGGTGGTCAGCAGGCCGAAGGTGTGCGTGGCCCCATCGCCGTCCTGGATCGGCGCGCCCGTGCGGAACGGGCTCTTGGCCGCCTGCGCGGCGCCCGCCGACAGCTGACGGGCCAGATCCGCGGCCAGCTTGGCCTCGGTGACGGCCAGCTTCGGGGCGTCGGGGCGGCGCAGCAGTTGGATCAGATCGGCGTGAGCCAACGCGCTGGTGTCGTACAGGTTGAGCGAGTCGTGATTGCTGCTGGCCAGGTACGCCTTGGCATACGTGCCGGCGTCGATCGCCCAGCCATTGGCGCGGTTGTCGCCCAACGCCGTGGCCGCAAGGGAAAGCTCGGTGGCGCCCAGCTCCAGATCGTCCAAATAGGACGACTCGGGATAGTAGCCGTGCGGGAAGACCGAGACGATGCTGCCGCCGGCGGTGTTGGCCAGCGCGTAGATCGCCGCCGCCGTGGACAGGTACTGCTTGGCCTTCGCCTTGTCCGTCATGTTCTGGGCGGCCAGCGCGAACGCCGCGGCCATCCGGCCGGCCAGGTTCGGGCTGATCTTGTCGCCGGCCTTGTTGGCCGCGAACACCGGGCGGTACTTGATGAAGTAGTCCTTGTCGCCGGGCTTGGCGGTCAGCGCGTCGTCGGCCTCGGGCAGCCGCCACACCTCGTGGTCGCCGACGAAGTTGTCCTTGGTGCTGCCGACGCCGATGCCCACCTGCGCGTACAGGACGCCGTTCTTGCTGTCCCACATCTTGTTCAGGTAGTCGAGGCCGTGCCGCGCCTCAGTCGCCAGCGCCGCGTTCGGGTGGGATCGCTGCGACAGCAGCAGATTCGTCACCGTGTACGAGGCCGTCGCGGTGAACTTGAGGAAGTCGCCCGCGTCGAACCACCCGCCCGCCGCGTCGATCGTCGTGCCGGTCTTGGTCATCTTGCTGGTGATCGTCTCGTCGTCGAACTTCGGCACCTCGTAAACGGCGGCCGTGCGGTCCGTGAGGTGACTCGGCTTGCGGTCCATGATGCCCGGGATGACGTCCGCGCCGTCCCGCTGCATCTGGAAGAACGTCACCGTGTCGTCGGCCAGCGGGGCGAACAGCGCGTTCGCGGTGTCCACCTTGAAGGTCGGTGACGTCGTGCCACCGACCTTGATCTGGTACGTGCCGGCGGTCTTGAGCGGCGAGATGTCGATCGGGTAGACGGCGCTGTAGGCCGTGCTCCACTTCCCGGTGCTGGCACCCACCTTGCCCGTCAGCACCGACCTGCCCGCGGCGTCGGTGACGGTGAACGCCGCCCCGGCGTTCACCGTCGTCCCCATCAGATACGCCGCCTTGGTCTCCCCGGTCGCGTAGCCGACCTGGTCCACCCGGATCTGAGCCGTTGTCGTCGCGGCCGCCGCCGGCACCGCCAAGCTCACCGACGCGATCACGGCCATGGCCGCTGCTGCAACACGCATGCGTCCTCCAGTGCAGGGCTGGCGGCTGGCCCACGGTTAGGAAAGTTTCCTAATTATTGACCAGGGCGCCTAGCCCTGCCAAGGGGCCACCCAGAAGTGCGGCCGTCCTCCTCCAGGCCACGCCCACGTAGCGCAGCCACTCCTGGACTCATCCGTGAAACTGGTCAGTTGGATCCGAATTTGCGCCGCTATCCGGCGCTGGCGGGCCAGATCTGGATCACCCAACGCTCGACGCCACTCACAAACGTGGCCTCCTCCAGCCGCTCGGCGGCCTCGCGCCCCTGTTGGTACACGACGGCGGCGTAGTCACCGACAGCCGGCAACAGAAGATCCTCATCGACGTGCACCCCCATCAGCGACCACATTCTCAGCCGTTGGCCGACCACGGAAAACCGGGCCTCGCCGCCGAACTGCCAACCCGGCAGGCCATCCGGCGCACGCTCGTCCCAGAGCTCGAGTCGCACGCTCGGCGAGTGGTCAGTGGCGGAGCTGTAGATCCGCAGACCGCCGACGCCACCGACAACGATGTTGTCCTCCCACGGCATCGGCTCGACCGCCACCGCCGCATCAGGCCCGTCGTGGTCCTGCACCAGGAACTGATGGAACTCCACCTCTACGGACGTGTCGACCGACGACACCAATCGAGCCATGACGTTCCCCCCTCGCACACCGCCTGCGGTAAGGATGCCAGCACGCGCCGCGTACCCGACAGCAGGGTCATCGCACATATGCGAGCTTCACTCGGAACGAGCGAAAGTCCGGCGGCATCGAGCATTTGCCGCCGGGCCTGTCGAACGATCAGTGACGGCGAGCGCGGAGCTTGGGAATGGCGATGAGGGCGGCGCCACCGAGCAGCAGGATGGCGGCGAGGATGACCAGCCAGCCGCCGCTGAAGCCGGTGAAGGCGAGCGGGGCGGTGCCGACGGAGGTGGTGGTCGTGGTCGCCGCGGCCACGGCGGTCGTGGTGGTGGTCACGGGGGAAGTCGTGGTGGTGGTCGACGACGTGGTCGTGGTCGTCTCACTGGTGGTGCTGGTAGAACTCGTGCTGCTGGAGGAACTCGTGGGCTTGGTGGTCGACGAGGTCGTCTCGGTGCCACAGGCGAACCAGTGGCTGATCGTGGCGGGCTTGCCGCTGTTGCCGGCGATCGGCGAGTGCAGATTCTTCCACGGCAAGGCGCCGAGCGCGCCGGGCAGGTAAACGTTGTAGGCGTCGCTGCCCTTCACGACGATGCCGGTGACGGTGGTGCCGCCGGGAACACCGGTCACGGTGACGTAAGTGTTGGCGTCCACAGTCGCGGTGACCTGGATGAGGCCGCCGGCGAGGTGGGCCTGCTCACAGGTGACGGCGTTGCCCGAGTGGACGACCGCCCGATCGTCCCCGGCCGGGGGCGGGGTGCCCGTCGCCGCGGCGGCCACACCCGACGCCGCGAATGTGGCGCCGACAGTGAGCAGCACCGCGGTGACGGCTCTGAGCAGACCGGATTTGACCATGGGGGACTCCAGGAAACGGCGGAAGGCTTTGCCGCGGCATCATGCGCCGCTCGCTCCCCAATGGACAGTGTCGTTAGCTTTTCGTTAGATGGCATGGCTTGTGACCACCGCACCCCGCAGTGGTTCCGCTGCGGCGCCGCATGGACCATGATGTCGCGGGCGGAAAGGTGGTGAGGCGTTGGTGTCGGAGCAACCCGGAGAGGTGTCAGCGGCGTTGCGCGCGGCGCGGGAGGACGGCGACGAGAACGCGTTCCGGGTGCTGTACCGCGCGGTTCAGCCCGGCCTGCTGCGCTACCTCCGTGTCCTGGTCGGAGAGGACGCCGAGGACGTCGCGTCGGAGGCGTGGCTGCACATCGCGCGGGACCTGTCGAACTTCAAGGGCGACGAGGACGGATTCCGCGGCTGGGCCGCGACGATCGCCCGCAACCGAGCCATGGATCAGCTACGCCACCAGCGAAGACGCCCGGTCAGCGCGGCCACCGACGAGCAGTTGGCCGAGGTGCCGGCCCGCGATGACACCGCCGCGTCGGCGGTGGACGCGATCGACACCGACGCGGCGCTGGCGTTGATCGCGAAACTGCCCCGTGACCAGGCCGAAGCGGTCCTGCTCCGTGCGGTCATGGGGCTCGACGCCGCCGCAGCGGCCAAGGTCCTCGGCAAGCGGGCCGGCGCCGTGCGCATGGCGGCCCATCGGGGACTGCGCACACTGGCCGACCTGATACCGGAAAACCGCAGGTCAGGTCGGGGTGTGACACAAATTGCCACGCCGACGCTGAAGGAGGTGAGATGAGCACGCACCACCGCCGCCCAGACCGGCGCACCGCTGAGCAAATGCTCGACGGTGCGCCGGCCGCGGGCGGGCACCCGCTGCACGACCTGCTCGCTGTCGCGGCCGCGCCCGCTCGTGACAGCGAACTCGCGGGTGAACACGCTGCGGTCGCGGCATTCCGCGCCGCTCGTCTCACCAACGCAGCGCAGCCCCGGAGACCGTTGCTGGCGAAGTTGTTCAGCGCCAAGCTCGCGGCCGTCGTCGCCGTACTGGCCGTCGCCATCGGCGGCGTCGCCACGGCCGCCGCCATCGGCTACCTGCCGGGACCGCTGGGCGGGGATTCCCACGTCGCACCACCCAGCTCCAGCGATCCCACCTCGTCGGCGGTCGCCCCACCGCCGACGACCCACCCGACGACGACCGAACGCCGTGACGACAACGGTGACACCGCACCGTCGTCGGGCACGCCGTCCCCGTCCATGGCCGGTCTGTGCAACGCTTTCACGGCCGGCACCGGCTCGGAACACGGCAAAGCCCTGGACAATCCGGCGTTCTCCGCGCTGATCACGGCAGCCGGCGGGCAGGACCGGGTCGACGCCTACTGCGCCGATCTACTTGCCGGCCAACAAGGGAAGGGCTCGGCCACGCCGACGACGACCAAGGAGAAAGATCACGGCGGTCAGGGTCACGGCCCGCCGAGCACTCACCCCGAGCACGGCCCGGATCATCCCACGGGACCACCCACCACGCATCCGGGCCATTGAGCCCCACAAGCTTGCGGCGCAGGACCTCCCACCGGCGCCGCACAGCGGACGGGCGGCGATGTGTACCCCCAGCCCACCGCCGCCCGTCCTTCTATCTTGTGCCACAACGGTTCAGCTGAGCGTCAGCGCCGCGTCGTCGACGACGAACGAGGTCTGCCGCGAGCTGTTCTCGGTGCCGGCGAAGCTGATCGTCACCGTCTGCCCGGCCAGCGCCGAGACATCGAACGTCTTCTGCGCGTAGCCGGTGTTCTTGTCCAAATTGGACAGTGTGGCCAGTGTCGTCGTGCCGGCCTTCACGGTCAGCTTGTCGACCTGGGTGGTGGTCGTGGTCTCGGCCGTGTCGATGTGCAGCCAGAACGACAGGCTGGCCCGGCAGCCGGCCGGAATCGTCACCGACTGCGTCAAGGTGTCGGTGTGGGTACTGCCGTAGCCGTCCAGCCACGCATCCCGAGTGCCGGTGTGCGCGGGCTGGTTCGGCCCGTTCTGGCCGATCACGCCGCTGGTCGCGGTCCACGGCGCGGAGCCGGTCTCGAAGCCGGGGTTGCCGAGTTTCTGGCCAGGAGCGGGACATCCGCCGCCGACGGGGCTGATCGTCCAGCTGAAGGCGGCATTTCCGGCCGCGCCGGTGGTGTCGCTGGCGGTCACGGTGACCGTGCTCGTGCCGGCGGTTGTCGGCGTGCCGGAGATCAAGCCGGCGCCCGAGTTGATGGACAGGACGGCCGGCAGCCGGTGGCGGCTAGGTCAGGGTCTGTCCGGAAGCCGAGTCGGTGGCGGTGATCTGCAGCGACGCGGCGGTGCCCACGGCGCCGGTCTGGTTGCCCGGGTTGGTCACCGTCACGGTGTTGCCGCCGACGCCGCCGATGGGCAGGCCGCCGACCGGCGCGTACATGCCGAGGTCGAAGGTCGAGCCGCTGGGCGCGTGGCCGACCGGGATGACCGTGACGGCATTGCCCCCGGCCAGCACCGATGTGGAGATGTAGTCGCCGAACATGCGGCCCTGTGAGGTGTTGGGCAGCCAGGCCAACGTCATCGGCCCGGCCAGCTGCGTCGGCGCCGACCAGGTGCTGCCGCCGTCGGCCGAGGACACGAACGCCGCGTTGAGCTGACACGTGGTGTCGGTGCAGTTGGCCTGCGGATAGTAGTAGTACGCGATGCCGAGTCGGGCCGTGCCGCCGGAACTGGACGGGTCCACGCCGATGCCGGGCGTGAAGTGGTCG
>DASWRQ010000235.1:0-6782 GCA_036403095.1 Kutzneria sp. | reverse complement strand
GCCGTGGCGCGGGGCCTGTCATGACTCTCGTACAGGGCACGGCCGGCGCCCGCACCCCGCCCGGCCCGCCGCTGCGGAGCGCGCCCGCGCTGCTGATGCGGCTGGTGCGGGACCGTCTCGGGCTGATGAGCTCGGCCGCCGCCGAGTACGGCGACGCGGTCAAGGTTTCGATGGGGCCCAAGACGCTCTACATCTTCAACCACCCCGACCACGCCAAGCACGTGCTGGCCGACAACGCGGCCAACTACCACAAGGGAATCGGCCTGGTGCAGGCCAAGCGCGCGCTCGGCGACGGCCTGCTGACCAGCGAGGGCGAGGTGTGGCGGGCCCAGCGCAAGACGATCCAGCCGGTGTTCCAGGCGCGGCGGATCGCCGGGCAGGCCGACGTGATCGCCGAGGAGGCCGCGACGCTGGTGGCCCGGCTCCGCGCGCACGCCGACACCGGCCGGGCGATCGACGTGACCCAGGAGATGACCGGGCTGACCCTGGGCGTGCTCGGCCGCACCCTGTTGGACGCCGATCTCGGCGGCTTCGAGTCGATCGGCCACTCCTTCGAGGCCGTCCAGGACCAGGCCATGTTCGAGATGGTGTCGCTGAGCATGGTGCCGACCTGGGTGCCGCTGCCCAAGCAGCTGCGGTTCCGCAAGGCCCGCCGGCACCTGGAACGCGTGGTCGAGGAGCTGATCACGTTCCGCCGGGCCAATCCGACCGACGGCGACGACGTGCTGACCCGGCTGATCGAGTCGACCGGCGCCGAGCGCGGCCAGCGGCTGGCCCAGCAGCGACGCCGGGACGAGCTCGTCACGCTGCTGCTGGCCGGGCACGAGACCACGGCGAGCACCCTCAGCTGGGCGTTCCACCTGCTGGCCGAGCATCCCGAGGTCGGAGAGCGGCTGCGCGCCGAGGCCGTCGAAGTGCTGGGCGACCGGCGGCCGGAGTTCGCCGACCTCACGAAGCTGCGCTACACCAACCAGGTCGTCGAGGAGACGATGCGGCTGTACCCGCCGGTGTGGATCCTCACCCGGCAGGCGCAGGCCGCCGACGAGATCGGCGGCTACGCGGTGCCGGCCGGCGCGGACGTCCTGGTCTGCCCGTACACGCTGCACCGGCACCCGGCCTTCTGGCTCAATGCCGAGACGTTCGATCCCGACCGGTTCGCCCCGTCCGGGCAGCCCAACCGGCACCGCTACGCCTACATCCCGTTCGGCGCCGGGCCCCGGGTCTGTGTCGGCAGCAATCTCGGCATGATGGAAGCCGTTTTCGTGCTGGCCATGGTGGCCCGCGAGCTGCGGCTGTCCTCGGTGCCTGGCCGGACGGCGGTGCCCGAGCCGATGTTGTCGCTGCGCGTGCGCGGCGGCCTGCCGATGACCGTGCACGCCGTGCGTCCGGCGTGACGGACCCCAGCCACGAGAACGGAGCGCGATGAGTCTCACCGATGAGCAGACGATGACGCTGGAGGCGTACGCCGACACGATCATCCCCGGCGAGAAGCGCGGGCCGGACGACCGGGCCATCGCCGGCGTGGCCGCCGGCGGCGGCGCGGTCGCGGCCGGCGCGCTGGACATCCTCCAGACCGAGGCCGGCGGGCTGGCCGGCGTGCTGGGCGATCTCGCCGGCGTGCTGGACAAGCACGTGCTCGCCTACGCCGAGGAGCACGGCCTCGAACTCGACCCGACCGTGCCGCCGTTCGTGGCGCTGTCCTACGAGCACCGCGTCGGCGTGGTGTCCATGCTCTGCCGGCCGGGCCACCCGGAGAAGCAGATGTGGGTCAACCTGGCCATGTTCAGCAACATGGCCTTCGACACCGGCGCGCACATGAGCACGGCCAAGGCGTTCGAGACGGGCCATCCCGGCCTGCTGCACCTGGGTTTCCGCCGGCCGGACGCCGACGGCCTGTGGCGCTTCTCCGAGTACTCCTACCGTCGCCAGCTGGCCTCGCCGCACCCGGCGACGACCCCGTCAGGGAGCCCGGCATGACCGCAGTGGACAACACCGACGTCGTCGTGATCGGCAGCGGCTTCGGCGGCGCCATCGCCGCCTACCACCTGGCCGCCGGCGGCGCGCGGGTCACCGTGCTGGAACGCGGGCCGTGGCTGACCGCCGACGAGTTCGACCAGGACTTCATGCTCGGCTCCTCGACCACGCGGATCTTCGACTTCACCGTCGGCAACGGCATGAGCGTGCTCGGCGGCAACTGCGTCGGCGGCGGCAGCGTGGTCTACTTCGCCGCCATGCCCCGCGTGCCGAGCTTCGTGTTCGAGCGCAAGGGAAGCATCGGCCGCCGCATGTGGCCGGCCGCGCTGAGCCGCCCGACCCTCGACCCGTGGTACGACCGGGTCGAGGAGTCCCTCCAGGTGAGCAAGGGCGACTGGAACACGGTGCCCTACGCCGGCGGCGTGTTCGGCGCGGCCTGCGCCGCCGCCGGCCGCACCGCCAATCCGGTGCCGACCTGCGTCGACTCCGACGAGTGCGTCAACTGCAACTGGATGATGTCCGGCTGCAAGTACGACGCGAAGAAGTCGCTGCTGCTCAACTACCTGCCGGCGGCCCTGGCCCACGGCGCGCGGATCCGGCCGCTGCACGAGGTGCAGAAGATCGTCCGCACCGACGACGGCGGCTACCGGGTGCACTTCAGCGTGCTCGACGACGTGGACTACCGGGTGCACCACGAGACCGGCGCGATCGACGCCAAGATCGTGATCGTGGCGGCCGGGGCCGGTGCGACGCCGTCCATCCTGATGCGGTCGGCCGCCGAGCTGGGCCCGATGCCGGCCGCGGTCGGGCGTTACTTCTCCGGCAACGGGGAACGGCTCAACACCGCGATCCTGGACGAGGACAAGGTGCGCGAGCTGCTCGGACTGTCCCGTTCGGACGGTGTGCCGTTCCGGGCCGGCCAGATCGGCAAGGGCCCCTGCGTCGCCACCTGGGACGACCTGGACGGGTCCAAGCCGGAGTACGACCGGTATTCCCTGGAGCAGCTGTACTTCCCGCCGGGGCTGGGCACGATCTTGGCCCAGGTGCCCGATGCCACCGGCCCGACCTGGTTCGGCCCGGAGAAGAAGGCGATGATGGCGCGGTGGCAGTCCTGGCTGACCATCTTCACGATGATCGAGGACGACAACGAGGGCGTGTTCGGGCCGCCGCCGCCGACCGGCAACTCCTACCGGGTGTCCCAGCAGATGTTCGGCCTCGGCTCGCTGTCCTACGACCCGACGCCGAACACCCGGCACGGCTGGGAGATCACCGACGCCGAGGTCAAGCGGATCATGGAGCGGGACGGGCTGTCCAAGGTGATGCCGTGGACCAACGACCTCGTCGGCGCCTACACCGTGCACCCGCTGGCGTCCTGCCGGATCGGTGACGACCCGGCGACCTCGGCCCTGGACGACCGGCACGAGCTGCGCGGCCATCCCGGCATCTTCGTCACCGACGGCTCGGCCGTGCCGTGCGCGCTCACCGTGAACCCGGCGATGACCATCGCCGCCCTGGCCGAGCGGGCCGTCCCGGGCATCGTCGGGGCGCTGCGGGAGCGCGGCGTCGACGTCAGCTACGGCGCGCCGACGCCGGAGGGCGCGACCTCCAGCCGCGCCGCCGTCGACCGGCTGCAGCCGCACCTGCTGCCCGACTGAGCGACGCCATGCTGAAACGAGCCCTGCGGCGATCGGTCAACCAGGTCCGGCACGTCACCCCGGTGCGGGCGGCCGCCGCCCGTGGGTTGGTCGGCGCGGTCTATCGGCAGGTGGAGCGGGACTTCGGCATGCTGGCGCCGCCGGTCGCGCTGCATTCGCCGGCGCCGACCGTGCTCGCCGCCGCCTGGCTGATGCTGCGCGAGGCGCTGGTCGCGGACGGCCTGAGCGACCGTGTGACGCGCGAGACCGTCGCCGAGGCGGTGTCGCGCGCCAACGCCTGCCCGTACTGCGTCGCCGTGCACGGCGCCACCGCGCGGGCGCTGCGCCGGCGCCCCGACGAGCGACTCGTCGCGTGGGCGGAAGGCCGGGGGCCGATGTCCTTTCCGGCCGATCGGCGGCCCGAGCTGGCCGGTGTAGCCGTGACGTTCCACTACCTCAACCGGATGGTCAGCGTGTTCCTGCCGGACAGCCCGCTGCCGGCGGCGGCCCCGGCGGCCGGCACGGCCGTGCTCGGCCGGATCATGAGCGGCTGGGCCCGGCGCCGACACGCCCCTGGCCAGTCGCTCGACCTGCTGCCCGACGCCGAACTGCCGGCGGACTTGGTGTGGGCCAAGGGAAATCCGACGATCGCCGCCGCGTTCGCCCGGGCCGCGGCGGCCTTCGGCGCGGCGGGGGAGCGGTCGGTGCCGGCGGACGTGCGGGCGCTGCTGCTGGCCGAACTGGTCGGGCACGACGGCACGCCGCCCGGCCTGTCCCGGGCCTGGCTGACTCCGCTGGTGGCGGAGTTGGCCGTGGCCGATCAGCCGGCCGGCCGGCTGGCCCTGCTGACCGCCTTCGCCCCGTACCAGGTGACCGAGCCGGACATCGCGGCGCTGCACGGCGACGACCGGGCCGTGGTGGAGCTGGCGTCCTGGTCGGCATTCGCCGCGGCCAGGTCCGCCCGCTTTCGGCTCGACTGAGTCGGGCAATCAAAAAGAAACAACTTCCGGCCGGGTGCGGCATGCTGCTGGTAGGGGGCACACCGGCGCATAACCGCCGCCGGCGGAATTCGGGCCGCGGTGTGCCGAAAAGCGACATTTTCTCCGATTTCATAACACCTTTATCCGTCTTGCGCGGACAATCGGCCGGAGGTTGAGCTAATGGCAGGACCCCGTGAACGCCTTCGCAGGCTGGTTCCCGGAATAGCGGCGATCGCCTTGCTGATCGGCGTCGGCGTCGTCACCCAGGGGCAGGTCGCCACGGCCGAGCCCGCGCGGGTGGCCGACGCCTACAAGTTCACCGAGCTGCCGATCGCGCTGCCGCCCGGGTACGACAGCCAGAAGATGAACACCTACCGCCAGGTGAACCCGGCCTACGACCACATCGTGTCGTGGATCTCGTCGGTCGGCGCCGGCATCGCCATCAACGACCTGACCGGCCACGGCAAGGCCGACTCGATGTGCTTCGTGGACACCCGAACCAACGACGTGGTCGTCACCTACACGCCGACCGCGCCGGCGGCCGACCAGTTCCCGCCGTTCGTGCTCACCGCCGCGCCGACGCTGCCGATGGACGACGCCATGGCGCCGACCGGCTGCACGCCGGGCGACTACAACGGCGACGGCCGGATGGACCTGCTGGTCAGCTTCTGGGGCCGCACGCCGATCCTGTTCCTGGCCAAGGCCGGCGCGACGACCCCGGCCAACTCGGCCTACCACCCGGTCGAGCTGGTGCCGCAGGTGTCGGTGGACGGCCGCTACCACGGCCCGCGTTGGAACACCGACACCGTCGCGGTCGGCGACTACGACGGCACCGGGCACCCGGATGTCTTCGTGGGCAACTACTTCCCCGACTCCGACGTGCTCGACCCGCACGGCCAGGCCAACGTCGTGATGAACAACTCGCTGTCCAGCGCGGTCAACGGCGGCGGCGACCACGTGCTGCGCTGGTACAACGCGACCGCCGGCGACCAGCCGACGGCCGGCTACGTCGAGGACCGCGACGCGCTCCCGTACGACACGTCGACCGGGTGGACGCTGGCGGTGTCGCAGGCCGACCTGACCGGCAACGGGCTGCCCGAGCTGTACATCGCCAACGACTTCGGCCACGGCCACCTGATGCACAACGTGTCGACGCCGGGGCACATCCGGTTCACCGAGGCGGTCGGCCAGCGCACGCCGACCACGCCCAAGTCCTTCGTGCTCGGCAAGGGCTCGTTCAAGGGCATGGGTGTCGACTTCGCCGACCTCAACCACAGCGGCCAGTACGGCATGGTGGTCAGCAACATCACCACGCAGTGGGGCCTGCAGGAGAGCAACTTCGTCTGGGTCAACCAGGCCAAGGACAACGCCGACATGAAGCAGTACCTGGACAACGGGATCGCGCCGTTCACCCAGGAGGCCCAGCAGTACGGCCTGGCCTGGACCGGCTGGTGCTGGGACGTGAAGATGGGCGACTTCCTCAACAACGGCGTGCAGTCGGTGATCCAGGCCGACGGCTTCGTCAAGGGCGACACCGACCGGTGGAACTGGTTGCAGGAAATGGCCATGACCAACGACGACCTGCTGTCCAACCCGGCCATGTGGCCCAACGTCAGGCCGGGCGACGACATCGCCGGCGACCAGGTGCTGGCCTTCTACGCCAAGGGCCCGGACGGCAAGTACGTCAACATCAGCAAGCAGATCGGCATCACCGCGCAGATCCCGACCCGGTCGATCGCCACCGGCGACACCACCGGCACCGGCACGCTCGACTTCGCCGTGGCCCGCCAGTGGGGCCCGCCGGCCTTCTACGCCAACCAGTCCCCGAACCGGGGCGGCTACCTCGACCTGCACCTGTTCCGGCCGGCCAACGGCGGCGACGCCGCCACCGGCCTTGGCAACGTCGGCGCGCCGGCCTACGGCACCACGGTCACGGTGAGCACGCCGGACGGGGCCAAGCAGATCTCCCAGCTCGACGGCGGCGGCGGGCACGCCGGCTACCGCAGCTTCGACGTCCACTTCGGACTGGCCAACTACACCGGCCCGGTGACGGTGACGCTGAACTGGCGTGACACCGCGGGGCAGGACCACAACCAGACCATGCAACTGTCCACCGGCGCGCACTCGCTGATGCTGGCCGCCACCGCCGAGGGGGTTTCCAACCGATGACCGCCACCATCGACCGGGCCAAGCA
>DASWRQ010000234.1:0-1942 GCA_036403095.1 Kutzneria sp. | reverse complement strand
CACAGGCGGACCCCACAGCGATGCGCCGGCCGTGCACCTCTAGGCAGCCGTTCTACGCTGCCCCCGGTCTGGAGCCGGTGAAGTCCAGCAACTGCGAGGGCGCCCCGATGCCTGGACCGTCGTCGGAAAATGGCGTTGATGCCTCGCCCTCGATCGCGAGGCCGCGCCGGTGCCTGGACCGTAGCCGGATTTCACCCGCCGCAACCAACACGCCCCACCACTTACGCCGACGCGGCGGGTTAAATCCGGCCAGGGAAGGCGCCGGTCACGAGCGGCCGAGCCGCGCTGCCGGAGGCGGCGCCAACAAGCACAGTCCTAGGATCTCCAAATGGACGCCCTGGATCGTCAGATCATCGCCGCCCTGCGCACCAACGGCCGGGCCACCTATGCCGACCTCGGGCGGCAGGTCGGCCTGTCCGCGTCGGCGGTGCACGAGCGGGTCGGCAAGCTGGAGTCCTCCGGTGTGATCACCGGCTACCACGCGGTCGTCGACCCCCGGCTGGTCGGCCTGGACGTGACCTCGCTGGTCGGCATCCACGTGTCCGACACCGGCGACGACGACGAGGTGGCGGCCGCGCTGGCCCGGCTGCCCGAGGTGGAGTCCTGCTACGCGGTGGCCGGCGACGAGGCGTTCGTGGTCAAGGTGCGGGTCGCCACCGTCGACGACCTGGAGCGGGCCCTGCGCCGGCTGCGCAAGATCGACGGCGTTGCCCGGACCAACACCACCGTCGTGCTGTCCACCCGGTTCGAGGGCCGGCCCAACAGCCCGGAGGAGCTCGGCGCCCGGGCCGAGTAACCTGGACAGCCGTGGAGACCAGCACTTTCGGCCGTGACATCGCGCTGTACACGGCGGCCCGGGTCGGGCTGCTCGCGGTCATCGCGTTCCTGCTCACGCTCGCCCATGTGCCGCTGCTCATCGCCATCGCGGTCGGGCTCGTGCTGGCCTGGCCGCTGTCCATGGTGCTGCTGCGCGGCCTGAACGCGCGCATCGCCGCCGCGCTTACCGAGCGCCGCGCCGAGCGCCTCAAGATGCGCGCCGAGCTGCGCGGCGAGGCGCGGGAATGAGCGCCGACGCCACCCGGTGTTGGGTCCGCGAGGCCGTCCGCATCATCGAGGCCGACGCCAACCGCAGCGCCGACACGCACCTGCTGACCTTCCCGCTGCCGCGGGAGTGGGGTGTGGACCTCTATCTCAAGGATGAGTCAACTCATCCGACCGGTTCTCTCAAGCACCGCCTCGCCCGGTCCCTGTTCCTGTACTCGATCTGCAACGGCTGGGTGACCAAGGGCACACCGGTGATCGAGGCTTCGTCCGGTTCGACCGCCGTGTCCGAGGCCTACTTCGCCCGGCTGCTCGGGCTGCCGTTCATCGCCGTGATGCCCCGGTCGACCAGCCGCGAGAAGATCGCCCTGATCGAACGCCAGGGCGGCACCTGCCACTTCGTCGACGAGCCCAGCGCCATCTACGACGAGTCGCGGCGGCTGGCCGGCGAGCTCGGCGGTCACTTCATGGACCAGTTCACCCACGCCGAGCGGGCCACCGACTGGCGGGGCAACAACAACATCGCCGAGTCCATCTTCGACCAGATGGCTTCCGAGCAGCATCCCGAGCCGGCCTGGGTGGTCGTCGGGGCCGGCACCGGCGGCACCAGCGCCACCATCGGCCGCTACGTCCGGTACCGGCGGCTGTGCACCCGCCTTGCCGTCGTCGACCCCGAGCACTCGGTCTTCTTCGACGCCTGGCAGTCCGTGTCGCCGACCTTGACCGGCTGCAAGGGCTCCCGCATCGAAGGCATCGGCCGGCCGCGCGTCGAGCCGTCCTTCGTCGGCGACGTCATCGACCACATGATCAAGGTGCCCGACGCCGCCTCCATCGCCACCATCCGCTTCGTGCGGGAGCTGCTCGGCCGCCGCGTCGGCGGCTCCACCGGCACCAACCTCTG
>DASWRQ010000233.1:0-32112 GCA_036403095.1 Kutzneria sp. | reverse complement strand
GGGGCCGACTCCGGTGGGAGTCGGCCCCGCTTCGTGGTGCTGAGGGTCAGGCCGCGACCTGGGACTTGGTGATGGTCACCTTCTTGTTCGGGTGGCCGCCGCCGGCGCTGCTGTCGAAGGCGCCGTCGTCGCCGGCCTTGGCGATGTCGTCGATCACCTTGAGGCCGGCCTCGGAGATGGTGCCGAAGACGGTGTAGCTGGGCTGCAGCTGCGCGTCGCCGTAGACCAGGAAGAACTGGCTGCCGTTGGTGTTCGGGCCCGAATTGGCCATGGCCAGGTAGCCGCGGCCGTACTTCAGCGAGTCCCACACCTCGTCGTTGAACTTGTAGCCGGGACCGCCGGTGCCGTCGCCCTTGGGGTCGCCGCACTGGAGCATCTGCAGGCCCTGCGTGCTCAGCCGGTGGCAGCTGGTGTTGTCGTAGTAGCCCTGGGTGGACAGGCTCACGAAGCTGTTCACCGCGCACGGCGCGAGCGCCCGGTCCAGCGTCAGCGGGATGTCGCCGTCGTTGGTCTTCAACGTCACCGACACGGTGCCCTGGGCCGAGATGTTCGAGCCGTTGGGCAGGTTGTTGGCCTTCGCCGCGTCGCCGTCCTTGGTGTACGTGCAGTTCACCGTGGCGCCCAGCGGGGTGGGCCGCTTGGGCGCGGCGGCCAGCGCGGTCGGGATGGTGATCGGCGGCTTCGACGTCGTGGTCGGTGTCGTCGAGGACTGCGACGCGGCGTCCGAGGAGCTGGTGCCGCTCGCGGCGACCGCCCACCAGATGCCACCGGCGGCCAGCAGCACCACCACCGTGGTCACGGAAATGCTGGTCAGGCGGCGGCGACGGGCCCGCTGAGCTCGACGAACGAGCTGCCGCTCCAACTTCCGCTTCGCGGCCTCGCGGCGCTGTTCGTTGCTCGGCACCTGCGCTCTCCCCATGGTCGTGCTGACAAGACTGCCGCGAGTGTAGGACGACGGGGTGTGACCGCTGTGTGGTGGTCCCCGCCCGGTAGGCTTGGCGGGTTCGCCGCCGCCGGAGATGGAGGTTCCGCCCGTGCTCGTCGTCGGGTTCCCGACCGGCGCCCTCCAGGCCAACTGCTACCTGCTCGCGGCCGGCGACGGCGAGGCGTGTGTTGTCGTCGACCCCGGCCAGGACGCGGTCGAGCCGATCGCCGACGCGCTGCGCAAGCACCGGCTGTCCCCGGTCGCCGTGCTGCTCACGCACGGTCATTTCGATCACGCCTTCTCCGTCACGCCGGTGTGCGACGGCAACGACGTGCCGGCCTGGATCCACCCGGACGACCGCGGCCTGCTGTCCGACCCGCTGCGCGGCGTGAGCGCCGAGACCGCCGCGTTCTTCGGCGGACGCCTGGAGATGCGCGAGCCGGCCGAGGTCCGCGAGCTGTCCGACGGCGTGACCCTGGACCTGGCCGGGCTCCAACTGCTGGTGGACCACACCCCGGGCCACACCGGCGGCTCGGTGATGTTCCGCGCCGGCACCGAGGAGGGCGGCCGGCTGGTGCTGTCCGGCGACACCCTGTTCGCCGGCTCGATCGGACGCACCGACCTGCCCGGCGGCGACCACTCGGCGATGCTGGACTCGTTGCGGGACAAGGTGTTGACCCTGCCCGACGACACCGTGGTGCTGCCCGGGCACGGCGGCACGACAACCATCGGGCGGGAGCGTGCCGGCAACCCGTTCCTGCTCGGCCTCGGTGACGTCTCCGGGACCAGGCCCGCCGCGCCGCGACGGGGGATGTGAGGCGTGTCCGAGCGCATCCCGCTTGACCTGCTGGACCCGGCGATGGTGCGCAGGCGCGCCCGTTTCGTGGTGGCCGCCGCGCTGGTGCTGGGGCTGGTCATCGGCGAGCTGGTGGCGTTGCTCGGCGGGCTGGTCGCCGGCGGGATCACCGCCGTCGTGGTCGCCGTGCCGATCATCGTGCTGGCCGTCGTGGAGTCCCGGCGCCGGGTGTGGCTAGACGGCTCGCGGGTGTCCGTGCGGGCGCTGGGCACGCGCACCGTCGACCTGCACGGCCTGACCGACCTGGACCTGATGGTCACCGACGTGCGCGGCAACCGCACCATCGGCCTGCTGGTCACCGGCGCGCCCAAGGGCCGCACGATCAACGTCGCGCTGGCCACGTACCCCGCGGTCGGCGGGACCGAACTGGGCATCCTGGCGCTGCGGCGACTGGCCGACGGGCTGTCCGGCGCCGGCGACCCCGGCCCGCTCGTGTTCGCCGAGCTGCTGGTGGCCGAGCTGCGGGCCGAGGCCCGCGGCGAGGACCTGCCCGGCCGGCCGCTATATCAGTTGGCCGCCGCCGTGCCGGGCGGCAAGCTGGCACAACGCATCCAGACCGACGCCGTGACCCGCTTCGTGGCCACGCTCGACTCATAACGTCTCGATCCGGACGAACTCGCTGAGGACACCGACACCGTGAAGATGGACAACAGCCCCGCCCGGGGCACCCGTGACCTGCTCCCGTCGGCCGTGGCCACCCGGGACCACGTGCTCGCGACGATCACGGACGTCTACCACCGGTTCGGCTACCAGCGCATCGAGACACCGGCGCTGGAAGACATCAGCCGGCTCACCGGCGGCCAGGGCGGCGAGAACGAGAAGTTGCTGTTCCAGGTGCTGCGGCGCGGGCTGCCGCCCACCGTCGAGGCCGGCACGCCGCTGTCCGAGCTGGTCGACCTCGGGCTGCGCTTCGACCTGACGGTGCCGCTGACCCGGTTCTACGGCAACAACCAGGCGACGCTGCGGCAGCCGTTCCGGGCCTTCCAGTTCGGGCCGGTGTGGCGGGCGGAGCGGCCGGCCAAGGGCCGCTACCGGCAGTTCTACCAGTGCGACATCGACATGATCGGCGAGGCGTCGGTGCTGGCCGAGGTGGAGCTGATCGAGGCGACCGCGGCGGCGCTGGCCGGCGTCGGACTGAGCGGCACCACCGTGCGGCTGTCGGACCGGCGCTACCTGTCCGCCCTGGCCGCCGCCGTCGGGCTGGACGAGTCGGCCTGGTCCGGGTTCTTCATCGGCCTGGACAAGCTGGACAAGATCGGCTGGGACGGCGTGCGGGCCGAGCTCACCGGCCGCGGCCTGCCCGGCGAGGCCGTGGACGCCGCCCGGGAGCGGATCGAGGCCCTCACCGGCCTGGCCGCCGACAAGGTCGCCGACGCGCTGTCGGACACCATCCCGTCGCTGGCCGACGACGTCGTCGCCGACCTGGGCACCGTCGCCGGCTGCCTGGACGAGCTGTCCGGGCTCACCTGGGAGTTCGACCCGACCCTGGTCCGCGGCATGGGCTACTACACCGGGCAGATCTTCGAGGTCGGCCACCCGTCGGTGAGCTACTCGCTGGCCGGCGGCGGCCGCTACGACAAGCTGATCGGGCGTTCGCTGGGCAAGGACGTGCCGGCCTGCGGCTTCTCCATCGGGTTCGAGCGCATCGTCGACATGCTGGGCGAGCTGCCCCGTGCGGACAGCGTCGCCGTGCTGTTCGAGTCCGACGCCGCGCTGGCGAAGGTGTTCGAGGTGGCCCGCGCCGTGCGGGCCGACGGCCGGACCGCGGCCGTGCAGCCCCGTTCCGGCAAGTTCGGCGCGCAGCTGGGCCGGCTGGAGGCCGCCGGCTTCACCTCGTTCGTCCACCTCAAGGCCGACACCGTCGACCCGGAGGAAAGGCCGCTCGGCAGCAGGTGATCCGTGGTGGTCAACGCCGGGGCTGGTCCTCGGCGTCGATGTCCGGCGGCCGCAGCGGCCGGTTCCGCAGCTCCGGCGGCGCGGACGGGTGGCCGCCCGGCAGCTCGGGCGGCGGTGGCAGCCGTCGGGCCTGACCCGGCGGCTGCCGTCGCGCCGGCGGAGGCGGCAGCTGCCCGTGCCGGGGTGCGACCTGGGTGGGCTGCTCGGGCGGCGGCTGCCGACGCGGTTGCGGCCGGCGCAGGGCTTGCGTCGGTTGGTGCTGCTGGGCCCCGGGTGGGTTCTGGGGGACCGGACGCACGCCCTCGAAGCGTTCGGTGGGCATGTCGTCCGGGTTGACGCGCTTGCGGCGCACCGGCTGCTCCGGCTCCGGCTTCTTCGCGGTCTTCGGGGTCTCGGGCTCCGGGGTCTCGGGCTCGGCCACCTCGGGCTCGTCGATCTGCTCCTGGCGGGCGATCATGGCCGCGAGCAAGGTGGTGATCGGCACGGACGCCACCAGCCCGATGCTGCCGACCAGGGTCCGCACCAGCTCCTGGGCGACGGTCTCGGCGGTCAGCAGGTCGGTGAGGCCGCGGCCGCTCGCGGAGTAGGCCAGCAGCAGCGGCAGGCCGGCGCCGGCGTAGGCCATCACGAGCGTGTTGACCGACGAGGACATGTGGTCGCGGCCGATGCGCAGCCCGGCGGCGTACAGCTCGCGCCAGCCCAGCTTCGGGTTGGCCCGCCGCAGTTCCCACACGGCGCTGGTCTGCGTGACGGTGACGTCGTCGAGCACGCCGACGGAGCCGATCACGATGCCGGCCAGCAGCAGCCCGCGGGCGTCGATGCCGTGGCCCAGCACGGAGATCAGGTTCGCGGTGTCCTCGTCGAGGCCGGTCAGGTCGGCGACCACGGAGAACAGCCAGCCCAGCACGCCGATCAGGCCCAGGCTGACCAGGGTGCCGACCACGGCGGTCGAGGTTCGCGCCGACAGCCCGTGGGTCAGGTACAGCACGATGAACATGATCACCGCGGCGCCGACCACGCCGACGGTGAGCGGGTCCTTCCCGGCGGTCATCGCCGGCAGTACAAAAAGGACGATGACCACGAAGGTGAGCACCAGCGCGCCCAACGCCTTCAGGCCCTGCATCTTCCCCAGGATCAGCACCGCCGCCGCGAACAGCACGCCCAGCAGCGCCAACGGGAAGCCGCGCTGGAAGTCCAGCAGCTGGTACGAGCTGGGATCGCTGGGGTCGGCGCCGTTGTAGCCGAGCACGACCTTGTCGCCGACGGTGAACCGCGGCGTGGACGGCTCGATCGGCATCGGCTCGGTGATGGTCTGCTGGTTGTCCAGCTGGACGGTGATGGCCTCGCACTGCTTGCCGCCCCCGCCCCCACCTCCGCCGCAGTCGCTGGCCACCACCTTGGTGACCACGCCGTACTCGGTGACCATCGCCTGTGGGTTGGTCGTGTGCCCGCCCCACGGGAAGAGCAGCACGACGCCGACGACCGTCAGGGCGGCGAGCGGCAGCAGCAGGCCGATGACCAGCCTGCGCACCCGGGCCGACGCCGGGACCGCCGGCCCGTGGCCGTGACCGTGCCCGTGGCTCATCACCACATCCTGACTGGTCCCCGCTCGGGCCTTGCCGCGGGTGCCGTTCTCCATGCCGGTGCAGACTCCGCTGCCACCTGTTCGGTTGCTCCGAACGCCGATTCGGTTGACGCGCGATCGAACATGTGTTCGACTGCTGGGGTGCGATGGGACGAGCAACGGGTCGACCGCGACGAACCGGCGCTGCTGGGGCTGTCCGGCCTCATCAGGTCGGTGCGCTCGCCGGAGTTCAACGGCGTGGTGTTCCACGAGGTGCGGGCCAAGAGCGTGCTCAACCGGGTGCCCGGCGGGTCGCCCATGCCGTTCAGCTGGACCGTCAACCCCTACCGCGGCTGCACGCACGCCTGCGTCTACTGCCTGGCCGGGGACACGCCGATCCTGCTGGCCGACGGCGGCACAAAACCGTTGGCCCGGCTCGAAGTCGGCGACGACATCGTCGGTACCCGGTCGGTCGGCGCGCAGCGTCGCTACGTGCGCACGAAGGTGTTGGCGCACTGGCGCACGACCAAGCGCGCCTACCGGATCACCCTGCACGACGGCACGGAGATCGTGGCCAGCGGCGACCACCGCTTCCTCGCCGCCGACGGCTGGCGGCACGTGGTCGGCGCCATGCGTCCACATCTGACGGTCGGCGTCCGCCTTGTCGGCACCGGGAGTTTCGCCTTACCGCCGGAGGAAACTGAGGGCTACCAACGGGGTTACCTGTGTGGCATGGTCCAGGGCGGTGGCATGGAAGGCTTCCGGGTGGCGCTGGCCGGGGCCGAGGGCATCGACCGCACCGAGCGCTACCTGTCCGCGCTCGGCACCTCGGCGGTGCCGGAGGATTTGCCGCTGGCGCCGGGCCTCGACTGGCACAAGGGGTTGCTGGCCGGCATCTTCGACGCCCGCGGCAGCGTGCGCGACGGCGTGCCAAGGATCTTCACCCGGGATCACCGGCTGCTGGACGCGATCTGCCTGGCGTTGAAGGAACTCCACTTCGACCACCACGTGACCGAGGACCGCCGGGCCGTGGTGCTGGCCGCGGACCTGGGGGAGCGGCTGCGGTTCCGGCAGACCGTCGATCCGGCCACCGCCGACCGGCTGGCCGTGGACGGCGAGCTGGTGCCGGCCGCGGACCGGATCGTGACGAAGATCGAACGCCTGGAATCGCAGGGCCTGTACGACATCACCACCGGCACCGGCGACTTCATCGCCGACGGGATCGTCAGCCACAACTGCTTCGCCCGCAACACCCACACCTATCTGGATCTCGACTCGGGGCACGACTTCGACAGCCAGGTCGTGGTCAAGGTCAACGCCGCGGAGTTGTTGCGGGCCAAGCTCTCCTCGCCGCGCTGGACCCACGAGCACGTGGCCATGGGCACCAACACCGACCCGTACCAGCGGGCCGAGGGCCGCTACCGGCTCATGCCCGGCATCATCCAGGCGCTGGCCGACACCGGCACCCCGTTCTCGATCCTGACCAAGGGCACCACCATGTCCCGGGACATTCCGCTGCTGGCCGAGGCGGCGAAGCGGGTTCCGGTCGGGCTGGGTGTGTCGATCGCCTTGCTGGACAAGGAGATCCACCACACCCTGGAGCCCGGCACGCCCAGCCCGCAGGCCCGGCTGGAGCTGGTCCGGCGGCTGGCCGACGCCGGCCTGCCGTGCGGCGTTTTCATCGCCCCGGTGCTGCCCGGGCTGACCGACTCGGCCGAGCAGTTGGACGACCTGCTCGCGGCGATCGCCGCGGCCGGCGCCACCGGCGTGACCGTGCTGGCGCTGCACCTGCGGCCGGGCGCGAAAGAATGGTTTGCGCGGTGGCTGAAACGGGAGCACCCGCAATTGGTCCCTGGCTACCGCGAGCTCTACGGCAACGGCAGTTATGTGGACCGTCTTTATCGGCGCCGGCTCGCGGCCCTGGTGGAACCGTTGGTGCGCAAGCACGGTCTCGCGCCCAAGGTCGCCAGGGACGCTCCGTCCGGCGTGCCCGGCGCGGACCAGGACGCGACCTGGCCGGCGGGTGCGCTGCCGGTCGACGCGGTGGCCCCTGCCCACCGCGTCGACCAGGAGCAGCTCACTCTGTTGTGATGCCTACGGCTTGCGGCCGATGCCGCCGACGATGCAGTACTGCACCGGGTCCATCGGCTTGATCTGCGGACCGTCCGGCCACCAGCGCACGCACTCGACCACGCCCGGCTCCACCATCTCCAGGCCCGGGAACATCCCCTCGATCTGGGCCCGGGTGCGGAACACGCCGCTGCCCATCGGGCTGTGCACGAACATGTCCTCCATGCGGCGGGCCAGCTCGTTGTACTCCTCGGACTCCGGGTCGAAGAAGTGGCTCAGCCCCACGTACGAGCCCGAGGGCAGCGCGTCGACGTAGGTCTGCATGATCTCCTGCGCCCGGTCGCCGGTGTAGTGGTGCATGGTGCCCATGTGGAACAGGGCCAACGGCTCGTTGAAGTCGATGTACTTGCGCACCACCTCGTCCTGGAGCACCTGCTCCGGCTCGAAGATGTCGGCCGCGCTGAAGTGGGTCTGGTCGTTCTCCTCCAGCAGCGCGCGGCCGTGCGCGATCACCACCGGGTCGTTGTCCACGTAGACGACCTTGGAGTCCGGGTTGAGCCGCTGCGCCACCTGGTGCGTGTTCTCCGCCGTCGGCAGGCCCGATCCGCAGTCCAGGTACTGGGTGATGTCGGTCTGGCTGGCGATGAACCGGGTCGCGCGGATCAGGAAGTTCCGGTTGTCGATGGCGAGCAGCGCGGCCTCCGGGGCGACCGACTTCACCCGCCGGAACACCTCCCGGTCGACCTCGTAGTTGTCCTTGCCGTTCAGGAACGCGTCGTAGACACGAGCAATGCTGGCCTTGGTCGTGTCGATGTGCACTGGTGCTTTGGGAGTGGGCATCTCCGCCTCGCAGACCGTCAGGGTGGTTCCGACAACCGAGCGGGTAAGCCTATTGGTGCCCGACAACTGCGGTAAACGGCGGTGCGCTGTCGGGCTCGGCCTGCCTCGGTGTACGTTGAGTAGTCGGGTTCGCCGGCAAAAGCCCCTGATGGAAGCACTGGGGGAGGGCCCGGCGAGCTGGGCGGACCCGGGTGCTGAAGGCGTAAGGGAGGAGCCGGAATGGGCGCGATTGACCCCACCAATTCATCCGAAAGTGGTAACGGCCGCTCGGTTGATCAGGGTGCAGGGCCGACCGCGCGGCGGATCGTGCTCGGCTCGCAGCTGCGCCGGCTGCGGGAGGCCGCGGAGATCACCCGGGCCGACGCCGGCTACGCGATCCGCGGCTCCGAGTCCAAGATCAGCCGGCTCGAGCTCGGGCGGGTCAGCTTCAAGGAGCGCGACGTCGCCGACCTTCTGTCCCTGTACGGGGTGGACGATCCGGGCGAGCGCGAGGTCTTCCTCGAGATGGTCAAGCGGTCCAACGAGCCCGGGTGGTGGCACCGTTTCACCGACCTGATGCCCGACTGGTTCCAGGACTACGTCGGGCTCGAGGAGTCCGCGGCCCGCATCCAGACCTACGAGTCGCAGTTCGTGCCGGGGCTGCTGCAGACCGAGGACTACGCGCGGGCCATCGCCACCCGGGGCCGGCCCGAGGCGGCCAGCGACGTCGTCGAACGGCGGGTGCGGCTGCGGATGAAGCGGCAGGAGCTGCTGACCAGGCCCAACGCGCCGCGGTTGTGGGCGGTGCTGGACGAGTCGGTGCTGCACCGGCCCATCGGCGGCAAGGAGGTGATGCGGGCGCAGCTGAAGCGGCTGATCGAGTTCACCAAGCGGCCCAACATCACCATTCAGGTGGTTCCGTTCGATCTGAGCGGGTACGCGGCCGAGGGTTCCTTCACAATGCTGCGCTTCGCCGAGCCCGAGCTGCCCAACCTGGTCTACATCGAGCACCTGACCGGGGCGCTGTATCTGGACAAGCGGCAGGAGATCGAGCAGTACAGCCGGGTCGTCGACCGGCTGATGGTCGACGCCGAGACGCCCGAGCGCAGCCGCCGTTCGCTGGGCGAAGTCATGGACGCCCTTTAGCTTTCGGGCGGAAGATCACCCCACCGGCCCAACTTCCGCGTCGCTCAGATGCACGTGCATGTGATCGTGCTAATGTGACGCCGCGCTCAGATGCACGTGCAGCTGCAAGCCCGAATGCAAGCCTGGAGGGTGGGGAGCATGGCCGACGTCCACGGTGCGTGTCCCCTGGGGGCCGCTGTCCGGTGCCCGAGCGCGCTCAGCTCCCCGCTACCCGGGCCGATCCGCTGCTCGCCCGGAGGACGGCGAATCCGATGACCGCACCCAGCTCCACCGATCTGCGCCTGGCCGAACTGGTCAGCCGCGGCTTCCGGTTCATGCACCCCCGCAACCCCGACGGCCACGTCGTCGCCGTGATCGGCGTGCGCGCCCACCACAACGTCATCGACGTCGTGTGGCTGCGCGGCGAGGACGACGTGGTGGCCACCCGTATACCCGGTGACGAGACCAACTTCCTGACGCCGTCCCGCATCATCTGGCGTTCGGCCGGGGCCGCCGGCGAGGTGTTGGCGGAGCTGCTGGGGCTGCCCGACGACCGCACCCCCGGCTCCCTGCTCGTCCGCCACGCCGTCGCCAGCTGAGTAGGTCGGAAGGGACCATTCCTCCACTCGGAGTGGAGGAAGGACGCTTTCACCGCGATGTCGCCCGGCCGGTGGGCCGGGCTCGAACTACCATCGCCGGATGACCGCGGTGCGCCGGATCAAGATCATCGCCACCGGTCTCGCGCTCGCGTTGCTCGCCGTGGAAATCTGGTACGGGGCGCCCGCTCTCGTCTCCGCGCTCGCCCGCCTTCGGACGCCGAACTGGCCGTTGCTCGGCCTCGCGGTGCTGGCCGACCTGGGCTCGATGGGCCTGTTCGCCCGCATGCAGCGCCGCCTGCTGCGCGCCGCCGGAACGCTGGTGCCGATCCAGCGCGCGGTCGCCCTCGCCTACGCCGCCCACTCTCTGAGCGTCACCCTTCCGGGTGGTCCTGTCTTCTCGACGGCGTTCAACTTCTCCCAGATGCGGCGGTTCGGAGCGACGCCGGCGGCGGCGTCCTGGGCGGTCGCGGTCAGCGGCACGCTGTCCACCGGCACCCTGATCCTCATCGGCGCGGTCGGCGGCGTGCTGACCCGTGGCGGCCACGGCTGGCTCGCGCTGGTCGGCGACGTGATCGTGGCGATCGGCCTCGCCGTCGCCCTGCGCACCTTCGTGCAGCACCCGAACTGGCTGCTCTGGTTGTGCGGCAAGGTGTTGACCGGTTTCGCCCGGGTCACCGGGCGGTCGGTGGAGCGGGGCACCCGGTTGGTCAGCGGCGCCGTTGAGCAGCTGTCGGTGATCCGGATGTCCACGCGGGACCTGCGGGTGGCGATGGCCTTCGCCGCCGGGAACTGGCTGCTGGACGCCATGTGCTTCGGCCTGTGCTGCCTCGCCGCCGGCGCGCGGGGACTGTCGGTCGCGCAGATCTTCGTCGCGTACACGGCCGGCATGGCCGCGGCCAGCGTGCCGCTGGTGCCCGGCGGCCTCGGCGTCGTGGACGGGGCGCTGACGCTGGGCCTGGCCGCCGGCGGCACGCCGATCGACGACGCCGTCGCCGGGGTGATCCTGTACCGGCTGATCAGCCTGGTGCTGGTGATCGGCGTCGGCTGGGCGCTGTGGGCCGTGCTCCGCCGACGGCGCGAAGCCCTGTCCGAGATCACCGAATGACCCGACCACGCCGCCATCGTCAGGGGCACAGCTCCTGGAGCCGGCGGGTCAGGAATGCCCGCTCCGGCGCGTTGTCCGTGAGGGCGATGGCCCGGCGATAGGCGTCGGCCGCCTCGTCCACACGGTTCAGGCGCCGCAGCAGGTCCGCCCGTACGAGGTGGAACACGTGGTGCGACGGCAGTTCCAGGTCGTCGACGAGGGCCAGCGCCGTCGCGGGTCCGGACACCTCGGCGACGGCCACCGCCCGGTGCAGTGCGACGACGGGCGTGGGCGTGAAGTGCATGAGCTGGTCGTAGAGCTGCACTATCTGGGCCCAGTCGGTCGGCGGATCGCTGTGCACGGCGTTGATCGCGGCCTGGATCTGGTACGGCCCGGGCCGCCGCCAACCGAGGCACCGGCGCACGATGGCCTGGCCTTCGGTGACGAGGGCGGCGTCCCAGCGTCCTCGGTCCTGGTCCTTGAGCAGCACGAGGTCGCCCGCCGCGGTGGTACGGGCGTCACGGCGGGAGTGCACGAGCAGCATCAGCGCGAGCAGGCCCCACACCTCGGGCTCGTCCGGCATCAGCTCGGCCAGCACGCGGGCCAGCCGGATCGCCTCCGTGCACATGTCGTCCCGCACCAGCTCGGCGCCGGAGCTCGCGGTGTGGCCCTCGGTGAAGATCAGGTACAGCACCGCGAGCACCGCCCGCAGCCGGTCCGGCAGGTCGGCGTCACGTGGCACGCGGTAGGGGATGCCCGCGTCGCGGATCTTGGCCTTCGCCCGCACGATCCGTTGCGCCATGGTCTTTTCCGGCACCAGGAAGGCCCGGGCGATCTCCGGCGTCGCGAGGCCGCCGAGCAGCCTCAGGGTCAGCGCCACCCGCGCCGCCGGGGCCAGCGCCGGGTGACAGCACGTGAAGATCAGCCGCAGCCGCTCGTCCCGCACGGGTCCCTCCTCGGCCGGCTCGTCGGCCGCGTGCACCAACGCCGCCTGTGCGTGCTTGTCCTGCCTGGACGCCTCCCGCCGCAGCCGGTCGATCGCGGCGTTGCGGGCCGTCGTGATGATCCAGCCGGCCGGGCTCGGCGGCCGGCCCGTCTCCGGCCACTTGCGCACCGCCGTCGCGAAGGCCTCCTGCACGGCCTCTTCCGCGATGTCGATGTCGCCGAACACCCGGACCAGCACCGACACCGCCCGCCCGTACTCCGCCGCGAAGACCGCTTCGACCGTCATCGGAACGGTCGGACCTCGATCGGCAACGTCGTCGCCGCCGCCAGCCTGCGGCCCCACTCCAGCGCCGCGTCCAGGTCCTCCGCCTGCACGATCGTGAAGCCGCCCAGGTGTTCCTTGCCCTCCACGTACGGGCCGTCCGTCATGCCAACCTCGCCGTCGCGCACGCGGATCACCGTCGCCGTCTCCGGCGGGAACAGCCCGCCGTCGAACACCCACGCCCCCGCCGTCCGCATCTCCTCGTTGAGCGCGGTCAGCGCCGTCATGATCGGCCCCAGCACCTCCGGCGCCGGGATCGGGCCGTCCGGCTGATACACGCTGAGCAGGTACTTCTTCATGGCTGGCGCCTCCTTGAGGGTGGATTCTCACCCCCTACACGAATGGCCCGCGCCCCGATCGACACCCGGTCGGCGAGATTCTTGCGGGTCCCTGGCCGCCGTGCGGCGTGAAGAGGCCTACTTGGTGTCGCGACGCCAGGCAACGGTCGCGGCGGCGAGCAGGACCAGCGCGGGCAGCACGAGCAGGCTCAGGCGGAGCCCGACGGCCTGCGCGAGGGCGCCGCTGGCCAGCGGGCCGACGATCTGGCCGAGTCCGGCCACCGTGAGGATCTCGCCGAGGGCCTGGTCGGCGGTGCGATGGCTGGCGCTCACGTGCAGGGCCGAGGCGAGCGGGAAGGTGCCGCCGATGCCGATGCCGGCCACCGCGAGCCCGATGGTCGCGACGGTGGCGTTGGTGGCCGTGAGCAGGATGGGGGAGCCGACCAGCGCGGTGGCCAGGGACAACTGGAGCACGACGGCGGTGGACAGCCGTCGCGCCAGCCGGCTGGCCAGCAGTCGTCCGACGAGATTGGCCGCGTAGAGGGCGCTGACCAGGGCGACTGACGTGTCCTGGGCGATGCCGACGTCGTCGTGCAGGTAGCTGGCGGCCCAGAAGCTGAGCGTGAACTCCAGTCCCACCACCGCGAAGATGGTCATGAGCGTGCGGCTGGGCGGGTGGTGGCCGGCGGCGGCGCGCGGCGGTGGCCCCGCCGTCGGCAGCTTGATCGCCGCCATGGCCGCCGCGGCGGCCACGACCACCACGGCGACCAGCGCGAACGAGAACCGCCAGCTCAACCAGGTGGCGGCGCAGGCACTGACCACCGCGGGCGTCAGGATGCCGGCGAGGCTGACCGAGATCTCGCCCTCGGTCATGGCGATCACCCGGTGCACGTGGTGCAGGTCCGACAGCAGCGCCCACATCCGGATCAGCGCCGTGGTGGCGAACGCGCTCAGCAGCAGCGCCGCGACGAGCGTCGCCGCGAACACCTGGCCGTAACCGAGTAGCAGCGCCGCGGCGGCCGCCCCGATGAGGCCGACGACGGTCGCGAGCCGTCTCGGCACCGTCCACCGGCTGGCCACGATGCCGGCGGCGATGCCGCCGACGGCGAAGGCGACCTGGTGCAGCGCGCCGGCGACGTACGAGATCTGCTCGGTCTGGAGCAGGTACGGCAGCGCCGGACCGAGCAGCGCGTTGACGGCCCCGAAGGCGAACAGGGCGGCGAAGCAGACCCAGGTCGCGGTGTCACGGCGGTAGGTCACGACCGGTCAGACCACCCGGATCCCGTCCTTCCACACTGCACGGATGTTCGAGGCCAGTGTCGTGAAGTCATAGGGATCACCGTTCACCACCACGAGGTCCGCGCGCCAGCCCGGCTCGACGCGGCCCAGTTGGTCGTCAAGGCCCAGCAGTTGGGCCGCCGAGGAGGTCGTCGCCGCGAGGACGTCGGCCGGCGACATGCCGCAGGCCCGCATCAGGGCCAGTTCCTCCAGGTTCGTCCCGTGTGGTCCCACGCCGCTGTCCGTGCCCATCGCGATCCGGACGCCGGCCGCGTGGGCGCGGCGGACCGAGTCCCGGTGCGCCACCACGACGTCACGCGCCTTGGCGACCACCGCTGCCGGCAGGTCCACGCCGGCGTCCGCCGCCCGCAGCACGTTCACCGGGGCGACGAGGGTCGGCACCAGCCAGGTGCCGTGGCTCAGCATCAGCTCGATCGCCTCGTCGTCGAGGTAGATGCCGTGCTCGATCGACCGCACGCCGGCCCGTACCGCGTTCTTGATGCCGGCCGAGCCCTGGGCGTGCGCCATCACCGGGCGGCCCTGCATGGTCGCCTCGGCGATCAGGACGTCCAGTTCCGCCGGCGTGAACTGGGAGTGGCGCGGGTCGTCCCTCGGCGACAGCACACCGCCGGTCGTGCACACCTTGAGCACGTCCGCCCCGGCCCGCAGCAAAGTCCTGGCCACTCGGCGCATCTCGTCCGGGCCGTCGACCGTGCTGTCCGGCCGGCCCGGGTGCGGCACCATCAGCGGCACGCACAGCCCGGACGGATGCCAGGCGTCGCCGTGGCCGCCGGTCGGGCTGATCAGCCCGATCGAGATCTGCATCCGCGGCCCGGGAATCAGGCCGTCGTCCACCGCCTGCTTGATGCCCAGATCGGCGCCGGCCGCGTCCCGCACCGTCGTGATGCCCTGCCCGAGCGTCGCGCGCAGGTTCCGGGCCGCCTCGTAGAACTGGTACGAGAACGGCTTCTGCACCCGGGCCAGCAGTCCGATGTCCGAGATCGTCACGTGCACGTGGCAGTCGAACATCCCCGGCAGCAGCACGGTGCCGGCGCAGTCGACACCTTCGTCGCCGTCCAGCCCCGTGCCGACATCGACGATCCGGCCGTCCTCCACCACCACGTCGGCCGGGGCCGGTGCGGTGCCCGTGCCGTCGAACACCGAGCCACCGCTGAAGAGCGTGCGCGTCATGCGGTCTCCCTCCCGATCATGTCCGGCGTACCCGCAGTCGGAGCGGCAGGCAACCGCATTCTCGGGCTCGAGACCGGCTCAATCGGCTGACGGCCGCGCCTGCTTGACGTTCGCCTGGTGGGGGACGGCGAGCCAGTCCTGGTCGAGACGGGCGTCGACGGGGTCCTCGCCGCGCCGCAAGGCGTCGACGTAGGCACGGTCGGCGGCGATGCGGGCGGCCACCTCGGGACCCTTGGCCACGGCGCCGTGGCCGGGGATCAGGACGTCGACCTGGCGGACTGCCTCGCCCAGCACGTCGAGCGCCGCGTCGTACGCCTCCAGTTGGCCGGTACGGCGCGGGTCGAAGAGCGGGATCAGGACGTCGGAGAGCATGTCGCCGGCGATCAGGACGCCACGGTCGGCGAGGAGGATCGCGGCGTGGCCGATGGCGTGCGCCCCATGCTCGATGATCTTGCCGGGCACCGGTGACCCGTCCGTGGGCAACGGGGTGAGCAGGGCGACGAGATCGAGGGGAACGCCGGTCGCGCTCTCGGCCGCCATGGCCTTGGCCCGCTCACGAGCCTGAGCGGCGAGCTCGGCGTTGGCGGCGGTGGCGTAGCGCGGCACGTCGCCGAACCGGGCATGCCACAGGAGATGATCCCAGTGGGGGTGGGTGGAGAACCCGGCGACCATGGGCAGGCCGAGCCCGTCGACATCGTCGGCGAGCTGCTCCAGATCCGCGCCATTGATGCCGGGATCGACCAGGGTCAACCCGGCTTCTCCGCGCACCACGGTCGCGTTGCTCGACACCCACTCGCTCTGCCGCACCCAGACGCCGTCGGCCACCTCGTTCAGCATCGGGCCACTCTGTCAGGTGTTTGCGCCGGAAACGAGCGGGCCATGCGCTCGTCAACTAACAATCAGTCTTGACTGTTTGTTAGTTGACGGGAAGACTCCACCGCATGGCACCGGAGCTGACGCGGCAGCGGCAGGCCGACCGCAGTCGGGAGACCAGGCGAAAGCTGATGGAGGCGACGGTCGACTGCCTGGTGGAGCACGGCTGGTCGGGCACGACGACGACACAGGTGGCGGAGCGGGCGGGGGTGTCCCGAGGCGCCCAGCTGCACCACTTCCGCACCCGAAACGAGCTGGTCACGGCGGCGGTGGAGTACGTCGGCCATGAGGGCGCGGAGCAACTGCTCAGGGAGTCGGAACGGGTCACGACCGCTCAGGACCGCACCCGGGCGGTGGTGGAGCTGGTGGTGGACTTCTTCGCCAGCCCCATGTTCACGGCGGCTCTGGAGCTGTGGGTGGCGGCCAGGACGGATCCGGAGCTCAAGCCGGTGGTGGTGGACCTGGAGGCTCGCCTGGGTCGCCAGTGCCACCGCCTGACGGTGGAGCTGCTGGCGGCGGACGAGAAGAAGCCGGGAGTGCGTGAAACCGTGCAGGCGACGCTGGACCTGGCCCGCGGGCTGGCGCTGGCCAGCCAGCTGACGGACGACTCGCGGCGGCGGGCCCGCATCGTGCGGCAGTGGTCATCGATGCTCGACGGCGTGCTGAAGGAGCAGTCATGACGGACATCTCCGCCCTGCTGGCGGATCTGGTGGCGGAGAGCGCGAGTGCCGACACGCTGGTGGCGGAGCTGCCCAAGGAGCAGTGGGCGACGCCGACGCCGGCCGAAGGCTGGACGATCGCACACCAGGTGGCGCACCTGGCCTGGACGGACCGACAGGCGGCGCTGGCGGCGACCGACGAGGAAGCCTTCGCCGACACGGTCAAGCAGGCGCAGGCCGACCCGACCGGCTTCGTGGACCAGGCGGCCGAGGCGTGGTCGCGGCAGGACCCGGTGGAGCTGCTGCGCGAGTGGCGACAGGGCCGAACCGAGCTGCCGCAAGCGCTTGCGGCCGTCCCGAGTGGACAGAAGCTGCCGTGGTTCGGCCCGCCGATGGCCCCGGCGTCGATGGCGACGGCCCGGATCATGGAGACCTGGGCCCACGGCCAGGACATCGCCGACGCGCTCGGCGTCCGCCGCGAGCCGACGGCCCGCCTGCGCCACGTGGCCCACATCGGCGTGCGGGCCATGGGATTCGCCTTCCAGGTCAACGGCTTGCCCAAGCCGGCCGAGCCGATCGGGGTCAGGCTGACCGGTCCGGCCGGCGAGGTCTGGACCTGGAACGACGACGCCGTCGAGAACCGGATCACCGCACCGGCGCTGGACTTCTGCTTCCTGGTCACGCAGCGACGGCACCTCGACGACCTGGACATCACCACCGTCGGCCCGATCGCCGCGCAGTTCGTCCGGGTGGCGCAAGCGTTTGCCGGCCTGCCGGGTGCCGGCCGGAAGCCGGGGGAGTTCCTGTGACCCGAACGAATTCGACACTGCGCATCGGCAACGCCTCGGGGTTCTACGGGGACCGTTTCGACGCGGTCCGCGAGATGCTCGAAGGCGGCCCGCTGGACGTGCTCACCGGCGACTACCTGGCCGAGCTGACCATGCTGATCCTGGGCCGCGACCTGATGAAGGACCCGACCAAGGGCTACGCGAAAACCTTTCTGCGCCAACTGGAAGGCTCGTTGGGCACGGCCGTCGAGCGCGGCGTGAAGATCGTCGCCAACGCCGGTGGCCTGAACCCGGCCGGCCTGGCCACGGCGATCCGCGAGCTGGCCGACCGCCTGGGCATCACGGTCGCCGTCGCGCATGTCGAAGGCGACGATGTGCGTGGACAGTTCGAAGGATTCCTCACGGCCAACGCCTATCTGGGCTGCTGGGGCATTGTCGAGGCATTGAACGCCGGCGCGGACATCGTCGTCACGGGCCGGGTGACCGACGCGTCGCTGATCGTGGGACCGGCGGCGGCGCACTACGGCTGGGCCCGCGACGACTGGGACGCGCTGGCCGGGGCCACGGTCGCCGGGCACGTGATCGAGTGCGGCGCGCAGGCCACCGGCGGCAACTTCGCGTTCTTCACCGAGATCCCGGACCTGTCGCACGCCGGCTTCCCGATCGCCGAGATCGCCGCCGACGGCTCGTCGGTGATCACCAAGCACGCCGGCACCGGCGGCGCGGTCACCACGGAAACCGTGACAGCCCAGCTGTTGTACGAGATCGGCGGCCCGAACTACCTAGGTCCCGACGTGGTCAGCCGCTTCGACACGATCAACCTCGCCCAAGCCGCCCCGGATCGGGTGAGCATCACCGGCGTGAAAGGCACCCCGCCGCCACCGGACGCGAAGGTGTGTCTGAACAAGCTGGGCGGCTTCCGCAACTCGATGACATTCGTCCTGTGTGGACTTGACGTGGAAGCCAAGGCGGACCTGGTGAAGCGCCAGCTGACCGAGCGCATCGGCTCGGACGGCGTGACCTGGAGCCTCGGCACGGTCGCGCACGACGAGCCGGCTACCGAGGAAGCGGCCAGTGCGCTGCTCCACGTGACAATCAAGGACGCTGACGGTAAGCGATCGGGACGAGCGTTCTCGCAGGCCGCGGTCGAGCTGGCGCTGGCCTCCTACCCGGGCTTCCACGTCACGGCCCCGCCTGGAGACGCCACGCCGTTCGGCGTGTTCTCGGCGGCTTACCTGCCGCAGCAAGCGATTGCCCACACGGTCGTGTTGCCCGACGGTCGGCGTGTCGAGGTGACACCGCCGGCACAGACCGCGGCCGTCGAGCCGACAACCAGTGCCGAGCCGGACAGCGAACCCGTTGCCACAGCACGGTTCCGTATCGGCGAACGGTTCGGGGCTCGCTCCGGCGACAAGGGCGGCGACGCCAACCTCGGCGTCTGGGCCCGTAACGACGAGGACTACGCCTGGCTCTCCACGACGCTGAGTTCCGCACGGCTCAAGGAGCTGCTGCCGGAGCTCAAGGACCTGATCGTCGAGCGCCATCCGTTGCCGAATTTGCGGGCGGTCAACTTCGTGGTCCGCGGCCTGCTCGGCGAGGGCGTCGCGGCCAGCACCCGGTTCGACCCCCAGGCAAAGGCGCTGGGGGAGTGGCTCCGATCGGTCGAGGTGAGCGTGTGAGTCCCTGGGAGACTCCGGAACGACGACAGCTGCGCGACACCGTGCGCGCGTTTGTCGAGCGCGAGGTCCGGCCCGACCTGGACCAGTGGGAGCGCGACGGTGAGCTGCCTAGATCGTTGCACCGCAAGGCGGCCGAGCTCGGGCTGCTCGGCGTGGGCTTCGACGAGAAGGTTGGCGGCAGCGGCGGCGACCTGCTCGACACGGTTGTCGTCACCGAGGAGCTGATCCAGGCCGGCGGCTCGTCCGGCCTGATCGCCGGCCTGCTCACGCACGGCATCGCCATCCCGCACATCGTGGCGGCCGGCGACCCCGACCACATCGAGCGCTTCGTCCGGCCGGCGCTGGCCGGCGAGAAGATCGGCTCGCTGGCCGTCACCGAGCCGGATGGCGGCTCGGATGTGGCTTCGCTGCGGACAAAGGCGGTTCGCGACGGCGACCACTACATCGTCAACGGCGCCAAGATGTTCATCACCTCGGGCACCCGTGCCGACTTCGTCACGACCGCGGTGCGCACCGGCGAGCCGGGCTATCAGGGCGTGAGTCTGCTGGTGATCGAGCGCGGCACGCCCGGCTTCACCGCCAGCCGCAAACTGGAGAAGATGGGCTGGCACTGCTCGGACACCGCCGAACTGTCCTTTTCGGACGCACGGGTGCCGGCGGCCAACCTGGTCGGCCCCGAGAACGGCGGCTTTCCGCAGCTGATGCAGCAGTTCCAGGTGGAGCGGCTGTCGCTGGCCGTGCAGGCCTACGCCACCGCGCAGCGCGCGCTCGACCTGACCGTGGACTACGTCCGCAACCGCGTCACCTTCGACCGGCCGCTGATCAGCCGCCAGGTGGTGCGGCACAAGCTGGTCGAGATGACCCAGCGCACCGCGCTGGCCCGCACCTACACCCGCGAGGTCGCGACCAGGGTCGCGGCCGGGCAGGAGGTCATCGCCGAGGTGTCGATGGCCAAGAACGCCAGCACCGACGCCTGCGACTTCGTCGTGAACGAGGCCGTGCAGCTGCACGGCGGCGCCGGCTACCTGCGGGAGTCCGAAGTGGAACGACACTACCGGGACGCGCGCATCCTCAGCATCGGCGGCGGCGCCCGTGAGGTGATGGCCGAGCTGGCCGCGCGCAGGATGGGATTCGCCTGATGACCGCAATCAAGTCCACTGTGGACCCCAACGGCGTCGAGCACAAGGAGAACCGCGAGGCGCTGCTGGCCAAGCTGGCCGAGTTGGACGCCGAGCACGCCAAGGCGCTGGCCGGCGGCGGCCCGAAGTATGTCGAGCGACACCGCAAGCGCGGCAAGTTGTTGGCCCGCGAGCGCATCGAGCTGGTGGTCGACCAGGACGCGCCGTTCCTGGAGTTCTCCGCGCTGGCCGCGTGGGGCAGCGACTACCAGGTCGGGGCCAGCGTGGTCACCGGCATCGGCGTGGTCGAAGGCGTCGAGTGCCTGATCACGGCCAACGACCCGACCGTGCGCGGCGGCGCGAGCAACCCGTGGACGCTGCGCAAGACCTTGCGGGCCAACGACATCGCCCTGGCCAACCGGCTGCCGGTGATCAGCCTGGTCGAGTCGGGCGGCGCGGACCTGCCCAGCCAGGCCGAGATCTTCATCCCCGGCGGCCAGATGTTCCGGGACCTGACCCGGCTGTCGGCCGCGGGCATCCCGACCGTCACGGCGGTGTTCGGCAACGCCACCGCCGGCGGCGCCTACGTGCCGGGCATGTCCGACTACGTGATCATGGTCAAGGAGCGCTCGAAGGTGTTCCTGGGCGGCCCGCCGCTGGTCAAGATGGCCACCGGCGAGGAGGCCGAGGACGAGGCGCTGGGCGGCGCGGACATGCACGGCCGCGTCTCCGGACTGGCGGACTACGTTGCCACGGACGAGGTCGACGCGATCCGCAGCATCCGCCGGGTGGTCGCCCGGCTCAACTGGCGCAAGCGCGGGCCGCGGCCGGCGGCCACCGTGCTCGAACCTCGTTACGACGCCGAGGAACTGCTCGGCCTGGTGCCGACCGACCCGCGGATTCCCTTCGACCCCAGGGAAGTCATCGCCCGCATCGTCGACGACTCGGACTTCGACGAGTTCAAGCCGCGCTACGGCGACAGCCTGGTCACCGGCTGGGCCACCCTGCACGGCTACCCGATCGGCATCCTGGCCAACGCCCGCGGCGTGCTGTTCAGCGAGGAGGCGCAGAAGGCGACCCAGTTCATCCAGCTGGCCAACCGCGCCGACACCCCGTTGCTGTTCCTGCAGAACACCACCGGCTACATGGTCGGCGCCTCCTACGAGCAGGCCGGCATCATCAAGCACGGCTCGATGATGATCAACGCCGTGTCCAACTCCAAGGTGCCGCACCTGACCGTGGTGATGGGCGCGTCCTACGGCGCCGGCAACTACGGCATGTGCGGCCGGGCCTACGCGCCGCGCTTCCTGTTCACCTGGCCCAATGCCAAATCGGCGGTGATGGGGCCGGCGCAGCTGGCCGGCGTGCTGTCCATCGTGGCGCGGCAGGCCGCCGCCGCGAAGGGCCAGCCGTACAACGACGAGCACGACGCCGCCATGCGGCAGATGGTCGAGGGGCAGATCGAGTCGCAGTCGCTGGCCGCGTTCCTGTCCGGCCGGCTCTACGACGACGGCGTGATCGACCCGCGGGACACCCGAACCGTGCTGGGCCTGTGCCTGTCCGCGGTGCACAGCAACGACGTCAAGGGCGCCGAGGGCTTCGGCGTCTTCCGGATGTGAGGGCCATGATCACTCGACTGCTGGTGGCCAACCGGGGCGAGATCGCCCGCCGGGTCTTCCGATCCTGCCGCCTCGCCGGCATCTCGCCGGTGGCCGTGTTCTCCGACCCGGACGCCGACGCCCCGTTCGTCGCCGAGGCCGACCACGCGGTGCGGCTGCCCGGCGCCGCGCCCTCGCAGACCTACCTCCGGATCGACGCCCTGATCGCCGCGGCCAAGGCGACCGGGGCCGACGCCGTGCACCCCGGATACGGCTTCCTGTCGGAGAACGCCGGTTTCGCCCGTGCCGTGCTCGACGCTGGCCTGACCTGGGTCGGTCCGTCGCCGGAGTCCATCGAGGCCATGGGGTCCAAGGTGGCGGCGAAGAAGCGCGTGGCCGCCGACGGCGTGCCCGTGCTGCGTGAGCTCGACCCGGAGACGGTGACCGAGGACGACCTGCCGGTGCTGATCAAGGCGTCGGCCGGCGGCGGCGGTCGCGGCATGCGGATCGTGCGCGAATTGTCCACGCTGCGTGCGGAAGTCGCTGCCGCGCGTCGTGAAGCCGAGTCGGCCTTCGGCGACGGCACCGTGTTCTGCGAGCCGTTGCTGGAGGGCGCGCGGCACGTCGAGGTGCAGATCCTCGCCGACTCGCACGGCACGGTGTGGGCGTTGGGGGAGCGGGAGTGCTCCATCCAGCGACGGCACCAGAAGATCGTCGAGGAGACGCCGTCACCTGCGGTGAACCCGGAAATCCGGACGAAGCTGTTCGATGCCGCGGTCGCCGCGGCCCGGTCGATCAGCTACGTCGGCGCCGGCACCGTCGAGTTCCTGCTGTCGGCCAAGGGGACCATCCACTTCCTTGAGGTCAACACGCGCCTGCAGGTGGAACACCCGGTGACCGAGTGCGTGTACGGTATCGACCTGGTTCGCTGGCAACTGGCCATCGCTGAGGGTGGCCAGTTGCCGGCGGACCGCCCGTCGCCGCGCGGGCACGCCATCGAGGTCCGGCTCTACGCCGAGGACCCGGCGCGCGAATGGCGGCCGCAGAGCGGTGTGCTGCACCGGTTCGCGCTGTCCGATGTGGACGCCGAGTTTGCCGTGCCGCGAGATTTCGGGCTGCGGCTGGACAGCGGCGTCGAGGACGGGTCGGTCGTCGGCGTGCACTACGACCCGATGCTGGCCAAGGTCATCGCCTGGGGTCCGGACCGGGCCGCCGCTGCGCGCCGGCTGTCCGCCGCGCTGGCGTCGGCCAAGATCCACGGCGTGCTGACCAACCGCGACCTGCTGGTGAACGTGTTGCGCAGCAAGGAGTTCCTGGCCGGTGACACCGACACGGGGTTCCTGGACCGGGTTGGTCTGGCCGGACTGTCGCGGCCGCTGGTGTCCGATGTGGACCGTCATGCGCTGGTGGCGGCGATCGCCCTGGCCGAGGAGCGGCGGGGTCGATCCCCGTTGGCCCGGTTCCCGCTGGGGTGGCGCAACATCCCGTCGCAGCCGCAGCGGACCGAGTTCGAACAGGCCGCGGTGACGTATCGGTTCGACCGCAGCGGAAAGCTGGTCGAGCCGGCCGGCGTCGAGCTGGTCAGGGCGTCGGCCGACGAGGTCGTGCTGGACGTCGACGGCGTGCGGCAGCGCTACGAGATCGCCCACTACGGCGACACCGTGTACGTCGGTCCGGTGGCGTTGACGCTGGTCCCGCGCTTCCCGGACCCGACCGACAAGGTCGCCGAGGGCGCCACCGTCGCCCCGATGCCCGGCACCGTCGTCCGGGTCTCGGTCGAGCCCGGCGCCGTGGTCGAGGCCGGCGCGGAGCTGCTCGTGCTGGAGGCGATGAAGATGGAGCACCGGGTGGTCGCCGCCGTCGGCGGAACCGTGGCCGAGGTGCTCGTGCAGGCAGGTCAGCAGGTCGAGGCGGGCGCCGTGCTCGCGGTCGTGGAGGGTGAGCAGGCATG
The DNA here is from genome assembly GCA_036403095.1 of Kutzneria sp. GTDB lineage: Bacteria > Actinomycetota > Actinomycetes > Mycobacteriales > Pseudonocardiaceae > Kutzneria. The sequence goes on along the minus strand of DASWRQ010000233.1, from coordinate 8,494 downwards.
AGCTTTGTCGAGAGCGAGGAACGGCAGGCGCTGCGCAAGGCCGTCTTCGAGTTCGGGTCCCAGTACGGCGCCGAGTACTTCACCGCGAAGGCCCGGGCCGGCGAGAAGACCACCGAGCTGTGGTCGGAGGCCGGCAAGCTCGGCTATCTCGGCGTCGCCGTGCCCGAGGAGTTCGGCGGCGGTGGCGGCGGCATCGGCGATCTCGCCGCCGTGTGCGAGGAGCTGGCCGCCGCCGGCAGCCCGCTGCTGATGATGGTCGTGTCGCCGGCCATCTGCGCCACCATCATCGCCCGCTTCGGCACGTCCGAGCAGAAGCAGCGCTGGCTGCCCGGCTTCGCCGACGGCACCACCAAGATGGCCTTCGCGATCACCGAGCCGGATGCCGGCTCCAACTCGCACAAGCTGTCCACCGCCATCCGCCGCGAGGGCGACGAGTGGGTGCTCAACGGCCGCAAGACGTTCATCTCCGGCGTCGACGAGGCCGACGCCGTGCTCGTCGTCGCCCGGCACGTCGACTCGAAGGGCCAGCGCCTGCTGCCGTCCCTGATGATCGTGCCAACCGACGCGGCCGGCTTCGAGTGGCAGCCGATCGAGATGGACATCGTGTCGCCCGAGAAGCAGTTCACCCTGTTCCTCGACGAGGTCCGGCTGCCCGCCGACGCCCTCGTCGGCGCGCCCGACGCCGGCATCGGGCAGCTGTTCGCCGGCCTCAACCCCGAGCGCATCATGGCCGCGTCGTTCTCCACCGGCCTCGCCCGCAACGCGCTGGCCCGGGCCACCGAGTACGTCAAGACGCGCAAGGTGTGGGACGTTCCCATCGGCGCTCACCAGGGGCTCGCCCACCCCTTGGCGCAGTGCGCCGTCCAGATCGAGCTGTCCCGCCTGATGACCCAGAAGGCCGCCGCCTTGTACGACGCCGGCGACGACAAGGGGGCGGGCGAGGCCGCCAACATGGCCAAGTACTCCGCCGCCGAGGCCGCCACCGCCACCGTCGACCAGGCCATCCAGTCCCACGGCGGCAACGGCCTGGCCACCGAGTACGGCCTAGGAGCCCTGCTCGGCGCGTCCCGCCTCGGCCGCATCGCCCCCGTCAGCCGGGAAATGATCCTCAACTACGTCTCCCAGCACACCCTCGGCCTCCCCAAATCCTACTGATCGGTAACGTTCGGAAAGCGCCTTTCCTCCACTCCGAGTGGAGGAAAGGCGCTTTCCGAACGTTGGGGCCGGCGTGCGGAGGGGTGGGATGGGCTGCACGGTTGGTCGGGGTGGGAATGGAAACGCGGAGCGGGGAGGTTGAGTTCGACAGAGGTCGTACAAAGGGAGGGTGGGTCATGGGCACTACGGCGCAGCTGGGGACGGGGTGGCGGCTGGGCGAGCTGGGCGCACGACCGGGGACGCCCTCCAGGCAACGACTGGCGGCCGGGCGGCACGAGTTCGGGAATGGCCTGCTCCAGGTGCCGGCAGCTGACGGCCCGGTGCCGCTGGTGGTGCTGCTGCACGGCGCCGGGTCGAACCCGGAACGGGTGCTGACGGTGACGAAGGGCCGGGAAGCGCTGGTCTACGCGCCGAAGTCGGGGGCGAGGACCTGGGACGCGATCCACGGGAACTTCGGGCCGGACGTGGAGGCGCTGGACCGGGCGCTGACCGAGCTGTTCGAGCACTTCGCGATCAAGACGACGGCGATCGTGGGGTTCTCGGACGGGGCCTCCTATGCGCTGTCGCTGGGCCTGGCCAACGGCACGCTGTTCGACAACGTCGTGGCCTTCTCGCCGGGCTTCGTGGTGCCGGGCGCCAGGGCGGGCAAGCCGGAGGTGTTCGTCTCGCACGGACGCCAGGACGGGGTGCTGCCGATCGAAGGGACCAGCCGGCGAATCGTGCCGGCACTGAGGATCGTGGGCTACCGGGTCGACTACCGCGAGTTCACCGGCGGACACGAAGTGCCGGCGAGCGTGGCCGACGCCGCCTTTCGGCGAATCATCTGAGCGAGAAAAAGTGTTATCGGCTGGTCGATGGGCCAGTGCGGATGAACACATGGATCGCTCCTGGGCGTAGTGCGAGCATGCGGACGAAATCCGCCTCGCGTCCGGGAGTGTGTGGTGAGCGACGACTGGGACCTGGTGATCGCGGCGCGGAAGGGCCGCGCGGACGCCATCGACGAGCTGGTGGCGGCCTACCTGCCGCTGGTCTACAACATCGTGGGCCGGGCGATGGCCGGCCACCCGGACATGGACGACGCGGTTCAGGACACGATGCTGTCGGCCCTGGACGGCCTGCCGGACCTGCGCGACCCGGCGAACTTCCGCTCCTGGCTGGTGGTCATCGCGATGCGCGAAGTGCGCAAGCGCCGCCGTACGGGCGAAGGCTTCCCGGCGGTGCGGCCGGACGACGTGGCGGACCCGGGCGCGGACTTCGTCGACCTGACGATCGACCGGCTGCATCTGGCCGACCAGCGCAAGGACCTGGTTGAGGCGACGCGCTGGCTGGAGCACGACGAGCGTGAGCTGCTGTCGCTGTGGTGGCTGGAGGCGGCTGGTCGGCTGACGAGGGCGGAAGTGGCGGCGGGCCTGGGATTGACCCCGCAGCACACGGCGGTGCGGGTGCAGCGGATGAGGGCCAAATTGGACGCGGCCCGGATGGTCGTACGGGCGTTGCGGCAGCGGTGCCCTGATCTGCCCCTCCTGACGGTGGAGTGGGACGGCCGGCCGAGTCCGTTGTGGCGCAAGCGAATCGCCCGACACGTGCGGGACTGTGCCCGCTGCCGGCGGGACGACCTGATGCCGGCGGAGCGCCTGCTGCTGGGCATCCCGCTGGTGCCGATCCCGTCGGACTTCGGGGCCACGGTGACGACTTCGGCCCCTGCGCCGTCCAAGCGCTGGTGGCAGCACGCCGCCACCAAGCCGTTGGTTGCGGCAGCCGCAGCGATCGCGGTTCTCGCGGCAGTGCTGATCCCGAAGCACGGGACACCGGAGCCGGTCGCCGTGGCAGCGCCGATCACCACCACGACAACAGTCGCCACGACTACGGTGACAACCACGACCGTCCCGCCCACCACGACGACCACGACGAAGCCGGCGTTGAGCACAAGGGCGGCGCCGCAACAGCAACCGGCCCAGAAGTCGGCCCGGAAGGGCGTCAGCACCTGGGCCTTCGGCGCGGCCACGGCCTCGCTCAAGGACGTCGGCGCGAGCTGGTTCTACAACTGGGACGCCAACCACAACACCATCCCGGCCCCGGCCGGCGTCGAGTACGTGCCGATGATCTGGGGCGCGAAGTCGGTCACCGCGGACACGTTGGCCCAGGTCAAGAAGCAGGGCACCGAGCTGCTCGGCTTCAACGAGCCGGACCTCGCCGAGCAGTCGAACATGACACCGGCCCAGGCGCTGGACCTGTGGCCGCAGCTCCAGGCGACGGGGATGCGCCTGGGCAGCCCGGCGGTGGCGTTCGGCGGCGACCGGGCCGGCGGCTGGCTCGACCAGTTCATGTCCGGCGCGGCGAGCAAGGGCTACCGGGTCGACTTCATCACCCTGCACTGGTACGGCTCCGACTTCAGCGCCGCGGCCGTCAACCAGCTCAAGGGCTACCTGCAGGCGGTCTACGACCGGTACCACAAACCTATCTGGCTCACCGAGTTCGCGCTGATCAACTTCTCCGGCTCGCCCAAGTTCCCGACCCAGGCCCAGCAGTCGACGTTCGTCACCACCGCGGCGGCGATGCTGGACTCGCTGCCGTTCCTGGAGCGCTACGCGTGGTTCTCGCTGCCGTCCCAGGGCGAGGACACGGGCCTGTACAACGGGTCCGGCCAGCCGACCCAGGTCGGCCTCGCCTACAAGGCCGCCTCCTGACCGGGTCGGAACAAGGCTGCCCCTTGGGGCAATGGTCAACCCCCCGAAGGCGTCACGAATACCCGGAATTCCGCCTACGCTGGCCGTGACTGGGCGGTCGAAGGGGGATTTCCGTGCGGCACATCGTGATCGTCGGCGCTGGTCAGGCCGGTTCCCTGCTGGCGTTGGGGCTGCTGGGCGAGGGCTACCGGGTGACCATGATCTCGCAGCGGTCCGCCGAGCAGATCCAGGACGGGCGCATCCTGTCCAACCAGTGCGTTTTCGAGCCGGCGCTGCGACACGAGCGGGCGCTGGGCCTCAATCACTGGGACGGCGAGGTGCCGCCGGTGAACGGCATCGCCTTCGACGCCGGTATGCCCGGCGCCGCCGATCCGTTCATCTCCTGGGTGTCGCCGCTGGACAAGCCGGCGCAGTCGGTCGACCAGCGGCTGAAGATGTCCTTCTGGCTGAACGAGTTCGTGGCCCGCGGCGGCGAGCTCCGCAACGAGAAGGCCACGCCGGAGCGGCTGTCCGACTATGCCCGCGAGGCCGATCTGGTGCTGGTCGCCGCCGGTCGCGGGCCGCAGTTCGACAGCGTTTTCCCGCGTGACGCCGCGCGTTCCCCGTACTCCGAGCCGCAGCGCGGCATCACCCTGCACCTGGTCAAGCACTCCGGCGACTTCTACCAGGGCGTCACGTTCGGGCTGGTGCCGGGCGTCGGCGAGTTCTTCGTGCTGCCGGTGCTCACCGCCGGCGGACCCAAGATGGGCCTGTACTTCTCCGGCGTCCCCGGCGGATCGCTGGACGTCTTCGACGGCGTCACCGACCCCGAGCGGCACCTCGAGCTGTGCCGGGAGCAGCTGCGCCGGTTCTTCCCGTGGGCGGCCGGCGCGGCCGAGGACACCGAGTCCGGCGGGCCGCTGGAGTTCCTGACCGGCCGGATCACGCCCGTGGTGCGCCACGGTGTCGGCACGCTGGCCACCGGCGAGCACGTGCTGGCCATGGGCGACACCGCCATCACCAACGACCCGATCGCCGGCCAGGGCGCCAACAACGCCGTGCACTGCGCACGGATCTACCAGCAGCTCATCGTCGAGCAGGGCGACCGCCCGTTCGACGCCGAGTTCATGGCCACGTGTTTCGACCGGTACTGGGACTACGCCCGGCACTCCACCCGCTTCAACAACGACCTGCTCGCGCCGCCGCCCGCGCACATCCTGGAGACGCTGCAGGCCGCGCAGGAGTTTCCCGAGGTGGCGCACCGGTTCGCGCACCTGTTCAACGACCCGACGGACTACGAGCCCTGGCTCGGCGACGAGCAGGTGGCCCGGGGCTACCTGAAGGAAGTGGCCGCACGGGTCGGCTGACCGCCCTTGACCGAAGGTCCGGTCACGCGGGACCGTCGGTCAGATGACAACCACGTCGCACTGGGGCCGCGTGGTGATCGTGGCTGCCCTGCTGGCCCTGCTCAGCCCGACAACCCCTGCTACCGCCGCGCCGCCCGGCGGTGGGCACGATGTGATCGCGAACCTGTTCGAGTGGCCGTGGACCTCGGTCGGCTCGGAGTGCACGAATGTGCTGGGACCCAAGGGCTACGGCGGAGTGCAGGTGTCGCCGCCGGAGGAGTCGGTGACCGTCGCCGGCCATCCCTGGTGGGAGGTGTACCAGCCGGTCAGCTACCAGCTGACCAGCCGGATGGGCAATCGGCAGCAGTTCGCCGCCATGGTCGGCTCCTGCCACGCGGCCGGCGTGAAGGTGTACGCCGATGCGGTGATCAACCACATGACCGGCCAGGGCAACACGGGCTACGGCGGCACGACCTTCCCCGACAAGTACGACTATCCGGGCCGGTACTCGTCGGCGGACTTCCACCACTACCCGAATCCCTGCCCCGAGTCGGACGGCCAGATCCACAACTACGGGGTGCAGGCCGACGTCCAGGAGTGCGAGCTGGTCGGCCTGGCCGATCTGTACACCGAGCACGACAACGTGCGCACGACCGTCGCCAACTACCTCAACGACCTGCTTTCCCTTGGGGTGGACGGGTTCCGTGTCGATGCGGCCAAACACATCAACCCGGCCGACATCGCCGGCATCGAGGCCAAGCTGACCAGGCCGGCGTACCTGTATCAAGAGGTGATCTACGGCGCGGGCGAGGCCGTGCAGCCGCAGCAGTACGAGAGCACCGGCGATCTGCTGGAGTTCCGGTACGGCACCACTCTCAAGGCCAAGTTCAGCGGCGGCAACATCGCCGATCTCGCCACCTTCGGCCAGTCGTGGGGCATGGAGCCCAGTGGCAAGGCGGTCGTGTTCGTGGACAACCATGACACGCAACGCAACGGCAGCACACTGTCCTACAAGGACGGTGCGAACTACCGCCTGGCCACGGTTTTCGGTCTGGCCTGGAACTACGGCACGCCGAACGTGATGTCCAGCTTCGACTTCGGCAACTCCGACCAGTCGCCGCCGAGCGCGGCGAACGGCATGGTGTCGGCGGTCAGCTGCGGCAACGGCTGGGAGTGCGAGCACCGGCAGCGGTACGCGGCGAACATGGTCGGCTTTCACAACGCGGTCGCCGGCACGGGCGTCGGCAACTGGTGGTCGGACGGTAGCAACCAGATCGCGTTCAGCCGGGGCGGCAACGGCTTCGTGGCGATCAACAAGGAGGGTGGCACGCTGGCGCGGACGTTCGCGACCGGCCTGCCCGCCGGCAACTACTGCGACGTGCTGCGCGGCGATATCAGCAACGGAACCTGCACCGGCCCGGTGATCACAGTTGACGGCAACGGAAACGCCGCCGTGACCGTCGGCGGCATGGACGCCGTGGCCATCCACAGCGGCTCCAAGATCAGCGGCAGCCGCGTCCAGGCCTCGTTCGCCGAGAACGCCACCACGAGCTGGGGTCAGAACGTCTTCGTGGTCGGCTCCATCCCCGCGCTGGGCAGCTGGAACACGGCCAACGCCATCGCCCTGTCCTCGGCCGGCTACCCGACCTGGACCGCTACGGCCTCGCTGCCGGCCAACACGGCGTTCCAGTACAAGTACATCAAGAAGAATTCGGACGGAACGGTCACCTGGGAAAGCGATCCGAACCGGGCGGCGTCGACCGGTACAGCGCCGTTGAACCTGGCGGACAGTTGGCGTTGACCGTCATAGGCACCCACGTGACAACTCCTCGAAACCGCGGATGAACTGACTCACACGCCGCCGCCGGGCGCACCAGAAGCTGGCTACGGTCCAGGCAATTCCCGCGTTCGAGAGAGGAATTCCCATGGGTCGTCACAGTGTGGTCCGGCGGTCGGCGCTCGGCGTCGCGGTCGGCGGCGGTGTGGTCGCGGCGATGATGATGCTGCCGCTGGCCGGCTCGGCCAGCGCGAGCACGGTCAATGCCGAGCCGACCGACTTCACCGACGCCGGCATCACGGCCGGCGAGCAACTCGGCTCCGGTCTCGGCGGCTTCGCCGGCGGCACGGTCGGCGCGGTGGCCGACGGCATCTTCGGCGTGAAGGACGGGTCCGGGCAGAAGGCCGGCGAGCAGTTCGGCCAGCAGACCGGCTCCGTGCTGGGGTCCACCGCCGGCGGTGGGCTGGGTGGCGCGGTGGACGGTGGCATCGGCGGCGTCACCGGTACCGCGACCGGTACCGCCAAGCCCGGCAGCGACATCGGCAAGGCCGTCGGCGGCGCGGTCGGTGGCGCCGCCGGAGGTGCGATCGGCGGCGCCATCGGTGGCGCGATCGCCCCGCCGGCCGCCCCGGTCGGCACGGCCATCGGCACCGCGATCGGCACGGCCGGCGGTCAGCTCGTTGGCGCGGCGGCCGGTGGCGCCGCCGGCGGCGCTTTCGACGGCGCGGTCACGGGTTACGAGGACGCGACCGGCCAGAAGCCGCCGTTCCTGCCGGGCCAACTGGTGCCGCTGACCTGAGTTGCCGAACCCGCTCGGCCCCGCCGGTGCTTCGCCCTGTTGGCGGATTTCGGCCGCCGCTACCGACGCGCCCCACCACCTACGCCGACGCGGCGGGCTAAATCCGGCAAGGGCGAGGCACCGGTCGCGAGGAGCCGAGCCGCGACGCCGGAGGCGGCGCCGTCGAGCACAGCCGCCTCGTCGTCCCGGCGGATCTCGTCCCGCAGGAAGCCGGAGAACCGGCCGGCTCCCTGCGACGAGAAGGACGTGCTGCTGAGCACGGGCGACGCCGGGGCGACGTAGTCGGCGAGGTAGTCGTGGTCCGACACGAGCGGCACGCGGGTGTCCAACGACAGCACGGTTGTCGTGGTGTCCAACAGCTCGAAGTAGGAGACCCGGCGCAGACCGCCGCGAACGCGGAAGCGGCCGTTGTCGGAGGCCAACGCGCGGCCGGGCACGTTGAGCAGCGTGGCGGCGTCGCGGTGCAGACCCCAGTAGGCGGACGCGGCGGCCTTGCGCAGCGCGATCCCGCACGGCACGCCGACGTTGTGCAGGGCCTGCCCGGAGCTGAACCGCACGGTCGCCTCGGCCAGGTGCAGCTCCTCGGCGATCATCCGGCTGGCCGCGGCCTGCGCGACGGCGTCGAAGGCGATGTCCCTGCTGTACAACAGGATCTCGCCCGGCCGCAGGATCAGCCAGGCGTCCGGCGCCGGCTGGGGAGCGGCGTCGCGCTGGAAGGTGAAGCCGACGGCCAGCGCGCCGGAGCCGCGAG
>DASWRQ010000232.1:0-18927 GCA_036403095.1 Kutzneria sp. | reverse complement strand
GACCGGAAGCGCACGTTTGTAGGCTGACCGCGTGAGCGGGGCGGTCGACGAGTTCGTGTCACGGCTGAACTATCCGGTGTTCGTCGTGACGACGGTCGACCGGGGCGGCGCCGAGCGGGACGGGTGTCTGGTCGGGTTCCTCACCCAGTGCAGCATCGATCCCCTCCGATTCCTGGTCTGTCTCTCGGTCCGCAACCGGACGTACCGGCTGGCCAGCCAGGCCGACCTGCTCGCCGTGCACCTCGTCGGCGAGCGGCAGCGCGACCTCGTCGAGCTGTTCGGCGGCACGACCGGGGACGAGGTCGACAAGTTCGGCCACTGCTCCTGGCGCCCCGGTCCGGGCGGCGTGCCGCTGCTGGACGACGCGTCCGGGTGGTTCGTCGGCTCCATCCTGGACCGAATCGACCTCGGTGACCACGTCGGCTTCCTGCTGTCGCCCACCGCCGGACACGTCACCGATGACCAGCCGCCGGTCATGCTCTCCGCGGTCCGCGACCTCACGCCCGGTCATTCCCCTTAGTTCACCAGATAGGGGTAGCCCGGGCGGGGGATTCGGGGCAGTTGACCAGCAGCACGCAGCGGAAGCAACGCATGCCCTCGGCGGTGTCGACGATGAGGTCGCGGTGGGCGGAGTGGGTGCAGCGGGCGGCGAGCATGCCCCGTCCGACCTGGGTGATCTGCGCCAACGGAAAGGCGTGCACCTGGTCGTCGTACTGGCTGTGCCACCAGATGAACGGGCCGGTCATGCCGGCAACGCTAGAAGCACGCGGCGGCACGGGATCGCCATCGGACGCACGTCACCTCGCCATCGCACGCACGGGTCGCTAGCGTCACGCAAGTGCAGCGCAATGAGCGCCTCGAAGCCATGCAGGAAGCCGCATCGACGGCCTTCGCACCCCTGCGACTGACCACAGAGGACTACGACTTCGCCGGCGCCATCCGGCACGCGACGGCGGGCGGGTTGCTGGTGGCGGACATCACCGGCAACCCCGGCGGCGTGTGGCGGCCGCAGCGGCTGATCACCTCCACGGACAGCGAGCTGTACAAGTTCTCCCTGCACCTGAGCGGAACCTGCGCGCTGGGACAGGACGGCCGACACACGACGGTCAAGCCCGGCGATCTGGTGGTCTACGACACGACCCGGCCCTACGGCCTGGTGTACGGCACGGCCTATCGCACGGTGGTGGTCGGCGTGCCAAGGGAACGACTGGCCGGCCACGCATCGGCGTTACGGCAGGCGATCGCCCAGCCGACCCGTACCGACAACGGCCTGCGCCGGGTGGTCGCCGGCATGCTGAACGGGCTGGCCAAGGACCTGGACGGCACTGCCGCCGAGGGCGGCACGCAGCTGGCCGATGCCCTGCTTTCGCTGCTGGGAAAGGTTTTCACCGGCGACACCGCGCTGACCGACCCCCGAACGTCCATGCGGGAACGGATCCTGGCCTACTGCGAGGCCAACCTGCGCGACCCCGACCTGTCGGTGGAGTCGATCGCCCAGGCGCACGGGATTTCCGCGCGGTACCTGCACAAGGTGTTCGCCGGCACCGGCACGACCATCGCCGCCCTGATCAGAACCCGCCGTCTGCAACGGATCCGTGACGACCTGGCCGATCCGGGACAGGTCACGGTGCCGGTGGCGGTCATCGCGGCGCGCTGGGGCGTGCTGGATCCGACGCACGTGAGCCGGCTGTTCCGCGCGGCCTACGGCACGTCTCCGGTGGGCTACCGGCGTCAGTTGCTGCGCTGAAGCGGCATCCAGGCGGCGGCCTGCACCCTCGCCAGCCCGCTGCGCACGGCGGCGGCGAAGCGTTGGGCCTGCTCGAACGGCACGCCGGTGCAGCGCAGCTCCAGGTGCTCGGCCCGGATCGACAGCGCGCCACCGGTCATCGAGTTGCCGGCGGTGGCCACGGAGACCACCTCGGCCAGCGGGATGTGCGAATCCTCGGTCAGCACCCGGAACTCGGTGGCCACCAGCGTGATGCCGGGGCCGGACAGCACGGCACGCACCGACTCGGTCGGCCCGAGTCGGTCGGTGAACTCGGCGGAAAGCTCAATGGTGTCGGCCATCGCCTCAGGATCCTGGCGGCGGGCGGGCAGCGTCACTAGCCCGTCGGAGTGAGCACTGCGGTCACAGCGCGTGAGATCGTGAAGGAAAACTTCAAGGATCGTGCAGAAATTATTAATAGAAGTTCGGTGTCGACCGAGGTTAGCTGAGTCGGTGGTCGCATCCCCGTCAACCCGAATCGACAATCCAACCCCAACGGACCGGGCCCGCGAGGGCCTGTGGCTCGCGATCGCCGCCTACGGCATGTGGGGCCTGTTCCCGCTGTACTTCCCACTGCTGGAACCGGCCGGCGCGGTGGAGATCCTGGCGCACCGCATCGTCTGGTCACTGCTCGTGCTGGCCGTGGTGCTGCTGGTCCGCCGCCGCTGGGCCTGGGTGGGCCAGTTGGTGCGCCAGCCCGGGCGGCTGGGCCTGCTGGCGCTGGCCGCGGTGATGATCGCGATCAACTGGGGCACCTACATCTACGGCGTGAATGCCGGTGACGTGGTGGAGACCTCGCTCGGCTACTTCATCAACCCGCTGCTGACGATCGCGCTCGGCGTGGTGGTGCTGCGGGAGCGGCTCGGCGGGGCGCAGTGGGTCGCAGTCGGCATCGGCGTGCTGGCCGTCGCTGTGCTCACGGTCGGTTACGGCCGGCCGCCGTGGATCGCCCTCATCCTGGCCGTCGCCTTCGCGACCTACGGCTTCATCAAGAAGCGGGTCAACCTGCCGGCCGTCGAGGCCCTGTCGGCCGAGACGGCGGTGCTGTTCGTGCCGGCCGTGGTGTTCCTGGTCGTGGCCGAGGCGGTCGGGTTCGGCACCTTCCTCGGCCGTGGCGCCGGGCATCCGTTGATGCTGGTCGGCGCCGGCCTGATCACCGTGGTGCCGCTGGTGTGCTTCGGCGCCTCGGCGATCCGGCTGCCGCTGTCGACGCTGGGTCTGGTGCAGTATCTGGCCCCGGTGTTCCAGTTCCTGGTCGGCATCCTCGTCGACCACGAGCAGATGAACCTCACCCGCTGGATCGGCTTCGGCCTGGTCTGGGTGGCCCTGGCGGTCCTGGTGGCGGACGCCGGCCGACGGTTGTACGATTCAAGTCGTACAAGCTGACCGGAAGGGGCGCATTGTGGCACTGGGGCGGGTAGGGATCTGGAACCGGACGGTCGCGGAGGGGAGCCCGGAGTCGGCTGAGGCCGCCGCCGAGCTGGAGGAGCTGGGCTTCGGGGCGGTGTGGATCGGCGGCAGCCCGCCGGTGTCGATGGCCGAGAACGTGCTCGTGGCGACCTCCCGCCTCATCGTGGCCACGTCCATCCTCAACATCTGGCAGCACGAGCCGGCCGACGTCGCCGCGCAGGCCAACGCGGCCAACGCGAAGTTCGGCAACCGTTTCCTCCTGGGCCTCGGCGTCAGCCACGGCCCGGCGGTGGCCAACTATTCGAAGCCGTTGGCCACGATGAAGGCGTTCCTGGCCGGTCTCGAGGCCGCCGGCCACCCTCGGGAGCGGCGCCTGCTGGCCGCCCTCGGGCCGAAGATGCTGGAGCTGTCGGCCCGCGAGGCCGGCGGCGCGGTGCCGTACCTGACCACCGCCGAGCACACCGCCCGCGCCCGCGACATCCTCGGGCCGGACCGGCTGCTGGTGCCGGAACTCAAGGTCGCGCTGACCAACGACCGGGCCGAGGGCCTCGACATCGGTCGCGAGCACCTCCAGATCTATCTCCAGCTGCCGAACTACCTCAACAGCCTGCGCACCCTCGGCTTCGACGACGCCGACTTCGCCGACGGCGGCAGCGACAAACTGGTCGAGGCGACGGTGGCCATCGGTGACGAGAACATCGTCGACCAGTGGGTGCAGCGCCATCTCGACGCCGGCGCCGACCACGTCGCCATCCAGGTCCTCAACGACCCCTTGCCCCGTCGCCAGTGGCGAGCCCTGTCCGGCCTGGCCAGGGCCCGTTCCTGACGCACCCCCACGCGAGCCCCCGCCCCATCTTCACCCGATCGTCGCACCAACCCGCTCCGCCCCGCCCCTGCTTCACCCAGTCGCCAACCCCCTACGGCCCGGCCCCGCCGATGCTTCGCCCAGTCGTCACACCCCAGACCGCGAGGCCCCGCCGGTGCTTCGCCCGGTTGCCGGATTTTTCGAGGGCCGCCACCTGACGCACCCCGCCACCCAAGCCGACGCGGCCCTCGAAAAATCTGGCAAGGGCGAGGCATCGGCTACCCGGGGGCCGAGCCGCGACGCCGAAGGCGGCGCCATGTCACTGTCAAGTGTTCTCGTCCACTGGAAGATGGCTAACGCCACGGCCGGCGAACGTGCAGACTGGGGACGTTTGCACTTCGTCGGCTGGAGGACCATTGGAGCGGACACTGGCCTGGGACGGGGCCGCCGTCGTGGCCGTGGACCAGTGCGCGTTGCCGCACGAGCGGACCGTGCTACGCCTGACGACACCGGATGAAGTCATCGACGCGATCAAGCGGCTGGCCATTCGCGGCGCGCCGGCCATCGGGGTGGCCGGTGCGCTGGCGGTCGCGCTGTCGGCGCAGCTCAGCGACGGCGACGAGCAGGCCGTGCGTGAGGATGCCGAGCGCATCGCCAACGCGCGGCCGACCGCGGTCAACCTGAGCTGGGCGGTGCGCCGAGTCCTGACGAAACTGCCCGGTGGCGCGCGGGCGGTGCTGGATGAGGCGTTGGCCATGCTGGAGGAGGACGAGCGGACCAATCGCGCCATGGCGATCCGCGCCGCCGACGCCGTGCTCGGCCTGACCAGCCGTCGTCCGCTGCGCATTCTGACCCACTGCAACACCGGCGCGCTGGCCACTGTCGCCGTCGGCACGGCGCTGGGCGGTATCAAGGAGCTGGCCGAGCGGGGCCTGGTCGAGGAGGTCCTGGCCGGCGAGACGCGGCCGCTGTTGCAGGGCGCGCGGCTGACGGCGTGGGAGCTGACGCAGGCCGGGATTCCGTTCCGGCTGTGCGTGGACTCGGCCGGGCCGGCGGCCATCGCGGCCGGGCTGGTCGACGTGGTGATGGTCGGCGCCGACCGGATCACCGCGAACGGCGACGTGGCCAACAAGGTCGGCACCTACTCGCTGGCCGTCGCGGCGAAGCGCAGTGGGATTCCCTTTGTCGTGGTCGCGCCCGAGTCCACTGTGGACGAGTCCATTTCGGACGGTTCGCAGATCGTCATCGAGCAGCGGCACGCCGACGAGGTGATCGCCTTCCACGGGCACCCGGTGGCGCTGCCGGAGACGCCGGTGTTCAACCCGGCCTTCGACGTCACGCCGCACGACCTCGTGACGGCGATCGTGACCGAGGAGCGGGTCTGGCCGCGGCGGCCGGCCGGGCAGCTGGCCGAGGTCGCCCGCGGCCTGTACCAGCGCGGGTGGCTGGACGGCACCGCCGGCAACCTGTCCGTGCGCATCGGGGACCAGGCCCTGATCACCGCCAGCGGGCGCAGCAAGGGCGAGCTGACCGACGCCGACGTGGTGCTGGTCGAGGCCGAGACCGGGGCCCGCATCTCCGGGCCGAAGCCGTCGGCCGAGACCTGCATCCACGCCGCGATCTACCAGGCGTTCCCGGACTGCGGCGCGGTGGTGCACGCCCATCCGCCATATGCGACCGCCGTGGCCGCTCGGGCCATGGCCGCGGGTCAGGAATCCGTGCGCTTCACCGACTTCGAGATCATCAAGGGGCTCGGCCTCGCCGACCCGCACTCGGTGGACGTGCTGGTGTTCACCAACTGGTCGGACGTGCCGCGCATCGCCGCCGAGGTGGGCCGGCGCGTGGACGGATCGGTACCCGTGCTGCTGATCGGCCACCACGGCGTCACCGCCTGGGGACCTACGCTGGAGATCGCCCGCAACCGGGTGGAGTGCATCGAGGCCCTCTGCCGGCTGCACCTGCTGACGAATTAGGAGACCACCGATGACGTTGTTGCAGGTCATGGCCGACGGCGACCGCGACGAGGTGTTGCTGCGCACCACCGACCTCGCGACGATCGCCGCCGAGCTGGCGCCGTTCGACATCACTCTCGAGCAGTGGGACACCGTCGAGCTGTCCGACACCGCCGGGCAGGACGAGATCCTCGAGGCTTACAAGGCGGACGTGGAAAAGGTGTCCAAGGAGGGCGACTTCCGGCTGGTCGACGTGGTGCGGATGAAGCCGTCCGATGACCCGGAGTGGCCGGCGAAGGCCAAGGGGGCCAGGGAGAAGTTCCTCAGCGAGCACACCCACGACGAGGACGAGGTCCGCTTTTTCGTCGAGGGCAAGGGCTGCTTCTACCTGCACCTGGACGGCAAGGTGTACGCCGTGGTGTGCGAGCGCGGCGACCTGATGTCGGTGCCGGCCGGCACCACGCACTGGTTCGACATGGGTTCGGAGCCGGAGTTCTGCGCGATCCGCTTCTTCCAGGAGGAGGACGGCTGGGTCGCCGGCTTCACCGGTGACGGCATCTCGTCCCGGATGCCGACGCTGGACGAACTGGTGTGATCGTCACCGACATCGAGGGCACCACCAGCGCGATTTCCCATGTGCACCAGGTGCTGTTCCCGTACTCGCGGGCGCGCATCCCGTCGTGGGTGCGCCGGCCCGAGGCGGCGGCAGTGGTGCGTGAGGTGGCCGCGGACCCGGACGAGGCGGCGTCCATCCTGATCGGCTGGATCGACGCCGACGTCAAGGCCACGCCGCTGAAGACCTTGCAGGGCTTGATCTGGGCCGAGGGCTACGCCTCCGGTGAGCTCACCGCGCACGTGTACGACGACGTGCCGCCGGTGCTTGAGCGATGGTCTTCAGCCGGCGTGCCGGTGTACGTCTACTCGTCGGGATCCGAGCTGGCGCAACGGTTGTGGTTCCGGCACACCCAGCACGGCGACCTGCTCGGGCACTTCGCCGGTCACTTCGACACCGTGTCGGCCGGCCCGAAGCGTGACGTCGGCTCGTACCGGGCGATCGCCAAGTCGATCGGAGTCGAGCCCTCGGAGTTGACCTTCCTGTCCGACGTCGCCGCCGAGCTGGACGCGGCCGCCGACGCGGGCTGGCGGACGATCGGCGTGAGCCGCCCCGAGGACGGCTCCCCGGACACTGCTCCCCACCGCACCATCACCAGCTTCACGGAACTCGACATATAGCTGCCTGAGAGCGGGACTCGCCGGGGTTTCCGCGAGTCCCGCTCTCAGGCAGTCATGTTGCCGGTTCTAGTCGAAGGTCTCGCCGGCGGCGGCCTTCTTGCGCAGCAGCTCCGGCGGGGTGAAGCGGTCGCCGTAGCGCTGGGCCAGCTCCTCGGCCCGGGCGATGAAGCCGGTCAGGCCGCCTTCGTAACCGTTGATGTACTGGAGCACGCCGCCGGTCCAGGCCGGGAAGCCGATGCCGAAGATGGAGCCGATGTTGGCGTCGGCGACGGCGGTGATCACGCCTTCCTCCACGCACTTCACCGTCTCGATGGCCTCGGCGAACAGCATCCGCTCCTGCATGTCCTTGAACGGGATGTCGTCCCCGTCGCGGATGATGCCGGGCCCACCGGCAAAGGCGCTGCCGAAGTGCTCCGCCAGGCCCGGCCACAGGCCGGCGCGCTTGCCGTCGACGTAGTCGTAGAAGCCCTTGCCGTAGGCGCGGCCGCCGCGGTCGAAGTCCACCACCATGCGGTCGATGACCTGCTCGGCCGGGTGCGACACCCAGGCGCCGCCGGCCGCCTCGACCGCCTTGCGGGACTCGTCGCGGATCTTGCGCGGCAGGGTCAGCGTCAGCTCGTCCATCAGCGACAGCACCGGCGCCGGGTAGCCGGCCTGGGTGCTGGCCTGCTCGATGGACGGGGCCGGCAGGCCCTCGCCCAGCATGGCCACGCCCTCGTTGATGAACGTGCCGATGACGCGGCTGGTGAAGAAGCCGCGGCTGTCGTTGACCACGATCGGCGTCTTCTTCAGCTGCAGCACCACGTCGAACGCCTTGGCCAGCGCCTCGTCGCCGGTGTTGGCGCCGCGGATGATCTCCACCAGCGGCATCTTGTCCACCGGCGAGAAGAAGTGCAGGCCCACGAAGTCGGCCTGGCGCTTCACGCCCTCGGCCAGGCCGGTGATCGGCAGCGTCGAGGTGTTGGAGCACAGCAGCGCGTCCGGCTCGACCACGTTCTCGATCTCCGCGAACACCTGGTGCTTGAGCTCGGTGTTCTCGAAGACGGCCTCGATCACCAGGTCGCAGCCGGCCAGGTCGGCGACGTCGGCGGTGGGCGTGATGCGGGCCAGGATCTCGTCCCGCTTCTCCGGCGTCATCTTGCCGCGGCTGATCGCCTTGTCCAGCAGGCCGACCGAGTAGTTCCTGCCCTTCTCGGCCGACTCGACGGAGACGTCCTTGAGCACGACCTGCATGCCGGCGCGGGCCGCCGAGTAGGCGATGCCCGCGCCCATCATGCCGGCGCCCAGCACCGCGACCTTCTTGGCGGTGTACCGCGGCACGCCCTGCGGGCGGCTGCCGCCCTTGTTGATCGTCTGGAGGTCGAAGAAGAACGCCTTGATCATGTTCTTCGAGACCTGGCCGGCCGACAGCTGGAGCATGTAGCGGGACTCGATGCGCAGCGCCGACTCGAAGTCGACCTGGCTGCCCTCGACCGCGGCCGACAGGATCGCCTTGGGCGCCGGCATCGGCGCGCCCTTGAGCTGCTTGCGCAGGTTGGCCGGGAAGGCCGGCAGGTTGGCCGCGAACTTCGGCACCGACGGCGTGCCGCCGGGGATCTTGTAGCCCTTGACGTCCCAGGGCTGCACGGCCGCCGGGTTGTCCTTGATCCACTGCTTGGCCCGGGAGATCATCTCTTCCGGCGTCGCCACGACCTCGTCGACGATGCCGGTCTCCTTGGCCGGCATGGGCGCCAACTGCTGCCCCTGCAACAGAAGCTTGAGCAACGCGTCGGCGATGCCGAGCATGCGCACCGTGCGGACCACGCCGCCGGCGCCGGGCAGCAGGCCCAGCGTCACCTCGGGAAAACCGAAGCGGGACTTGGGGTTGTCCAGGGCCACCCGGTGGTGGCAGGACAGCGCGATCTCCAGGCCGCCGCCCAGCGCCGAGCCGTTCAGCGCCGCCACGACCGGCCGGCCCAGCGTCTCCAGGCCGCGCAGCGCCGCCTTCGTGCTGGTCAGCGTGGCCATGAAGGTCTCGCCGTCGGCCGGCGTCACGCGACGCAGGTCGTTCAGGTCGCCGCCGGCGAAGAAGGTCTTCTTGGCCGAGGCCACCACTACGCCGGTGATGTCGTCACGCTCGCGGCGCAGCCGCTCCACGACCTTCGTCACGGCGGCGGTGAACTCGGGGTTCATGGTGTTCGCGGACTGGCCCGGCGCGTCCATCGTCAGCGTGACGATGCCGTCGGAGTCCTTGTCCCACTGGAAGTACTCGCTCATGACCTTGTCCCTCAGACGCGCTCGACGATGGTGGCGAGGCCCATGCCGCCGCCGATGCACAGGGTGACCATTCCGTACCGCAGCTCGCGTCGCTCCAGCTCGTCCACGATGGTGCCGAGGATCATCGCGCCGGTCGCGCCGAGCGGGTGGCCCAGCGCGATCGCGCCGCCGTTGACGTTGACCTTCTCCCACGGGATGTCCATGTCGCGCATGAACCGCAGCACGACCGCGGCGAACGCCTCGTTCATCTCGACCAGGTCGATGTCGTCCACGGTCAGGCCGGCCTTGGCCAGCGCCTTGCGGCAGGCCGGGGCCGGGCCGGTCAGCATGATCGTCGGGTCCGCGCCGCTGACCGCCGTGGCCACGATGCGGGCCCGCGGGGTCAGGCCGAACTCCTGGCCGATCTGCTCGCTGCCGATCGCCACCAGCGCCGCGCCGTCCACGATGCCCGACGAGTTGCCGGGCGTGTGCACGTGGTTGATGCGCTCGACCCAGTGGTACTTCTGCAGCGCCACCGCGTCGAAGCCGCCCATCTCGCCGATCATGGCGAACGAGGGCTTCAGCTCGCCCAGGCCCTCCATCGTCGACTGGGGGCGGATGAACTCGTCACGCTCGAGCACCGCCAGGCCATTGCGGTCGCGCACCGGGACCACCGAGCGGTCGAAGAAGCCGTTGCTCTGCGCCTTGGCCGCGCGGGCCTGCGACTCAAGGGCGTAGGCGTCCACGTCTTCACGGGAGAAGCCCTCGATCGAGGCGATCAGGTCCGCGCCGATGCCCTGCGGCACGAAGCTCGTGTCGTAGGCCGTCTCCGGGTCCATCGCCCAGGCGCCGCCGTCCGAGCCCATCGGGACGCGGGACATCGACTCCACGCCGCCGGCCAGGATCAGGTCGTCCCAGCCCGAGCGCACCTTCTGCGCCGCGATGTTCACCGCCTCGAGGCCCGAGGCGCAGAACCGGTTCAGCTGCACGCCGGCCACCGTGTTCGGCAGGCCCGCGGCCAGCGCCGCCGTCTTGGCGATGTCGGCGCCCTGGTCGCCGACCGGGGTCACGCAGCCCAGCACCACGTCGTCGATGCGGGCCGGGTCGAGGTTCGGGTTGCGGGTGCGCAGCTCGTCGATCAGGCCGACGAGCAGGGATACGGGCTTGACCTCGTGCAGCGACCCGGTCTGCTTGCCCTTCCCCCGCGGGGTCCGGACCGCGTCGAACACAAAAGCTTCAGTGCTCATGGCTGTGGCGCCTCCTGGCTCGGGCATCATCTCGACGGTAGCGGTGCCCCAAGTAACAATCAATCCGGCCTGCATGTATCACATACCGCCTGGAATGTGAGTTGGGTCTCCCTCGGTCCGGCGTCGATCACCACCGATCGGTGCGGGTTGCTACCGATCGCTGGAAGTCGGCGTTATCGTGGCTTCGTGGCCTCTCCAGCGCACCTCCCAGGTCCCGATCGGTCCGCCGAGCGGGCGGTCGAGGCGCGCGCGGAGTGGTCAGGCGACGAAGAAGCAGCGGCCAGGTTCGGTTCGCCGGCCGCGATCCGCGCCGCGCTGCTGCCCGAGCAGGCGGCTGAGTTCGACGCCGCCTACGACGCGGCGCTCACCTCGGCGCGGCAGACGCTCAGCCTGGACCAGTTGCACCAGGTGGTGCGCGTCTGGCGGCGGGTGGCGTGGCAGACAGAGACCGACGCTGATGCCCTCAAGGGGATGGCCGTTGCCGTCGCCGAGGTCCGGCGTACGGGAAGTCCCCGCGAGGGCAGCGTCTCCTGGCAGGAGCTGAAGGCCGAGTTGGGCATCTGACGGCTCCGCTTCATGTCCTACGAGCTCGACATCGATCCGAACGCGCGTGCACAGATCCGGGCGTTGCCGCCGGCGGCGCTCGGCACGTTGGCCGATGCGTTCAAGGTGCTCGCGCTCGTGCCGGAGCGCGGTGAGCCGCTCAACGGCGACAACCCCGACGGCGGTCTCTATCAACTGGTGTTCGGCGGCGGCCCCGGGCTGATCACGTACCTGCTGCTGGCCGACCAGCGTCGGGTCGACGTGCTCATCGTCAACTGGGTGCAGGTCGACCAGCCACCGCCCGAAGGTGCGTGTGCTGGGTAAATGGCCCCTGGTTTCCGGCCGGGCGTCGCTACCGTGGTCGGATGCGCACACCGCGGGACATCGTCGACTTCGAGATCGCGTTCGCCTGCCGGCAGGCGTCGGAGGTGGTCGAGGTGCCGGGCGGGGTCGCGGTCCGGCATCGGGACTTCCGGGCCTCGTACAACAACAATCGGCTGCTGATCCGGGACGCGGTGGATCCGGCGGAGGTGCTGGCCGCGGCCGACGAGGTGCTGGCCGATGCCGAGCACCGGCTGATCGTGTTCCTGGACGACGAGCCGGGCCTGGCCTTCGAGCAGGCGGCGCTGGCGGCGGGTTATCGGGCGCAGCCGCTGGTGGTGATGCGCTTCGAGGGGGAGATCCCGCCGCCGCCGGCGATTCCCGTGCAGGATTTGGCGCTGCCGGTGATGATCGAGGCCCTGCGGGGGATGTGGCGGGCCGATGAGCCGGAGTTGCCGTCGAACGTGGTCGAGGAGCTGGCTCTGCGGGCCGGCGCCCGGCTGAAGGGCGCGGACGAGGTGCGATTCCTCGGCGTCGTCGTGGACGATCGGCCGGTGTCCTGGACGGATTTCTATCGCCAGCAAGGGATCGCGCAGATCGAGTACGTCATGACGCTGCCGGCGCACCGCGGCCACGGCTACTCGACGGCGGTGCTGCACGAGGCCCTGCGGCGGGCCCGGGACTGCGACACGGTGTTCCTGTTCGCCGATGTCGTCGACTGGCCCCAACACTGGTACGGCCGACTGGGGTTCACCCCAGTCGGCCGTTTTCACGAGTACGTCAGGACGACTACTTGACCCACGGCACCTGCGGCGAGGCGTAGAAGTTCACGCCCTGCGCCTTCCACCGCGGGCCCTGCGCGGCCAGCCGCGTCTTGAACGTGTTCCAGTCGTGCGAGGACGCCTGCGACCAGCCCAGCTCGGCCAGCTCGGCCAGGCGCGGGAAGGCCATGTACTGGATGTCGGCCAGCTTGGTGATGGTCTCCGTCCACAACGGACCTTCGACGCCGTTGACCGCGGACGCGCTGACCCCGGTCAGGTACTTGCCCGGGTCCCAGCTGTAGGCGTCCTTGGCCTCGATCAGGCCGGCCCAGTCCTGGCCCAGCGGCGTGCTGGAGGTGTACTTCATGTCCAGGTACGCCAGATTCGCCGGGGACAGCACGAAGTGCGTGCCCTTCTTGGCCGCCGCCTGCACCGCGGCGTTGGTCGGCGTGGTGTCCCAGTACTGACCGATGGTCGACGGCAGCAGGCTGGCCTTGCTGATGTCGTGCCAGCCGATGGCGATCTTGCCGTGGTTGGCCACGATCTGCTGGACCTTGGGGATGAACGCCTGGTAGTCGGCGTCGCTGGTGGAGTGCGACTCGTCGCCGCCGATGTGGATGTAGGGGCCGGGGGTCAGCGCCGCCAGCTCGCCGATCACGTCGTCGAGGAACTTGTAGGTGATGTCCTTGTTGACGCACAGCGTGCTGAAGCCGACGTCGGTGCCGGTGTAGAGCGGCGGGGCAACGCCGTTGCAGTTCAGCTCGGCGTAGGAGGCCAGGGCCGCGTTGGTGTGTCCCGGCATGTCGATCTCGGGGATGATCGTGATGAACCGGCTGGCGGCGTAGGCCACGATGTCCTTGTACTGGGCCTGCGTGTAGTAGCCGCCGGCGCCGCCGCCGACCTGGGTGCTGCCGCCGTAGGTGGCCAGGCGGGGCCAGCTGTTGATCTGGATGCGCCAGCCCTGGTCGTCGCTCAGGTGCAGGTGCAGCGTGTTGACCTTGTACCGGGCGATCTCGTCGATGTAGCTCTTGACCGTGTCCACGCCGAAGAAGTGGCGGGACACGTCCAGCATCGCGCCGCGGTAGCCGAAGCGCGGGTGGTCGGTGATCTTGCCGCCCTGGATCGTCCAGGGGCCGGGCTGCTTGGTGCTGGCGTCGATGCTGGCCGGCAGCAGCTGGCGCAGCGTCTGCACTCCCTCGAACAGGCCGGCCGGCTTGTTCGCCGTCAGCACCACCGAGGTCGCGTTGACCGTCAGCTGGTAGCCCTCGTCGCCGAGGGACGCGTTGGGCGCGAGCAGCAGCTGGATCGGGTCCAACGCGTGCGCGATGAACGACTTGTCCACCGGCAACGCGAAGCCCGTCGCCGGGCGCAGCGCGCCGGCCAGGTAGTCGCCGACCGGCGTCGCCTGGCCGCTGGCCGCGATCCTGGCCCCGCTGCCCAGCGTGAACACCGAGCTCGCCTGCGCCACGGTGGCCGGGGCCGGCACCACGCTGGCGTACGGCACCGCCTTCGGTTTCACCGGCGCCGCCTGCGCGGCTCCCGCCGTCCCGAGCAAGGTGATGGCGGCGGCCGCGACGACCAGCCGTCGGGGGATCGTAGGCATGTCGAGTTGTCCTCCCGAGCGGGGACGTGGGCATGGCGGCGGAAGCCCATTGGATCCAGCGCCGACGGGGCTGTCAAGGTCTGGACCACTCAGGGGTTGGCGGAGAACAGCAGCGACCCCGTGCTCTGCTCAATGGCCCCGCCTTCGGCAGGGCGGCGAGGCCGCTCGTGACCGGTGCTGTGCTTGTCGGCGCCGCCTCCGGCGTCGCGGCGAGGCCGCTCGTGACCGGTGCCTTCCCTGGCCGGATTTAACCCGCCGCGTCGGCGTGAGTGGTGGGGCGCGTTGGGTGCGGCGGGTGAAATCCGGCGACGGTCCAGGCACCGGCGCGGCCTCGCGGTCTGAGGTGGTGACGGAAAGACGTTTGTGGCGTTCGGATCGCTGGCGAAAAATGGCCGGACTCGCTCGGAGAACAATCTCGAAGGCTTGATGCTTGGCAATGAGAAGCTCGGGTCGAGTTCAGCTCGGTCGGGTATTGGGAAAGATTCTTCTGCAGCACTTCGTTGCCCTTGAGCACCTCGTCGAAGGCTAGGCCGGTGTTGAAGCGGCGCGGGAAGTACCGTCTCTTGAGGGCCAGGAAATCAAGGGCGAGGCCGGGGACGGCACCGGCTCGACGATGAGTCCCGGAATCACCATCACCGGTGTGGAGTAATTCCCGATCCGGTGATTCTGAACCGCCGGACTCGTCGACATAATGCACCCGGGCAACATAGCGCACAAAGCACTAAGGCCGCCCCGAGGGGCGGCCTCAGGATGTGGTGTTCGGTCGTTCTGACCTATGCACCGATACTGCCGTTTCTGCCAAGAAGAATACCCCACTACGCCATTCGGACGCAAACCCCGATGGTCAAGCCCGGACGGTCAGGGCCGACACTCCGCGCAGGATGAAGTGGTCACGGTAGGGCGGATGCTCGTCGACCAGTGACAGATCGGGCAGGGCGGTGGCGAGGCCGGCCAGGGCGAGCTCGCCCTCCAGACGGGCCAAGGGGGCGCCGAGGCAGAAGTGGATGCCCTGGCCGAACGAGACGAGGCGGCCGGCCTGACGGGTCAGGTCCAGGCGGTCGGGGTCGGGGAAGGCGGCGGGGTCGCGGTTGGCGGCGCCGAGGATCATGGAGACGATCTCGCCGGCGACCACGGAAACGCCGGCGACCTCGGTGTCGGCCAGGGCCACCCGGGACACGAACTGCACGGGCGAGTCGTAGCGGAGCAGCTCCTCGGTGGCGGCGGGAGCCTGATCGGGGTGGTCCCGAAGGAAGGCGAGCTGCGAGGGATTGCGAAGCAGGGCGAGGGTGCCGTTCCCGATGAGGTTGACGGTGGTCTCGTGCCCGGCGACGAGCAGCAGCGCCAGGATGTCGAGCAGCTCCTGCTCGTCCAGCTTGTCGCCGTCCTGCTCGGCGGCGATGAGCCCGGTGAGCAGGTCGTCGGCCGGACGGCCGCGGCGGGCGGCGATGAGCTCGCGGAAGTAGTTGTCGAACTCCAGCTTGGCCTCGTCCCGGCGGACGAGCTGTTCGGGCGTCTGGAGAAAATCGGGGTCGATGCCTCGGGCCAACTCCTGCGACCACCCGCTGAACCGCGCCTGGTCCTCGACCGGCACGCCGATCAGCTCGCTGATGACCATCACCGGCAGCGGATAGGCGAAGGCGCTGATCAGGTCGAACTCGCCGGCGCCGCGCAGCGGGGCGAGCAGGTCGTCGACCCGCTGCCGGATGTGCGGCCGCAGCTCGCGGATCACCTTGGGGGTGAAGGCCCGGCTGACCAGCCCGCGCAGCCGGGTGTGGTCGGGCGGGTTCAACGTCAGGAACGACAGGTGGTCGGCGGCGCCGTTGATGCCGACGCCGTGCCCGAGCTTCTGGTCCCGCAGGGCGGCCTCGATGTCGGCGTGCCGGGTGAGCGTCCAGATGCCCATCGCGCTGTGGTGCACGGGATCGCTCTCGCGCTGCCGCCGGTAGACGGAGTACGGGTCGTCGCGGAAACCGGGCTTCATCGGGTCGAAGCCGAACGGCGTGTCGTCCACGGTCAGCGTCATTGCTCCACTGTGGCCCCGCGCCCGGCCCCGGACAACCGGGCGGAGCCGGGCTGGACCGCGCCCCCGACCGCCCGGTCCAGCCCGCTTCCCGGCTACGCCTCGGCCGGTTCGACCTTGGCCTGTGCCGCGGCGAACCGGGCCTGCACGCGGTCGGCGTACCACTTGTTCCACACGGCCAGCAGCACGAACGCGACGATGATCATCACGGTCGACACCGTGACCATGACCTCCACCGGCAGCAGGAACACCAGCGGGATCCGCAGCAGCGCCTCGAACACCAGCCCGAAGCCCCACACCAGGGACATCACGGTGAACGCGCGGCGGAACTGCGGGCTGACCGTCCACAGTTGGGCGAACTCGGCCTCCTTGGCCGGCTGCATGCGCAGCGCCGCGTGGTAGATCAGCGGCTTGCCCAGCAGGCAGCTGACCAGGAAGGCGACGCCGGCCACGAACGTGCCGGCGGATTCCTTGACCAGCAGGAACTTCACGTCGCCGGTCAGAAAGGACAGCAGGATGCCGACGGTGAACACGCCGACCATCACGGCCGAGAACAGCTGGAACTTCCGGTCCTTGGCCGCGACGACCAGCGTGCGCAGCAACGCGATCAGCGAGCCGGCGAGCAGCGCGACGAAGTCGCTCGCCCCCAGCCAGTGGGCCACGAAATAGGCCGCAGCCGGGACGCCGACGTCGAAAATCAGCGACTTGAGGATCGTGACCACACCGGGCGACTTCGAGGGCTCGGTCATCGCGACAGTTCTCCGTCCGGGATCCAGGACCCGTGGAAGCCGGCCGGCACCCGACGGGGCAACAGCACCGACGCGACCGGCTTCGCGGCCAGGTCGGTGGCGTCGTGCACGAGCAGTTGGGCGGCGACGGTCGGGTCGGTGTTCGTGACGATCGACAGCAGCCAGCCCTCATCTTCCCCGCGGGAGTCGGCCGCCGGGACGAAAACGGCCTCACCGGCCCGCCAGTTCTCGCCGAGCTCGTGCCGGCCGATCAGGCCGCGGTCGGTGTCGAACTTGACGATGGCGTGCTCGTCGACCGCGTACAGGTAGCGGTTGGGCAGGCCGACGCGGCGGTCGTCGACGGTCGGGAACTCGATGCTGCCCTCGTCCAGCTCCTGCTCGGTGACCTTGCCGGTGGCCGGGTCGAGGATCCAGCGGTGCAGCTTGCTGACGGCCAGCCTGGCGGCCTGCTCGGCCCGCGGCGCGCCGCCGATCTTGGTCCAGCTCTCGAACCAGGCGTCGCGGCTGTAGCGGACGGCGTCCAGGACCACGCGGCCCTGCTCGTCCTCACGGGCGTTGCCGACGTGGAAGACGTAGCACGGGTCGACGTCGAACCACTGCACGGTCGGCTCGTCCTTGCCCATCAAGCCGATGCGCGAGGTGTACTTGTCGCTCCACTGGTACGGCAGGCCGCGGCCGATCAGCTCGGCGTCGAACACGACCGGCAGGTCCAGCCACACCACGTGGTTCCGGGTGATGGCGAAGTCGTGCATCATCGTCGGCCCGGCCACCCGCACCGGGAAGCTGGTGACGAGTTCGCCGGCGGCGGAGAGCCGGTGGTAGGTCAGGAACGGCGGCCGCATCCCGTAGTCGAACAGGTGCAGCTCGCCGGTCTCCGGGTCTTCCTTGGGGTGCGCGGTCATGCCGGTGGTGAGGCGGCCGCCGAAGTCGCACGGTGCGACGGTCTCCAGGTCGGGGCTGATCTGCCACGGGGAGCTGGTCTCCATCAGCGCGAAGATCTTGCCGCCGTGCTCGATGACGGACGTGTTGGCGGCGCCGGCGGCCAGGTCGCGGCTGCCGTCCTCGCCGTACAGGGAGCCGCCGTCCAGGCGCTTGGTGCGCACCCAGCGGTTCCGGTACCACTCGGCGCGGCCCTGGTTGAGGCGGACACCGTGCAGCATGCCCTGACCGGTGAACCAGTGGCCGGGGTCCTCGCCGGGCAGGGGGTTCGGCCCGTTGCGGAAGTAGCGGCCGGTCAGCTCGGCCGGCAGCGCGCCTTCGACCTGGAGGTCGAACGCCTCGATCTCGTCGTCGACCGGGGCGAGGGCGCCGGCCAGGTAGTTCGGTGTCATGCCCCAACAGTGACACGTGCCCTTTGACATGTCAATACTGACATGACGGGGGTGGCATGTGGGTACGCGGCGTCGACCGGCGGGCGCGGGCCGTCACGTAGTCAGGTTCGCTGACACCGGCCGGCCGGGTCGCTGGCAGAGTGGTCGGTCCGGAAAGGGAGGCAGTCATGCCCGAGGCGAGCGCCTATGCGCGCGGAGTGCCGTGCTGGATCGACGTTTCCTGCACGGACATCAATGCCGGCAAGCAGTTCTACGCGGCGCTGTTCGGCTGGGAGTACTTCGCCGGGCCGGCCGAGACCGGCCACTACACCCAGGCCCTGGTCGACGGGAAGTCCGTCGCCGGTCTCATGCCGCAGGCGTCCGACCAGCCGGTGGCCTGGACTACGTACCTCAAGGCCGACGACGCCGACCTCACCCACAAGGCCGTCGTCGAGCACGGCGGGCAGCCGATGACCGAGGTCATCGACGTGATGGGCGAGGGCCGGATGATCATCGCCACCGATCCGACCGGCGGCGTGTTCGGTGTGTGGGAGCCCGGCCGGCACATCGGCGCGCGGGTGGTCAACGAGCCCGGCACGTGGGTCTGGAGCGAGCTGTCCACGCCCAACGCCGCGCGGGCGCGGGAGTTCTACGCGGCGGTGTTCGGCCTGGAGATCGGCGATCCGCTGCCCGACTTCGACTACACGACGATCAAGGCCGAGGGCCGCGACGTCGGCGGCATCTTCACCGTGCCCGACGCCCAGCCGGACTGGCGGGTGTACTTCGCCGTCGCCGACACCGATGCCACCACGGCCATCGCCGACAGCAACGGCGCGACGGTCCTCACCCAGCCCAAGGACACCCCGTTCGGCCGCATGGCCGTCATCCAGGACCCCCAGGGCGCGACCTTCGCCCTCCTGTCAAGCCCCTGATGCTTGGAAAGGACCATTCCTCACGTTCAACGTGAGGAATG
>DASWRQ010000231.1:0-11194 GCA_036403095.1 Kutzneria sp. | reverse complement strand
GGTCGTGCGCGATGAAGATGTAGGAGTAGCCCGATTGCGCCTGCAGGTCGCGCAGGAGGTTGATCACCTGGGCCTGCACGGACACGTCCAGCGCGGACACCGGCTCGTCGGCCACGATGAGCTTGGGCTTGAGCGCCAGCGTCCGGGCGATGCCGATGCGCTGGCGCTGGCCGCCGGAGAACTCGTGCGGGTACCGGTTGTAGTGCTCGGGGTTGAGTCCGACCAGCTCCAGCAGCTCCTGCACGGCCTTCTTCACGCCCTGCGGCGTGGACACCTTCTGCAGCCGGAACGGCGCGCCGATGATGGTGCCGACGTTGTGCCGCGGGTTCAGCGACGAGTACGGGTCCTGGAAGATCATCTGCACGTCGCGGCGCAACGGCCGCATCGCCGAGTTGGACAGGTGCGTGATATCCCGTCCCTCGAAGACGATCTTGCCCTCGGACGGCTCCAGCAGCCGGGTCAGCAGCCGGCCGGTGGTGGTCTTCCCACAGCCGGACTCGCCGACCAGCGACAGCGTCTCGCCGGTGCGCACCGAGAACTCGAGCCCGTCGACGGCCTTGACCGCGCCGACCTGCCGGCGCAGCAGTCCCCGGCGGATCGGGAAGTGCTTGCGCAGCCCCGAAACCGTCAACAGACTGTCCACAGTGGTCTCCATATTCCTAGAGTTTCGGCTGGATCTCGTTGGTCCAGATACGCAGCCGCTGGTCGACGGTCATGTGGCAGGCCACCTTGTGGCCCGCGCCGATGTCGACCAGTTCGGGCACCTGCGACGTGGTGACCTCGCCGGGAATGTCCTTGAACGCGCAGCGCGGGTGGAAGGCGCAGCCGCTGGGCACGTTGATCAGGCTCGGCGGCGTGCCCTTGATCGGCAGCAGCCGCTCGGAGCGGTCCCGGTCCAGCCGCGGCATCGAGCCCAGCAGGCCCCAGGTGTAGGGGTGCTGCGGCGAGTGGAACACCTCGCGCGCGCTGCCCTGCTCCACCGAGCGTCCGGCGTACATCACCATGATGTCGTCGGCCAGCTCGGCCACCACGCCCAGGTCGTGCGTGATGATGATGACCGCCGAGCCGAACTCCTGCTGGAGGTCCTTGATCAGGTCCAGGATCTGGGCCTGCACGGTGACGTCCAGCGCGGTCGTCGGCTCGTCGGCGATCAGCAGCTCGGGGTCGCAGCTCAGCGCCATGGCGATCATCGCGCGCTGCCGCATGCCGCCGGAGAACTGGTGCGGGTAGTCGTCCACCCGCGAGCTCGGCTGCGGGATGCCGACCCGGTCCAGCATCTCGATGGCGTGCTTGCGGGCCACCGCCTTGGTCACCTTGTGGTGGATCCGGTAGGCCTCGATGATCTGCGCGCCGACCGTGTAGAACGGGTGCATGGCCGACAGCGGGTCCTGGAAGATCATCGCCATCTTCTTGCCCCGCAACGAGCGCACGTGCTCGTCGTCGGCCGAGAGCAGCTCCTCGCCGTCCAGCCAGATCTCGCCGGACATCTTGGCCCTGGCGTAGCGCTGCAGGCCCATCAGGGCCATGCTGCTCACGCTCTTGCCGGAGCCGGACTCGCCGACGATGCCCAGCGTCTTGCCGCGCTCCAGCTTGAACGACAGCCCGTCGACCGACTTGACCACGCCGTCGTCGGTGTTGAAGTGCACCCGGAGGTCCTCGACCTCCAGGAAGTGGCGCTGCTGCGGCGCATCCCATTGCTCGGTCATGATTCCGCCTCCGCGGAGAGTGCTACGTCGGCCACTAGATACGCACCCGCGGGTCGATGACCACGTACAGGACGTCCACGACCAGGTTGGCCACGATGACGAAGGTGGCGGCCAGGATGGTCACGCCCAGCACCTTCGGCAGGTCGTTGCTGGTGATCGCCTGCAGCGCGTACGCGCCGAGGCCGTTGAGCGAGTAGGTGTGCTCGGTCAGGATCGAGCTGCCCAGCAGGATGCCGATGTCCAGGCCGAAGATGGTGGTGATCGGGGTCAGCGCGGCCCGCAGGCCGTGTCGGATCACCACCGTGCGCTCCGGCAGGCCCTTGGCCCGCGCGGTGCGGATGAAGTCCTCGCCCATCGTCTCCAGCATGCCGGCCCGGGTGAGCCGGGCGTACGCGGCGGCGTTGAGGAAGGCCAGCGTCACCCACGGCAGCACCAGGTCGTACGCCCACAGCGCCGGGTTGTCGGTGAAGTTGGTGTAGCTGCCGCCGGCCGGGAACCAGCCGAGGTTGTAGCTGAAGATGTTCAGCGCCAGCAGACCGGTGAAGAAGATCGGCAGCGACACGCCCGCGAGCGCGATGCCCATCGCCGTCCGGTCGAACAGCGAACCCTTGCGCAGCGCGGAGACCACGCCGGCGGAGACGCCGAAGGACAGCCACACGATCGCGCCGCCGACGGCCAGCGACAGCGTCACCGGGAAGCGGTCGAGCAGGTCCGGCAGCACCGGGTTCTGCGTGATGAACGAGTAGCCCAGGCACGGGGCCGGGCAGTGCACCGTCGTCGGGCCGGTGCTGTAGTCAGCGCCGACGAAGATGCCGGCCAGGAACCGCCCGTACTGCGCGTACAGCGGGTCGGTGAAACCGAGCTTCTCCGCCATCAGGTGGATCTGCGCGGCGTCGGCGGTCTTGCCGACGTAGCGGGACGCGAGGTCGTCCACGGTCGCGCCACCGATGCGCGGCAGCAGGAAGAAGATCAGGAAGACCGCGATGCTGACGATGAACAGCATCACGATCGCCCCGAGCAGGCGACGAATCAGATATGCGAACACCGGGCCGGCTGACAGCAGCCCGGCCGCCGCCGTCGGAAACGGACGGCGGCGGCCGGGTGCTTTACGCCTTCACCTACCTTCCCTCTTACTTCTTCGCACCGAGGGCGAGGTAGTCGTACATCTGGTAACCGTTGCTGACGAACACGTTGGTCAGGTGCGGCGGCCGGTAGAGCAGGCCCTTCGACCACAGGCCGGGCAGCGTGTACGCGTCGTCCATGACCTTCTTGTCCACGTCCACCCAGACCTTCTCACGGGCCGTGGTGTCGGTCGTGGTCAGCGCCTTGTCGATCAGCGCGTCCACGGCGGGGTCCTTGACCGACAGGTTGGTGTTGCCGCCCGAGGCGCGGATGACCCGGCTGTCGACGATCTGGCTGAGGAAGCCGAAGCCGTCCGGCCAGTCGGCGCCCCACCCGTTGATCATCAGGCCGAGGTTGTTGCTCTTGGCGTAGTCCGGCTTGCCGGCGTACAGCTTGTAGTAGTCGCCGGTCGGGAACGGCTTGATGGTCAGCTTGATGCCGGCCTTGGACAGCGACTGCTGCAACGCCTCGGCCGCCGCCTTCTCCTTCGGGCGCTCGGCCCGGTAGGAGATGTTGGTCTCGAAGCCGTCCGCCTTGCCACAGGCCTGCAGCTCCTGCTTGGCCTTGGCCGGGTCGCCGGCGTTGTTCGGCGTCTCGTAGGTGTTGAACGACTCGGCGCCCGGAATGATCGGGGGCATCATGTTGGTCGCGACCTGGCCGCCGGTCTGGCCGCCGTACGCGGCGAGGTAGCCGGTCTTGTCCGCGGCGTACTCGACCGCCTTGCGGCAGTGGATGTTGTCCAGCGGGGCCACGTCACCGTTGATCGAGGTGTACCAGAGCCGAGCCACCGTCGGGTCGTCCGCGTTGGCCTTCTTGGCCTGGTCGCTCAGGATCTTGCCCTGGGCCGCCGCCTGCACGCCGGAGCCCGCGATGTCGACGTCGAGGTCGCCCGAGAGCAGGCGGTTGTCGATGTCATCGGCGTTGACGTTGAGGGACACGTCGTACTCGTCCGGCAGCGCCTTGCGCACCGGGTCCGTCTTCTGGTCCCACTGCGGGTTGCGGACCAGCGTGAAGTTCTTGCCGAGGTTGTTCTCCTTGAACATGTACGGCCCGGTGGAGACCACGTGCTCCTTGTACTTGGAGCCGGTGTCCTTGGCCTGCTCGACCGGGATGGTCGAGGGCAGCATCGCGAAGTAGTCGAAGCCCGAGAACGCCGTCTTCAGGTGGAAGACGATGGTCGAGTCGTCCGGCGTGTCGATGGCCTTCAGGCCGAGCTTGTCCGGCGTCGGGTCGCTGTAGGGCGTCTTGTAGTCGCCCAGGTCCAGGTAGTCGTTGAAGTACGTGGGACCGTTGGGGAACACGGTCTTGTCCAGCGAGCGCTCGACGGCGTACTTGACGTCCTTGGACGTGACGGTCTTGCCGTCCTCGAACTT
This sequence comes from Kutzneria sp., assembly GCA_036403095.1. Taxonomy (GTDB): domain Bacteria; phylum Actinomycetota; class Actinomycetes; order Mycobacteriales; family Pseudonocardiaceae; genus Kutzneria. The sequence goes on along the minus strand of DASWRQ010000231.1, from coordinate 6,993 downwards.
GACGCCGCTGCGGAGCTTGTAGGTCCAGGTCTTGGCGTCGTCGCTGGACTTGCCGAGCGACTCGGCCAGGTCCGGCACGAGCTTCGCGCCCTCGGCGCCCGGCGCGGACTGGAACGTCACCAGGGACCGGCCGTAGAGGCGGACGAAGTTCCAGGAGTAGGCGTAGTACGTGTCGCCCGGGTCCAGCGAGTCCCAGTCACCGGAGTTCGCCATCTTGATGACGCCACCCTTGGTGTCCGAGGGGTTGACCACCTTGTCGGCCCCGGCGTTGAACCCGGAGGCGCCGCCCGCGGTGTTGTTCGAACTCGAACCGCCGCCGCCACACGCGGTCAGGCCCACGGCGAGCGCGGAGGCGACGGCGACCGCCGCCATGACCCGCTTTCTCTTCATGATCTGGTCAACCCCTCATCTTCTCTGACTGCATTCCAGACTGGTTGCAGAGCTTGGCCCGTCATCGGGCACGTGGGTCGAGCGCATCGCGCAGACCGTCACCGAACAGGTTGAACGCCAGCACGGTGATGAAGATCGCGATACCCGGCACGAGCATGAACTCCGGGTCGATCTGGTAGTACTGCGTCGCGTCGGACAGCATGCCGCCCCAGGTCGGCGTGGGCGGCCGGACGCCGACGCCGAGGTAGGACAGCGCCGACTCGAACAGCACGTTGGTCGGGATCAGCAGGGTGGAGTACACCAGGATCGGCGCGGCCAGGTTGGGCAGCAGCTCCCGGAACAGGATGTGCGGGGCCCGCGCGCCGAGGCTGCGCGCGGCGTCGACGAACTCGCGCTCGCGCAGCGACAGCGTCTGGCCGCGGATGATCCGGCCGATGTACGACCAGTTGAAGAAGCCGATGATGAAGATCAGCAGCGCGATGCGCAGCGCGTCGCCGGAAAGGCCGAACGCGTTGTCCGGCACCACGCCGGCCAGGGCCAGCGAGAACAGCAGCAGCGGGAACGCCAGGAAGACGTCCATCAGCCGGCTGATCAGGGTGTCGACCCAGCCGCCGAAGAAGCCGGCGACCACGCCCAGCACGGTGCCGATGACCACCGACACCACCGTGGACAGGAAGGCGATCAGCAGCGACACCCAGGAGCCGGCGAAGATGCGGGCCAGCAGGTCGCGGCCGTTGACCGGCTCGACGCCCAGCGGGTGGTCGGCGCTCAGGCCGCCGAAGAAGCCCTTGGGGATCTGCAGGTCGGGGTCGATCAGCGACTGGTTGAACGTGGTGGTCGGGATGAGACCGAACACGCGGTCCAGGACGAACGCCACCGCGGCGGCGACGACCAGGATCGCGACGACCACACCGCCGGCCATCGCGACGCGGTCCCGCCGCAGTCGCATCCAGGCGATCTGCCGCAGCGAGCGGCCCTCGATCGCCTTGCCCATCCCGGCCAGCACGGCCTCAGGCTGTGCCTGGACCGCGTCGCCCGGAACGTCCAAGGGCGCCGTCATCGTCTCATCCCCTGCCTTCGGCGACCGTGCGTCAATTGCTCCCGTTGGGAACTCACCAGTTCCCACGAGTTCAGCAGACTCTCTTACCTATGGCTGAACAGCGCCAGATTCATCGCCCGTCCGTGGCGGGATTGTGATTGAAATGGCGGACAGGTGGCCGCCGACGTAGCCCGTTTGGCCTAAGCGACGCTAGGCGATATGGGTGAGACTGGCTTGGTGCTCGGTCCAACTTGTCGACACAGGGTGACGACCGTCGCCGAGACGTCCCGTCTGGCGCGCATTGGCCGGATCGAACTCCGGAATTTGCTTACCAATGGTACCCGGGCCGGTACTCGAACGATTTTGTTGGAATGCGCAGCGCATGCATGGGGTGACTGGCTGTTAATGCTTCCGGTGTGTGGCAGCGTGATGGACATGGCCTCCTACCAGCACATCCTGCTCGACCGTGCCGGCGCGACGGCACGCATCACCATGAACCGCCCATCACGGCGCAATTCACTGTCCGAAGACCACCTGCGGGAGCTGCTGGACGCCGTCCGCTCGGTGGCCGCCTCCGACGCCACCGGGCTGGTGCTGGCCGCCGCCGGTCCCGTGTTCTCCGCCGGCCACGATTTCGGCGACGTGGCCGTCCGCGACCTGCTCGGCGTTCGGGACCTGCTGGCTGTCTGCACCTCGCTCATGCAGGCCCTTCAGTCCGCGCCGCAGGTCGTGGTCGCCCGGGTGCACGGCCTGGCCACCGCCGCCGGCTGTCAGCTCGTCGCCTCGTGCGATCTCGCCGTGGCGGCCGAGTCGGCCGGTTTCGCCCTGCCCGGCGGCCATGGGGGCTGGTTCTGCCACACGCCGTCGGTGCCGGTGGCCCGGGCGATCGGTCGCAAGCGGCTGATGGAGCTGGCCCTGACCGGCGACCCCATCGACGCCGCCACGGCGTTGGAGTGGGGTCTGGTCAACCGCGTCGTGCCCGACTCGGAGTTGGACGCCGCCGTCGACGAGCTGCTGGGCCGGGCGACGCGGGGGAGCCGGGCGTCGAAGGCGCTGGGCAAGCGGACCCTGTACGCCCAGCTCGACCGCCCCGAGGCCGATGCCTACACCCTGGCCCTGGAGGTCATGGCCGCCGCCTCCCAGCTCCCCGACGCCGTCGAAGGCATGGCCGCCTTCCTCGAAAAACGCCGCCCGACCTGGAAAAACTGACTTCACCCTCCGCGAGTCACGCTCTGGGGCACACCGAATGTCGGTTTCGAGCAGAACTGAGCTCCGAGTCTCTTTTCTGTCTGAAACCGACATTCGGGTGCCGCCTGGGAACGTGACTTGCGGGGGCGGGGTGCGGGGGTTGCGCGGGTTCTTGCTGGGGCAGATCGTGGATGCATGCGGCCAGACGGCCGCATGATGCTGCACGCTTGCGCAGCTGTCGCATACTTGCGTTGATCGCGAGAAAGTTTGCGACTTTTCGATCCAGATATTGCAGTCAGTCGTCTCTTCTTCTTAACGTGGCGGTCACACCAAGGCACCCTGCCGCCGAAGTGGAGACGACGATGTCTGAGCGATCCCTGCGTTCCTCATCCCTACGAGCAACCGCCTTACGGCTGTCGGCGGCCGGACTGGCCCTGGCAACCCTGGTCGGACTGGCCCTCGCGGCGCCGCACGCGACGCCGGAGGCGTCGGCCGCCACCGGAGGTCGGGGCGCGAGCGTCCCGTTCACCGAGTACGAGGCCGAGTCGGCCGGCACCAACGGCACCGTGATCGGCCCCAGCCGGGCCGCCGGCACGCTGGCCGGCGAGGCGTCCGGCCGCAAGGCGGTCACGCTGTCCGGCAACGGCCGGTACGTGGAGTTCACCCTCACCGCGGCGGCCAACGCCGTGACCCTGCACTACTCCGTGCCCGACGCCGGCGGCGGCGCGGCGTACACGACGCCGATCGCGGTCTACGTCAACGGGGCCAAGAACCGCGACCTGACCCTGACCAACAAGTACAGCTGGTACTACGGCGGCTACCCGTTCACCAACGACCCGGGCGCCGGCAACCAGCACCACATGTACGACGACGTGCGGACCCTGTTCGGCAGCACGCTGGCCGCCGGCACCAAGGTGAAGTTCCAGCTCGACGCCGCCTCGGTCGCCGTCACGCTCGACACCGCCGACTTCGAGAACGTCGCCGCGCCGACCGGCCAGCCGGCGAACTCGCTGTCGGTCACCTCCTACGGCGCCGACCCCAGCGGCGCGGCCGACTCCGGCAGCGCCTTCGTCACCGCCATCGCGGCGGCGTCGTCCCAGGGCAAGGTCCTGTACGTGCCGCAGGGCACCTACACCGTCAACCAGCACCTGACCGTCAACAACGTGACGATCCAGGGCGCGGGCCAGTGGTACACCGTGCTGCACGGCAACCGGGTCGGCGTGTTCGGCCTCGGCGAGCCCAGCAGCTGCGGCCAGGGCGGCAACTCCGGCGTCAGCAGCAACGTCAAGCTGTACGACTTCGCGATCATCGGCGAGGTCACCGAGCGCAACGACTGCGACCAGGTCAACGCCATCGGCGGCGCGCTCGGCGGCGGCTCCGTGGTCTCCGGCCTGCTGCTCCAGCACGTCAAGGTCGGGCTGTGGCTGGACGGGCCGTTCGACGGCCTGACCGTGTCCAACAACCGCATCCTCGACGTCACCGCCGACGGCCTGAACCTGCACGACGGCATCAGCCACGTCACCGTGACCAACAACTTCCTGCGCAACACCGGCGACGACGGGCTGGCCATGTGGTCGGAGATCAACGCCGACCACGACAACACGTTCTCGTTCAACACCGTCGAGCTGCCGATGCTGGCCAACAACATCGCGATCTACGGCGGCCACGACAACAGCGTGACCGACAACGTGGTGACCGACACCCAGACCCAGGGCGGCGGCATCCACGTGGCCAACCGCTTCAACTCCGTGCACGTCGCCGGCACGACCACGTTGGCCCGCAACACAACTCTGCGCGCCGGCGTGCTCGATCCCAACTGGCAGTTCGGGGTCGGCGCGATCTGGTTCGACGCCCAGCAGGGCGCGCTGGACGGGACGATCAACGTCACCGACTCCAACCTGCTGGACAGCTCGTACGAGGCGATCCAGACCGTCGAGGGCTCGACGGTGAGCAACGTGCACTTCAGCAACATCACCATCGACGGCACCGGCACCTTTGTGCTGCAACTGCAGGCCGGCGGCTCCGCCAGTTTCACCAACGTGACCGCGGCCCACGTCGGCGCGTCCAACCCGATCTACAGCTGCCTCGGCGGCAGCTTCACGATCACCCAGGGCAGCGGCAATTCCGGTTGGTACACCGCGACTCCGTACTGCGGACCGTGGCCCGCGCCGGTCTACACCTACCCCGGCGGCGGTGGCCCCACCACCACGACGACCACGACCACGACAACCACCACCACGACGACCACGACCACCACCCCGCCGAGCGGAAACCTGGCGCTGGGCAAGGCGATGTCGTCAAGCAGCTACACCCAGGTCTACGGGCCCGGCAACGCCAACGACAACAACCCGAGCAGCTACTGGGAAAGCGCCAACAACGCCTTCCCGCAGTGGTTGCAGGTCGACCTCGGGTCGTCGACGTCCGTGCGGCGCATCGTGCTCACCCTGCCGCCGTCGACGGCCTGGGGCGCGCGCACGGAAACCCTGTCCGTGCAGGGTTCCAGTGACGGAGGTTCGTTCTCCACCGTGGTCGGCTCGGCCGGCTACCGGTTCGATCCCGCGACCGGCAACACCGTGACGATCACCGTGCCGGCGACGAGCCAGCGCTTCCTGCGGCTCAACATCACCGGCAACGACGGCTGGCCCGCGGGCCAGGTCTCGGAGTTCCAGGTATACGGATCCTGAGCCGGCGAGGTCGGATCCCCTGTGGCGGCAGGGGATCCGACCTACGGCTGGGTCAGCGCGGCCAGCGCCGCGGCGATCACCGGCTGGCGCTCGGCGCCGGCCCGCAGCACAACCTCGATCTTCCGGTGCAGCCCGGGCGCCGGGATCAGGGCCAACCCGGGCGGTGCGTTGCGCGTCGCCATCGCCGGCATCATCGTCACGCACAGGCCGGCGGCGACCATGTCCAGCGCCACCGGGATGCTGGCGCAGGTGTGGGTCAGCCGTGGCGTGAAGCCGGCCGTCCGGGCCGCGTGCACGTTGGCCTCCCGGCAGCTGCCCTCCGGGTACGACACCCACGTCTGCTCGCTCAGCGCCGACAGTCCCTCGGTCTCAACGGCCTCGCGCAGCTTCTCCGGCACGCAGATCAGGAAGGGGTCGTCGCACACCGGCAGCGCCACCACGCCCGGCTGGAGCTCCGTGCCCAGGTGCCGGTAGCGGTAGGCCACCACGAGATCGAGCCGCCGCTGGCGCAGCATCGCGATGGTCTCCTCCGGCTCGCCCTCGTGGAACCGGAACCTCAGCTGCGGGTGGCGGGCCAGCAACGTCTCCGTCATGGGCAGCACGACCGACGGGAAGCCGCTGGTGAAGCAGCCCACCGCCAGCTCGCCGTCGATCGTGCCGGCCAGCTCGTTGACCTCGGCCGAGGCCCGTTCCAACGCCGCCAGCACGTCCTCGCAGCGCCGGGCCAGCGCGCGGCCGGCACTGGTCAGGCGCACCGTCCGGCCTTCGCGTAGCAGCAGCGGCTTGCCGACCTCCGCCTCCAGCGCCCGCAGCTGCTGGGACACGGCCGAGGCCGTCACATGGTGCACGTCGGCCACCGCGGTCACCGTCTGGTACTCGGCCAGGTCGCGCAGCAGCACGAGCCGTCGCACATCCATCATGTAGACGAGCTTAAGGCTTTTCGGCGAACGCGTAGTCGGTCTACAGCTGCCGGGACTCGTGCAGGAGCAGCAGCATGTACGCCGCCACGCTCTGGGCGTCGGTGATCTCGCCACGGGCGATCATGGCCTCGAACTCGGCGCGGTGGATCCAGGCCGAGCGCATGTCCTGCTCCTCCAGCTCCCGCTCCGGCTCCCCCTCGGTCAGGCCGGTGGCCAGGAAGACCGTGCCACGCTGGCTGGACATGCCCGGGGCCACGTCGAGGACGCCCAGCTCCACCAGCTCGGCCGCGCGCAGGCCGGTCTCCTCGCGCAGCTCACGGGCGGCCAGCTCCTTGGCCTCCACGCTGGCCAGGTCCGGGGCGGTGCCCTGGCAGAACTCCCAGCGCCGCTCGCCCAGCGGGTACCGGAACTGCTCGACCAGGCGCAGCCGATCGCCGTCCAGCGGGATGACCAGGGCGTAGTTCGGCTTGTCGACCACGCCGTAGATGCCGGGCGAGCCGTCCGGGCGGCGGATGTCGTCCTCCCGGACGGTCATCCAGGCGTTGCGGTACACCTCACGTGACTGGATCGTCTCCACTGTGCTGATTTTGCCCGGCCTTCGGCCGGGCGGGCTCGGCCCCCTTGAAGCCCCTGCCTCACCCTTGCTGGATTTAGCCCGCCGCATCGGCTCGGGTGGGTGGGCGCGTTGGGCGGCGGCGGCCGAAATCCGGCAACCGGGCGAAGCACCGGCGGGGCCGAGCGCTCTTCGGGGTTGGCGGCAACGGCCCCGCGT
>DASWRQ010000230.1:0-34615 GCA_036403095.1 Kutzneria sp. | reverse complement strand
CGGGGCCGAGCTGGCCAGCGTCGCCGGCAACACCCCGTTCGAGGGCATGGAGTTGCCGGGCGTGGTGCGCACCACGATGCTGCGCGGGCGGGTCACCGTGTCCGAGGGGAAGGTCCAGTCATGACGAGGCTCGAACTGGTGCTCGTCGTGCTGGCCTTCTTCGTGCTGTGCGCGGCGGCGATGTGGTGGGGTTGGCGCAACAAGGCCCGCCGGCAGGCGGCAACGCTGCCGGCCCTTCCCGAAGCGCCGCCGGAGCTCGGCAGCGAGCTGCTGCCCGAGCAGAGCGGCGTGTACGTCAGCACGACGTTGGACGACAGCTGGCAGAACCGGGTCGCGGTCGGCGACGTGGGCTTCCGTTCGGAGGCCACGCTTCACCTGCACGACAAGGGTTTGCTCATCGACCGGGTCGGCGCGAGCCCGGTCTGGATCCCCCGCGAGACGGTGCGGGACGCGCGGGTCGGCCAGGGGCTGGCCGGCAAGGTGATGTTCGGCGACGGCCTGCTCATCGTGCGGTGGCAGGTCGAGGACCAGCTGCTGGACAGCGGGTTCCGCGCCGACGAGAAAGAGCACTACCAGGAGTGGGTGACCGCGTTGCGGTCCATGGCAGGCGTTGGAGGTGGCGCGCAGTGAGCGCTCGCGAGCAGGCCGCGTTGGTGGTCGAGGACGGCCGGGTCTTCCGCGGCGAGGCGTACGGGGCGCTCGGCGCGACCCTGGGCGAGGTCGTGTTCTGCACGGGCATGACCGGCTACCAGGAGACGCTGACCGATCCCTCGTACCACGGCCAGATCGTGGTGCAGACGGCGCCGCAGATCGGCAACACCGGCTGGAACGACGAGGACGACGAGTCGTCGCGGATCTGGGTTTCCGGTTACGTGGTGCGGGATCCCGCCCGCCGCCCGTCCAACTGGCGGGCCACCCGCTCGCTGGACGACGAGCTCATCCGCCAGGGCGTCGTCGGCATCGCCGGCGTCGACACCCGCACGCTGACCCGGCACATCCGGGAGCAGGGGGCTATGCGGGCCGGGGTCTTCTCCGGCGCCGAGCTGTCCGATGTGGACACCATGCTGGCCAAGGTGAAGGCCGCCCCGCAGATGAAGGGCGCGGACCTGGCCGGCGACGTCACCACAGCGAACACCTATGTGGTGCCGGCCGACGGCGAGCGCCGGTTCCGGGTGGCCGCGCTGGACCTGGGCATCAAGTCCAACACCCCGCGCATGATGGCCGCCCGCGGCATCGAGGTGCACGTCCTGCCGCTGACCTCGACCCTGGACGACCTGCTGGCCGTCGAGGCCGACGGCGTGTTCCTGTCCAACGGCCCGGGCGACCCGGCCACCCAGGACCACGGCGTGGCGCTGACCAAGGGCGTGCTGGAGCGGCGGATCCCGCTGTTCGGCATCTGCTTCGGCAACCAGATCCTGGGCCGGGCGCTGGGCCGCGGCACGTACAAGCTCCAGTACGGCCACCGCGGCATCAACGTGCCGGTGATCGACACCGCCACCGGCCGGGTGGCGATCACCTCGCAGAACCACGGTTTCGCCCTGGAGGGCGATCCGGGGGAGCGCTTCGACACGCCGTTCGGCGCGGCCACCGTGAGCCACTACTGCCCGAACGACGGCACGGTGGAGGGCCTGCGCTGCATCGAGGCGCCCGCCTTCTCCGTGCAGTACCACCCGGAGGCCGCCGCCGGCCCGCACGACGCGGCCGCCCTGTTCGACGAGTTCTGCCAGCTGATGAGTGAGGCCCGCTGATGCCGAAGAGGACCGACATCGAGCACGTCCTGGTGATCGGCTCCGGGCCGATCGTGATCGGCCAGGCCTGCGAGTTCGACTACTCCGGCACGCAGGCGTGCCGGGTGCTGCGGGACGAGGGCCTGCGCGTCAGCCTGGTCAACTCCAACCCGGCGACGATCATGACCGACCCGGAGTTCGCCGACGCCACCTACATCTAGCCGATCACGGTCGAGTTCGTGGAGAAGGTGATCGCCGAGGAGCAGTCGCTCGGCCACCCGATCCAGGCCATCCTGGCCACGCTCGGCGGGCAGACCGCGCTGAACACCGCGGTCGCCCTGCACGAGCACGGGATCCTGGAGAAGTACGACGTCGAGCTGATCGGCGCGGACATCGACGCCATCCAGCGCGGCGAGGACCGCCAGCTGTTCAAGGACATCTGCGCCTCCGTCGGCGCGGAGACCCCGCGCAGCCGGGTCTGCAAGTCGATGGACGAGGTCCGCGCCACCGTCGAGGAGCTGGGCCTGCCGGTGGTCATCCGGCCGTCGTTCACCATGGGCGGCCTGGGCTCCGGCATGGCCTACACCCCGGACGAGCTGGAGCGGTTGGCCTCGCTGGGCCTGGACGAGTCGCCGGTCACCGAGGTGCTGATCGAGGAGAGCGTGCTCGGCTGGAAGGAGTACGAGCTCGAGCTCATGCGCGACCGCAACGACAACGTCGTGGTCATCTGCTCGATCGAGAACATCGACCCGATGGGCGTGCACACCGGCGACTCGGTGACGGTCGCGCCGGCCATGACCCTGACCGACCGCGAGTACCAGCACATGCGCGACGTCGGCATCGACGTGCTGCGCGCGGTCGGCGTGGAGACCGGCGGCTGCAACATCCAGTTCGCCATCCACCCGCAGACCGGCCGCATGGTCGTCATCGAGATGAACCCGCGGGTCTCCCGGTCGAGTGCGCTGGCCTCCAAGGCCACCGGCTTCCCGATCGCCAAGATCGCCGCCCGGCTGGCCATCGGCTACACGCTGGACGAGATCCAGAACGACATCACCGGCGAGACGCCGGCCTCGTTCGAGCCGACCCTGGACTACGTGGTCGTCAAGGTGCCGCGGTTCGCCTTCGAGAAGTTCCCCGGGGCCGACCCGACGCTGACCACCACCATGAAGTCGGTGGGCGAGGCCATGTCCATCGGCCGCAACTTCTCCGAGGCGCTGAACAAGGCGCTGCGCTCGATGGAGACCAAGGACGCCGGCTTCTGGACCCGGCCCGACCCCGACGGCGTCACGCTGCAGGACACGCTCAAGGCGTTGGAGCGGGGCCACGACGGCCGGCTCTACACCGTGGAACGCGCGCTGCGGCTGGGCGCTTCGGTCGAGCAGGTGCACGAGGCGTCCGGCATCGACCCGTGGTTCGTGGACCAGATCGCCGCGCTGGGCGAGCTCCGCGAGGAGATCGTCGACGCGGCCGTGCTGGACGAGGCGCTGCTGCGGCGGGCCAAGCGGGCCGGCCTGTCCGACCGGCAGATCGCCGCGCTGCGGCCGGAGCTGGCCGGCGAGGACGGCGTCCGCATCCTGCGGCACCGGTTGAACGTGCGGCCGGTGTTCAAGACCGTCGACACCTGCGCGGCCGAGTTCGCCGCGCTGACGCCGTACCACTACTCGGCCTACGAGTCCGACCCGGCGGCCGAGACCGAGGTGCTGCCGCAGCGGGACAAGCCCAAGGTGCTGATCCTGGGCTCCGGCCCGAACCGCATCGGCCAGGGCATCGAGTTCGACTACTCCTGTGTGCACGCGGTGATGGCGCTGCGCGCCGCCGGCTACGAGACCGTGATGGTCAACTGCAACCCGGAGACGGTGTCCACCGACTACGACACCTCCGACCGCCTGTACTTCGAGCCGCTGACGTTCGAGGACGTGCTGGAGGTCGTGCACTCCGAGCGCGAGTCCGGCACGGTCGCCGGGGTCATCGTGCAGCTGGGCGGGCAGACCCCGCTCGGGCTGGCGCAGCGGCTGGCCGACGCGGGCGTGCCGGTGGTCGGCACCTCGCCCGAGGCCATCCACCTGGCCGAGGACCGCGGCGCGTTCGGCGAGGTGCTGACCGGGGCCGGGCTGCCCGCGCCCAAGTACGGCACCGCGACCTCGTTCCCGCAGGCCAAGCGGATCGCCGACGAGATCGGCTACCCGGTGCTGGTGCGCCCGTCGTACGTGCTGGGCGGTCGCGGCATGGAGATCGTCTACGACGAGAAGACGCTGGCCGGCTACATCGCCCGCGCCACCGAGGTGTCGCCGGAGCACCCGGTCCTGGTCGACCGGTTCCTGGACGACGCCATCGAGATCGACGTGGACGCGCTGTGCGACGGCGAGCAGGTCTACATCGGCGGCGTCATGGAGCACATCGAGGAGGCCGGCATCCACTCCGGCGACTCCTCGTGCGCGCTGCCGCCGATAACGCTGGGCCGCAGCGACCTGGAGGCGGTGCGCCGCTCCACCGAGGCCATCGCCCACGGCGTCGGCGTGCGTGGCCTGCTGAACGTGCAGTACGCGCTCAAGGACGACGTGCTGTACGTGCTGGAGGCCAACCCCCGTGCCTCGCGCACGGTGCCGTTCGTGTCCAAGGCGACCGCGGTGCCGCTGGCCAAGGCGGCGGCGCGGATCGCGTTGGGGGCCACCATCGCCGAGCTGCGCGAGGAGGGCGTGCTGCCGGCCACCGGCGACGGCGCGGAGATGCCGGACGACTCGCCCGTGGCGGTGAAGGAGGCGGTGCTGCCGTTCCACCGGTTCCGCACGCCGGAGGGCAAGGGCGTGGACTCGCTGCTCGGGCCGGAGATGAAGTCCACCGGCGAGGTGATGGGCGTGGACTTCTCGTTCGGCAAGGCGTTCGCCAAGTCGCAGACCGCGTCGTACGGGTCGCTGCCGACCAAGGGTCGGGTGTTCGTGTCGGTGGCCAACCGGGACAAGCGGGCCATGGTGTTCCCGGTCAAGCGGCTCGCCGACCTGGGCTTCGAGATCCTGGCCACCACCGGCACCGCCGAGGTGCTGCGGCGCAACGGCGTGGCCTGCACGGTGGTGCGCAAGCACTTCGAGGGCGAGGGCAACATCGTGGAGAAGATCCTGGCCGGCGAGGTGGACATGGTCATGAACACCCCATACGGCAACCACGGCCCCCGCGTGGACGGCTACGAGATCCGGACGGCGGCGGTGGCGCGGGACATTCCGTGCATCACCACCGTTTCCGGGGCTGCCGCGGCCGTACACGGCATAGAGGCCCTCATCCGGGGTGACATCGGCGTGCGCAGCCTGCAGGCCCTCCAGGCCGGGCTGAAGGGTATCAAGGCATGAACGAGTCCTTCGGGGCCCGGCTGGCGGCCAAGGTGGCCGCCGCCGGGCCGCTCGTGGCCGGCATCGACCCGCATCCCGGGCTGTTGGCCGACTGGGGCCTTTCCAACGATGCACACGGTCTTGAGCGCTTCGCTCTGACCTGCGTGGAGGCGTTCGGCGCCGAAGTCGCCCTGGTGAAGCCCCAGGCGGCCTTCTTCGAGGCGTTCGGGTCCCGTGGGGTGGCCGTGCTGGAGCGGACCATCGCCGAGGCCCGGGCCGCGGGCGCGCTGGTGATCGTGGACGCCAAGCGGGGCGACATCGGGTCCACGATGGCCGCCTACGCGACGGCGTTCCTGGCCGACGACTCGCCGCTCGCGGGCGACGCTGTGACGCTCTCGCCCTATCTCGGATTCGGCTCGCTGGATCCGGCTTTGGAGCTCAGTGCGAAAACCGGTCGCGGACTTTTTGTGTTGGCCTTGACATCCAACAAGGAAGGCCCGTCCGTGCAAAGGGCCCGCACCGACACGGGTGTTTCCATCGCCCAGTCCATCGTGGATTCGGCCGCGGAGCGCAATCACGGGGCCGATCCGCTGGGCCATGTGGGTGTGGTCATCGGCGCCACGGTCGGCGAGACGAGCCTGGATCTGTCCCGACTCAACGGAGCCGTGCTGGCGCCCGGTCTGGGCGCGCAGGGCGGCACCGTCGCCGACCTGCGGCGGCTTTTCGGCGGCGTTTCCGGCCAGGTGCTGCCCAGTTCGTCGCGGGATGTGCTGCGGCACGGGCCCGATGTGGCGGCGCTGCGCGCCGCTGCCGTCGCGACCAGGGAATCCGTCCGCGAGCTGGGCGAATCCACAGGCGCGGCAGGGCATTCCGTGAGTTGATCTTGGAACCCCGCTGGTCGTGCATAGCACACGGGGCCGGCGGGGCACATCACCGGTGGCGGTGATCAGGCTGTCGGGGGTCCTTGGTAGTACTTCTTTCACGTCGTGACCGCCGTTTTGGTCGAGATGCACCCGACCGGGTGGGGGAGTGTCACCGCATTGGTTGCGTTGTCACCACGGGGACCCACGTTGTACCGGGCGATGCTCGATCGGTACGGTCGCGACACCGATCCCACTGAAGAACACCCACACCACGGAGGAGATCGTGGCCCTTCCCCAGCTGACCGAGGAGCAGCGGGCCGCAGCGCTGGAGAAGGCGGCTGCCGCTCGTCGCGCCCGGGCCGAGCTCAAGGAGCGCCTCAAGCGTGGCGGCACGAACCTGAAGGACGTGCTGACCGCCGCCGACACCGACGAGGTCCTCGGCAAGATGAAGGTCTCCGCACTCCTGGAGTCCCTGCCCGGCGTCGGCAAGGTCCGGGCCGCCCAGATCATGGAGCGGCTCGAGATCGCGACCAGCCGCCGGCTGCGTGGTCTCGGCGACCGCCAGCGCAAGGCACTGCTGACCGAGTTCGGCGGCGAGTGACCAAGAAGGACGAGATGGGGTCGGGCACTCGTGCCCGGCCCCGCCTCACCGTGCTCGCCGGGCCGTCCGGGGTGGGCAAGTCCAGCGTGCTGGAAGAGCTGCGCACGCTCGGCACCGAGGTCTACTACAGCGTCTCGGTGACCACCCGCAAGCCTCGCCCCGGCGAGGTCGACGGGGAGCACTACCACTTCGTCGACCAGGTCGAGTACGACCGCATGGTCGCCGACGGCGAACTGCTCGAACACGCCGAATACGCGGGCAACTGCTACGGCACACCGCGCCGACCCGTCGAGGCCGCGCTGGAGCGGGGAACTCCAGCGATCCTCGAGATCGAGGTCCAGGGCGCCCGCCAGGTGCGGCGGGCCATGCCCGAGGCGCTGCTGGTGCTGCTCAAGCCGCCGACGTGGGAGGTCCTGGTGGCCCGGCTGACCGGCCGGGGCACCGAGGACCCGGCGGTCGTGGCGCACCGGCTCAAGGTGGCGCAGGAGGAACTGGCCGCCGAAGCGGAGTTCGACGTGGTGCTTGTCAACTCCGATGTTCGTACCGTCGCCCGCGACTTGCTAACCTTGGTGGTCGGCTCGCCCACCGAGCGTGTGTCCAGCGAGCCGTGACTACCTCCAGGAGCGTTGTCTTGACCATCCCGAGTCACCTGTCCGCCATCGGCGAGCCCGCCTCCGCGCCTGAGGGCATCACCAACCCGCCGATCGACGACCTGCTCGAGCAGGTCAGCTCGAAGTACGCGCTGGTGATCTACTCGGCCAAGCGCGCGCGGCAGATCAACGACTACTACGCCCAGCTCGGCGAGGGCCTGCTCGAGTACGTCGGCCCGCTGGTCGAGCCCGGCCCGCGCGAGAAGCCGCTGTCGATCGCGCTGCGCGAGATCCACTCCGGCATGCTCGAGCACACCGAAGGCGAATGACCCAGCCCCATATCGTGCTGGGCGTGGGCGGCGGCATCGCCGCCTACAAAGCCTGTGAGGTGCTGCGCCGCCTGACCGAGTCCGGTCACCGGGTGCGCGTGGTGCCCACCGAGGCCGCGCTGAACTTCGTCGGCGCGGCCACCTTCGAGGCGCTGTCCGGCCAGCCGGTCGCCACCGGGGTGTTCACCGACATCCCGGCGGTGCCGCACGTCAAGATCGGGCAGACCGCCGACCTGGTCGTCGTCGCCCCGGCCACCGCGGACCTGCTGGCCCGCGCCGCCCACGGCCTGGCCGACGACCTGCTCACCGGCACGCTGCTCACCGCGCGCTGCCCGGTGCTGATGGTGCCGGCCATGCACACCGAGATGTGGGAGCACCCGGCCACCGAAGCCAACGTGGCCACCCTGCGCTCGCGCGGCGTGATCGTGGCCGAGCCGGCCAGCGGCCGGCTGACCGGCAAGGACACCGGCAAGGGCCGGCTGCCCGAGCCGGCCGAGATCGTCGAGCTGGCCCGGCTGCTGCTGGCCGCCCCGTCGGCGCTGCCCCGAGACCTGGAAGGCCGCCGCGTCGTGGTCTCCGCCGGCGGCACCCGTGAGGCGCTGGACCCGGTCCGCTACCTGGGTAACCGCTCGTCGGGCAAGCAGGGCTACGCGCTGGCCCGGGTTGCCGCCCAGCGCGGCGCCGAGGTCACCCTGGTCGCCGGACACACGGCCGATCTGGCCGACCCGGCCGGCGTGCGGGTGGTGCGCATCGGGTCCGCCGTCGAGCTGCGGGACGCCATGCACGCCGAGAGCCCTTCGGCCGATGTGGTGGTGATGGCCGCCGCCGTCGCCGACTTCCGTCCGCTGGGACTGTCCTCTTCGAAGATCAAGAAGGGCGACCGGGAGCCCGAGCCGATCCGGCTGGCCGTCAACCCGGACATCCTGGTCGAGCTGGTCAAGGCCCGTCCCACCGGGCAGATCGTGGTCGGCTTCGCCGCCGAGACCGGCGACGAGACCGGGGACGTGCTGCACCACGGCCGGGCCAAGCTGGCCCGCAAGGGCGTCGACCTGCTGGTCGTCAACGCCGTCGGCGACGGGCTGGCCTTCGAGATGGAGGACAACGCCGGCTGGCTGCTGTCCGCCGATGGTGACGAGCGTCCCATTCCGCACGGTTCCAAGGCCCGTCTGGCGGCCACACTGTGGGACGTCGTGGGTCCGTTGCTCGGGACTTGAGCGGGCCACGACGTGACGCCCGATAGGGTTACGGCGATAGAGAGCCTGATCGAGGGGCCCCACATGGCGCCGCCGAGTAAAAGTCTGTGAGGAGTTGTCGTGAGCGAACACAGCCGGAGGCTGTTCACCTCTGAGTCGGTCACCGAGGGCCACCCCGACAAGATCTGTGACGCGATCAGCGACTCCATTCTTGACGGGCTGCTGTCCAAGGACCCGCGCAGCCGCGTCGCCGTCGAGACGCTGATCACCACCGGCCAGGTGCACGTGGCCGGCGAGGTCACCACCGAGGCGTACGCCGACATCCCGACCATCGTCCGGGAGAAGATCCTCGAGATCGGCTACGACTCGTCGGCCAAGGGCTTCGACGGCAACTCCTGCGGCGTGAACGTGGCGATCGGCTCGCAGTCGCCCGACATCGCCCAGGGCGTGGACTCCGCGTACGAGTCGCGGGTCGAGTCGACCGAGGACGACATCGCCCGCCAGGGCGCCGGTGACCAGGGCCTGATGTTCGGCTACGCCACCACCGACACGCCCGAGCTGATGCCGCTGCCGATCGCGCTGGCCCACCGCCTGTCCCGGCGGCTGACCGCCGTGCGCAAGAACGGCGCGCTGCCCTACCTGCGGCCCGACGGCAAGACCCAGGTCACCATCGAGTACGCCGGCGACCAGCCGGTTCGCCTGGACACCGTGGTCGTGTCCTCCCAGCACGCCGACGGCATCGACCTCGAGAAGATGCTCGCGGTGGACGTGCGCGAGCAGGTCGTGCTGCCCGAGCTGGCCGAGCTCAGCCTGGACACCGAGAGCGTCCGGCTGTTCGTCAACCCCACCGGCCGCTTCGTCATCGGCGGTCCCATGGGCGACGCCGGCCTGACCGGCCGCAAGATCATCGTCGACACCTACGGCGGCATGGCCCGCCACGGCGGCGGCGCCTTCTCCGGCAAGGACCCGTCGAAGGTCGATCGCTCCGCCGCCTACGCCATGCGCTGGGTCGCCAAGAACGTGGTGGCCGCCGGTCTGGCCTCCCGCACCGAGGTCCAGGTCGCCTACGCCATCGGCAAGGCCGCCCCCGTCGGTCTGTTCGTCGAGACCTTCGGCACCGAGACCGTCGACCCGGCCAAGATCCAGCAGGCCATCAACGAGGTCTTCGACCTCCGGCCGGCCGCGATCATCCGCGACCTCGACCTGCTGCGCCCCATCTACGCCCCCACCGCGGCCTACGGCCACTTCGGCCGTCCGGACCTCGACCTCCCGTGGGAGCGCACCGACCGCGCCGAGGCCCTGAAGTCCGCCGCCGGCGCGTGACCCTGCCCGTCCCCGACGAAGCCGCCCGTGACCTCTACGGGCGGCTTCGCCGTTTCCTGCCCGGCCTGGTCCTGGACATCGGCTGCGGCACCGGCGCCATCGCCTTCGACCTGGCCCGCGCCTCCCTCGGCCCGCATGCCGGCACCACGGGCGATCTCGTCCCGCACGCCGGCTCCGCCGGCGACCTTGTGCTGCTCGACGCGGTCGACCTTCGCGGCCCCCTCGCCGCCGGCTTCCCTTTCGTTCTCGGCGACGCCTGCGCCCTGCCCTTCGCCACCGGCTCCCTCGACGGTGTGCACCTGGCCCGGGTCCTGCACCACGTCTCCGACTGGCGCGTCGCTCTCACCGAGGCCCGGCGCGTCGTCCGCCCCGGCGGTTCCATCGCCGTCACCCTGGGCGGCCGCATGTTCGCCACCGCCTTGGCCCCGCTCCGCGACGCCGTCTTCGCCGAGGGCCGCCGTCTCGGCTTCGAAGGCGCCCACCACGTCCACGGCCCCGCCGGCTACGCGGACGTCGACTCCGTCCTGGGCACCGGCGAGGTCGTCGAGGTCGCTTTCCCCCAGCTCGACACCCCGCGCCAGGTCGTCCTCGACGCCGCCTCGCACCCGTACGCCTGGCTCCCCGGCCAGGACCTCTCGCCGCTGCGAGCCGTCGCCGAGCAGGTGCTGGCCGACTCCGACTTCGCCCCCGACCAGCCGGTGACGCACGAACGTGTCATCTCGTACCGGGTCTACCGCACTGCCGGCGGTCAGCTCCCGTAAAGGTCGGCCAGCCCGACGAGCAGAACGCTGTCGCGTTCGGCGGCCCGGCGCATTTCGTCGCTGAAGCCGGTCGCGCTGAACAGACCGAGGACGGCGCCCGAGCTGTCGTGTCCGGCGGCCGTCAGCAGGTCGCGGAGGTGTTTCAACCGATGCAGTTGCGCGACGCCGGGGGCGCGGTCGCGGCACTTGGCCTCGCCGATGAACGTCACGGCGGCGCCTGCGGTCCGCGGTCGGGCGCCGCGCTCAAGGGACAGGATGTCGATCTCGTGGCTGGTTCGATGTTCCCGGCAGGCGATCGTCGCCTGCCCGGTCGCGCCGACATCGAGGCCGGCCTCGACCCGCGCGTACCTGGCGACCCATTCGGTGGCCATCGCCTCGAAGTGCGGACCGTAGATCTTCGAGTCCACGGTGTGCTCGACCGACGTCCAGACGTCCTCGCCGTGACCCGCCTCCAGGTCGGCCAGATGCGGCTCGACCACGAGGTGGTGCAGGCGCACCAGCGGATCGGCGACGCGCACCACCGGTCTCCGGTCGAGCAGCATGTCCTGGGCCCGTTCCACGAAGCCCGCGGATTCCAGCATGGTCAGCTGGTGGCCGAGCGAATTGGCCGAGCGGCCCAGCAGACCGCCGATCTTCGTCGGAGAGCTCTCCCCGGCGGCGATGGCGGCCATCAGCGACCAGTAGACGGCGGTCTCCCGGATCCGGGGATCCTCGTGCACCACCCGGTTCGCCTCGTCGAACAGGGGTGCGCTCGGCCGCAGCACATTGCGGGCGAGCCAGTGCCCGATGTGGGCCGGGTCCGCCGGCACCGTCGGATTCAGCACCAGGTCCCGATATCCCGGTGTGCCCCCGATCAAGGCGTTGTGGACGAGCGCGGCGGCCGGATTCTCGATGCGCCAGTAGTCGCGGGCGGCCCGGTAGCCGAAGGGCTTCACCCGAAGCTCGAGCGCTCCTCGTCCCCGCAGCGCCTTGGTGCCCGACAGCAGTCCGGACATCACGGAGATCGCCGATCCGCACAGGATCAGGCGCAGCGGCACGGAGTTGGTCGCCGAGCCGGGGCCGATGCGGTCGTAGATCGTCTGCACGATGGACGGCAGGCCCGGCGTCTCATGGATCAGGTACGGGAATTCGTCCAGCACGAGCAGGCCTGGCGAGCCCGTTGCGTGGCGGCTCGCCATCAGACCGGTCGCCGTGGTCAGCGCGGCCTCCCAGTCGGCGAAGGAGAGATTGCCCGTGGGTAGTCCGAGCCAACCCGACAGGGAGTCGGCGAAGCGGCGGAGACTGACCGTCTCGGTCTGTTCGGTGGCCAGGTGGTACAGACCGCCGGACGCATCGGCCAGCCTTCTGAGCAGATACGACTTGCCCTGCCGGCGGCGGCCGTAGACCACCGCGATGCGCAGGCCGGGCAGTTCCGACTCGGTGAAATCCACCAGGTCGGCCCACTCGGTGTCGCGGTCGAACACGTCCACCGGCTTGGTCAGCACCCCGCCCCCTCAGCTAGCCCCAACGTAACTAGTATAAGTACGTTGGGGCTAGTTTACCGAGTCAGACGACGGCGAGCCGGACGCGGTAGGTCCACCACCAGGTGCGGGCGTGGGGGATACGTCGCTGGGCGACCTCGCGTAGCCGGGTCAGGCCGATCTCGTCCTCGGAGACGCCGCGGTCGAGCAGCGCGACGACGCCGCCCTGGCTGCGGAGGATATCGACGAAGCGGGTGCTGTCGCCGGTGTCCCGGGCGTGCAGGGCGACCTCGGTGACGTGGCGGAACAGGCCGGAGTCCCGCAGTCGGGCGAGGTGGTCGGGTTTGTCGGCGTAGGCGGGACGGACGTGGTGCCGGACCTCGAGGACGCGGTAGTGGTCCTCGACGGAGCGGTAGGCGGCG
Source organism: Kutzneria sp. (assembly GCA_036403095.1). GTDB lineage: Bacteria > Actinomycetota > Actinomycetes > Mycobacteriales > Pseudonocardiaceae > Kutzneria. The sequence continues at coordinate 22,026 of DASWRQ010000230.1, read as the reverse complement.
TCGCACTCGGGATCGACGGCCGGCGGCCAGTCGCAGTCGAAAGCGGCGAAGACGCCGCCGGGGCGAAGGATGCGGGCGATCTCGGGGAAGGTCCGCGACGGGTCGAACCAGTGCAGGGCCTGGCCGGCGGTGACGATGTCGGCGCAGGCGTCGGGCAGGCCGGTGGCCTCGGCGGTGCCCTCGACGACCCGAACGCCCCGAGCGGCGGCGACGGCGCGCATGCCGGCATCGGGCTCGACGCCGACGGCGTCCGGCCACAGCACGGTGGACAGCCCGGTGCCGGCGCCGAGGTCGACGACGTCGGGCTCGGCGGCGCCGGACCACTGGGTGAGCAGCGGCACGAGCTCGGCCGGCGGCCGTGGCCGAACCCGGTCGTACTCCTGGGCGAAGCCGCCGAAGCGGGTGGTGGCGTCCGTCATGCCGGGCACGTTAGCAGTACGGACGTACGGTTTGCTAGCGGTCAGACGGCGCTCATCACGTGCTTCACCCGGGTGTAGTCGTCGAAGCCGTAGCCGGAGAGGTCCTTGCCGTGGCCGGACATCTTGAACCCGCCGTGCGGCATCTCGGACACCAGCGCCCCGTGCGTGTTGACCCAGACGCAGCCGAAGTCCAGCGCCGAGCTGACCCGCAGCACCCGGCGGTGGCTCTCGGACCACACCGACGAGGCCAAGCCGTAGGGCACGCCGTTGGCCAGCTCGACGGCCTCCTCCTCGGAGGAGAACGCCTGCACGGTGATGACCGGCGCGAACACCTCCTCCTGCACGATCTCGTCGTCCTGCCCGACCCCGGAGACGACGGTCGGGGCGAAGAAGAACCCCCGGTCCCCGAGCCGGTGCCCACCGCAGTGCACCACGGCCCCGGCCGGCAGCCGGGAGATCAGCCCCGACACCCGGTCCAGCTGGGCCTGGCTGTTCAGCGGCCCGAAGTCGGCGGCCTCGCGGGAACCACGGCCGGTCCGCTGCGCGGACGCGACCTTGGTCAGCGCCTCGACCAGCTCGTCGTGCACGTCGGCGTGCACCAGGACGCGACTGGCGGCGGTGCAGTCCTGCCCGGCGTTGTAGAACGCGGCGCCGACGATCTTCTCGGCGGTGTCGGCCACGTCGACGTCGTCGAACACGAGCACGGGAGCGTTTCCGCCCAGTTCGAGATGGGTCCGCTTCAGGGTCGCCGCGGCGCTGGCCGCGACCTGCATGCCGGCCCTGGTCGAGCCGGTGATGGAGACGAGCGCCGGCACGGGGTGCTCGACCAGCAGCCGGCCGGTCTCCCGGTCGCCGCAGAGCACGTTGACCACGCCGGGCGGCAGGTGCTCGCCGGCCAGCTCGGCCAGCAGCACCGCGCTGGACGGCGTGGTCTCGGCCGGCTTGACCACGGTGGTGTTGCCGGCGGCGACCGCCGGGGCGATCTTCCAGACGGCCATCATCAGCGGGTAGTTCCACGGCGCGATCTGCGCGCACACGCCGACCGGCTCGCGGCGGATCGTCGAGGTCAGCCCGGTGGCGTACTCGCCGGACGCCTTGCCGTCGAGGTTGCGGGCGGCGCCGGCGAAGAAGCGCAGGGCGTCCACGGCGGCCGGGACCTCGTCGTCCAGCACCACCTGCCACTGCTTGCCGGTCTCCGCGCACTCGACGTCGGCCAGGCGCTTGGCGTTGTCCTCGACCGCGTCGGCCAGCCCGAGCAGCGCGTTGGCCCGCTCGCCGGGCGTGCTGCGTCGCCACGACCGAAACGCCGTCGCGGCGGCCCGCAGCGCGTTGTCCACATCGGACTGTCCGGAGATGGGAGCGCTGCCGCTGACCTCGCCCGTCGTCGGGTCGACGAGGTCGGCCGTGAGACCGTCCACACCGGACAGCCGCTCACCGTTGATCACGTTGTGCGCCATTGCACCTCCTGGTGGGTCGGCGCGAACATCTTGAGCACCGCGGGCAGCACGACGACGCTCGGGCCGTCGACCGCCAGCGAGTTGATCATGTCGGACGTTAGCCGGGCCGGACTGCTCAGGGTCGCCGGCACGCCGAACGACCTGGCCAACGCCACGAAGTCCGGGCGGGTCAGCTCGGTGCCGTACGGGGTGTCCATGTACTCGCGGAGAATCCCATACCCTCCATCATCCACGATCAGCCACGTGACGCGCAGCTTGTGCTGGACCGCCGTCGCCAGTTCGGCCAGTCCGTACATCGCCCCGCCGTCGCCGGAAACGGCCAACACGGGCCGGTTTCCGCGCAGCGCGGCGGCCGCGCCGACGGCCGCCGGGAACGCCCAGCCCAGACCGCCCGAGCCCTGCGCGGTGTGCATGCCGCCGGCCCGCGGGTCCCAGGCTGACCAGGCCCAATAGCCGAGAATGGTCATGTCCCAGAAACTCGGGGCGTCGTCCGGCAGCGCTTCCCTTATGGCGGCCAGAGTGTCGCGCTCTAACGCCAGCGACTGCCCGTCCAGCCGCGCCCGCACCCGTGCCAGCACGCCCGCGGTGTCCGGCGCGGGTCGCTCGGCGACAGTGATGTGTTTGACAACTTCGGACAGAAATTCCCCGGCGTCGGCGTGGATCCCCAATGCTGGGTAGTTCGCCGCCAGCCGGGCCGAGTCGGCCTCGACCTGGATGATCCGCCCCTCCGGCCGGAACGTGCCGTAGTTCGTGGACAGCTCGCCGAGCCCGGAGCCGACCACCAGCAGCACGTCGGCCGAGGCCAGGAACTCCGTGGTGTGCCGGTCCTCCAGCCACGAGCGCAGCGACAGCGGGTGCTCCCACGGGAACGCGCCGCGGCCGCCGAACGTGCTGGCCACCGGCGCGCCGAGGCGTTCGGCCAGTGCCAGCAACGCTTCCTGGGCGCCGGCCCGCACCACGCCGCCACCGGCCAGGATCATCGGGCGCTCGGCGGCGTTGAGCAGTTTTGCCGCCTCCGCGACCAGTTCTGCTTGCGGCCGCAAGGTTCTCGGCTCCGCGTCGACCACAGTGCACACTGGCGGCTGCACGGTCGGCCCGGCCAACACGTCCTGCGGAATTTCCACCCATACGGGGCCGGTCGGCGCTGTCGAAGCGATTCGCCACGCCTCGGCCAGCGCGGCCGGGATCTGCGCGGAAGTGCGTACCACGTGCACGGACTTCACCACATCGCGGAAACTTGCCTGCTGGTCGGGAAGTTCGTGCAGGTAGCCGCGCCGCCGCCCACCCAGCCCGTCGGACGGGATCTGGCTGCTGATGCCCAGCACCGGCGAAGAAGATGAGATTGCCTCATGTAGGCCGGCCAACGTGAGCAATGCGCCAGGACCGGTCGAGACGATCAGCGGCGTCACCCGTCCGGTGGTCCGCGCGTGCCCGTCGGCGGCGAACGCGGCCGCCGGCTCGGTGCGGTTGCCGACATAGCGCAGGTCGGAGCGGCGCAGCGCGTCGAACAGGCCGAGGGCGTGCTGCCCCGGCTCGCCGAACACGGTGTCCGCGCCCAGCGCCGTCAGCGTCTCGACGACCAGATCGGCCCCGATCCGAGGCAAATCCGGGCGCGTCACGCCGACACCCCCATCGCCAGCAGCGAGACCAGGTCGTAGGCCACGTGCGAGGCGGCGATCGAGGTCATCTCCGCGTGGTCGTAGGCCGGGGCGACCTCGACCACGTCGGCCGACACCAGGTTGGCGCCGGCCAGGCCGCGCAGGATCTCCAGCAGCTCGCGGCTGGTCATGCCGCCGGCTTCCGGGGTGCCGGTGCCGGGCGCGTGGGCCGGATCCAGCACGTCGATGTCGACCGACACGTACAGCGGCCGGTCGCCGATGCGTTCCCGCAGCCCGCCGACCACCTCGTCGACGCCGCGGCGCATGACGTCGGCCGAGGTCACGATGCCGAAGCCGAGCTCCTTGTCGCCGGTCAGGTCGGCGCGGCTGTAGAGCGGGCCGCGGATGCCGACGTGGCACAGCGCCGAGGTGTCCAGCACGCCTTCCTCGACGGCCCGCCGGAACGGCGTGCCGTGCGTGTAGGACGCACCGAAGTAGGAGTCCCACGTGTCCAGGTGCGCGTCGAAGTGCAGCAGCGCCACCGGTCCGTGCCGCTGCGCCATGGCCCGTAGCAGCGGCAGCGCGATGGTGTGGTCGCCGCCGACGGTGACCAGCCGCGCGCCGCTGTCCAGCAACTCGCCGGCCGCACGCTCGATCGTGCCGATGGCCTGCGGGATGTCCATCGGGTTGGCCGCGATGTCGCCGGCGTCCACCACCTGCGCCCGCTCGAACGGCGACACGTCCAGGCCCGGGTGGTACGGCCGCAGCAGCCGGCTCGCCTCGCGCACCGCCGCCGGGCCGAACCGCGCGCCCGGCCGGTAGGAGACGCCCGAGTCGAACGGCACGCCGACCACCGCCACGTCGGCCCGGCTCACCTGGTCGATGCGCGGCAGCCGGGCGAAGGTGGCCAGGCCGGCGAAGCGCGGGACGACGGACGAGTCGATCGGGCCGATCGGGGTCATGCGGACACTCCAGCGAGTCGTTGTTCCCAGGTGTGCAGCACGGTCGCCGCCGTGCGCGGGGTGGCCAGGCTCACCGCCACGTACACGACGAGGCTGGCGAGCAGGCCGTAGTAGATGGGCTCATCGGCGAGCAGGCCGAAAGCCAGCATGCTCGCGATGACGGTGGCCGCGCCCGCGATCATGGAAGCCATGGCGCCGACCCGCGTTCCACGCTTCCACAGCAGGCCACCGATGATCGCCACCAGAAGGCCCCCGACCAGCAGGTTGTAGGCCACGGTGAGGGCCGCTACCACGTCGTCCACGATGATCGCAACCAAGATCACCACGACCCCCAGCGCGAGGGTGGCGATGCGGTTCGCCCGCACTCCGCCGCGCCTCAGAATGTCGTTCTGGGCGACCGTCGAACAGGCGATCAGCGCGCCCGAGGCGGTCGACATCATCGCCGCCAGCGCGGCGGCCAGCACCAGACCGCGCAGACCGGCCGGCAGCAGGCCGGTGACGATCGTGGCGAAGGCGGCGTCCGGGTTGGGCAGGTTCGGGTACAGCACCTTGGCGGCGCTGCCGATCAGCGCGCCGGCGATGGCGTAGACGACGCAGTACAGGCCCGAGGTGAGGCCGCCGGCGGTCGCCACCCGCGGGGTCCGTGCCGTGAACACGCGCTGCCAGATGTCCTGGCCGATGAGCAGTCCGAACACGTAGATCAGCAGGTAGGTGACGATGCGGCCGGTGCCGATCGAGCCGACGTCGAAGAAGCCGGCCGGCAGTCGCGCGTGCAGTCCGCCGAAGCCGCCCACCGCCACCAGCGCCGTCGGCAGCAGCACCAGCAGGATGCCGACCGTCTTCACCACGAACTGCACGATGTCGGTCATGGTGATCGACCACATGCCGCCCAGCGCCGAGTACAGCACCACGATCACGCCGCCGATGACCACGCCGCCCGCCTTGGGCAGGCCGAACAGCACCTCGAACACCGTGGCGTAGGCGATGGTGGAGGTCACGGACAGCATCAGCGTGTAGCCCCACATCACCACGCCGGAGACGATGCTCGTGGACCCGCCGTAGCGCAGGTCGAGCATCTCGGGGACGGTGTAGACGCGGAGCCGGACGATGCGCCGGGCGAAGAACGCCGACAGCGCCAGGATGCCCAGGCCGATGGTGAACACCAGCCACGCGCCGGAAATGCCGAACTGGTAGCCCAGCGCGATGCCGCCGATGGTGGAGGCTCCACCTAGAACGACCGCGCTCATGGTGCCGGAGTACATCGCCCAGCCGAGCCGGCGGCCGGCGACCAGGTAATCGCTGCGGGTGGTCGCGCGGCGCAGGCCCCACCAGCCGACGCCGACCATGCCCAGCACGTACGCCGCGATCACCACGTAATCGAGAGCCATCGGCTTCCTCCTGTCGTTCAGGTCACCCTAGGAAGCGACGGCGTGCGCCCGCTGTGGCCGAAGTGCACAATCTCGTGCCATGTCTCCGGGCAGAACGTCCACGGTCCCGCTCGGCGTGGTGGTGCGCCGGCCGGAGCTGGGGCTGGCCGTGCTCACCGGTTCGGACCAGCTGGACCGCCCGATCCGGTGGGCGCACGTCAGCGAGCTGCGGGACCCGGTGCCGTACCTGCTCGGCGGGGAGCTGCTGCTGACCGCGGGCGTGAACTTCCCCGAGGACGTCGACGGGTACGTGCGCGGGCTGGTCGTGGCCGGCGTGCAGGCGCTGGGCTTCGGCGTCACGCCCGTGTACGACGAGGTGCCACCGGTTCTGGTCGAGGCGTGCGCGCGGCACGGGTTGCCGCTGCTGGCGCTGCCGCCGTCGACGCCGTTCCTCGCCGTGAGCCAGGCCGTGGGCGTGGCACTGGCCGAGGCCGAGCACGCGGAGCTGCGGTGGCTGTCCGAGGCGCAGTCGGCGCTGACCCGCGCGGCGCTGCGGCCCGATCCCGTGCAGGCGGTGGTGGGGGAGCTGGCCGCGCTGGCCGACTGGTGGTGCGTGCTGCTGGACGACGCCGTGGTCGCGCAGGCCGGCATCGACGTCGTCGATCCGGTGGTCGTGGCCTTGGCGTCACGGCTTCGCGCCGGCAGCGGCCCGCGTAGCGCCGCCACGGAGGTCGGGTCGTGGCAGGTCGTCGGATATCCGGTCGACGCCGCCCGGGTGCTGGTGGTCGGCGCGATGCGGCCGTTCTCCGTGGCCGACCGGGCAGTGATCGCGGTTGCCTTGGCGCTGCTGGCGTTGGCCGAGCGGGCCGACGGTCGTTCGGTCACAAAGATGTTGGTCGGCGACGATGCCAACCGTGGTTACCGAGTGGTCCGCGGCCGGCAGAAGTCCAGTTATGCCAGGGACATCGACCTCGGCACCGCGCTCGTCGACGTCGAGGACGGCGAATTGCGTGCCGTCGTCACGACTTCGCCGGATGTCGTTGCGGCGCAAGCGGCCGGCTGGCTGCTCGCGGTGAGCTCACCGGTGGGCGTCGGAGAACTGCCCGCCGCTGACCGGGAAGCCGGGCGGATGCTGGATCGCGCCGTGGCCATCGGCCGACCCGTGACCGCGGCCGACGGCGTGTCGGCTCTGGTCGATCCCGGGGCCGCCGCCCGGTTCGCCGCCGAGCTGCTGGCCCCGCTGGCCGAACGGCCCGAGCTGGTCGAGACCATGCGAACCTGGTTGGCCTGCAACGGGAACTGGGACCGGACGGCCGCCGAGCTCGGCGTGCACCGCAACAGCGTGCGGCACCGGATCGGTGTGGTGGGCCGGGAACTGGGCATCGACCTGTCCGATGTCCAGCGGCGGATGGAACTTTGGTTCGCTTTGCGCTGGTCTGACTGAATCAAGGGTTCGGGCCAAGGGGTTTCCCGCTTCACCGCCGGGTGCCGCGAACCTAGCGTGGCCGTGCAGAGCTTTCACACCCCTGCACGAGGAGACCCCTGTCGTGAACACGCGCCTGCGTATCGCCATCGCCGTGCTCGCCCCGCTGGCGGTGGTCGGGCTGGCCACCCCGGCCGCCACCGCCGCCCCCGCGCCTGCCCACATCCACAAGCCCCTGAACCACGGCCTGTCGCACAGCACCAGCGGCAACTGGGCCGGCTACGCCGTGACCGGCGGCAAGTTCACCAGCGTCTCGGCCAGCTGGGTGCAGCCGTCGGTGAAGGCCACCTCCCAGGACGCGTACTCCAGCTTCTGGGTCGGCATCGACGGCGACGGCAGCAACTCCGTCGAGCAGCTCGGCACCGAGGTCGACTACATCAACGGCCGCGCCGAGTACTACGCCTGGTACGAGATGTACCCGGCCTACCCGGTCAACTTCAGCGACACCGTGAGCCCCGGCGACCACTTCACCGCGTCGGTGACCGAGACCACCGGCGGCAAGTTCACGCTGAAGATCTCCGACACCACGCGGGGCTGGAGCCACACCGTCAGCAAGACCTACTCGGCGGCCAAGCTGGCCAGCGCCGAGATCATCGCCGAGGCCCCGTCGGACAGCAACGGCACCTTGCCGCTGGCCGACTTCGGCAGCGTGGCGTTCACCAACGCCACCGCCAACGGCACGGCCATCGGCAGCCAGAACGCCGACCCGATCACCCAGGCCAGCGGCGGGGTGACGAAGGACGCCGTGTCCGGCCTGTCCGGCGGCACCAACTTCACCTGCACCTGGAAGCACGTCTAACACCCCCGCGAGTCGCGCTCTCCGACACACCGAATGTCGTTTTCGGACACACGCCAAGGACGCCTTGCCTGCGCTCACCGCAGGTAAGGCGTTCTGCCCTGTGTCAAGGCCCCGTCTCCGCGTCGGTGGCCGCCTCTCTGGTAGACCTCACGGCGTGGCAACCAGCGGGAACGTCCGGCGCGGTGAGCGGCAGCCCGCCGCCACCGCGGCTGTCGCGCGGGTGAGCGTGGACGTGCCGCTGCCGTACCACCTGGATTTCCCCTTCGACTACCGGATCCCGGCCGAGTGCGACGCCGACGCGCAGCCGGGCGTACGGGTGCGCGTGCGGTTCCGCGGCAAGCTGACCGACGGCTTCCTGCTGGAGCGGGTGGCGCACACCGAGGTCGCGGACAAGATCAAGTACATCGAACGGGTGGTGTCGCCGGAAGTCGTGCTGACGCCGGAGATCCACGGCCTGGCGCGGGCGGTGGCCGACCGGTACGTGGGATCGCTGGCCAACGTGTTGCGGCTGGCGGTCCCGCCCCGCCATGCCCGGGCCGAGGCGCGCGAAGCTGACGACCCCGTGCCGCCGCCTGCGCGACCTGAAGCTCACGGCTGGCAGCGCTACACCCGCGGACCGGCCTACCTCGACGCCCTGGCCAACGGCCGCTCCGCCAACGCCGTGTGGCAGGCGCTGCCGGGGGAGGACTGGCCGGCGCGGCTGGCCGAGGTGGCGGCGACGGTGGCGGCCACCGGCAAGGGCGTGGTCATCGTGGTGCCGGACTACCGCGACGTGAACCGCGTGTTCGCCGCGTGTCAGCAGCTGATGGACGGCGTGGTGGCGCTGTCGGCCGACCTCGGGCCGGAGGCCCGCTACAAGCGGTGGCTGTCGGTGCTGCGCGGCACTGTGCGCGTGGTTGTCGGCACGAAGGCCGCCACGTTCGCGCCCGTCGCCGATCCCGGGCTGTTCGTCGTATGGGACGACGGCGACAGCGGCCATGCCGAGCAGTTGGCGCCGTACCCGCACGTGCGTGACGTGCTGGTGCAGCGGGCACACATGGCCGGGGCGTCGCTGCTCGTGGCCGCCTTTGCCCGTACGGCCGAGGCGCAGCTGCTCGTGGACACCGGATGGGCGCCGGAGATCGTCGCCGGGCGGGAGCAGCTCCGCGCCGCCGCGCCCCGCGTCACGGCCATCGGCGAGACCGACGCGCAGCTGGCCCGTGACGAGGCGGCCCGCACGGCCCGGCTGCCGGCCATCGCCTTCGAAGCAGCGCGGGAGGCGTTGAAGGCCGGCCGTCCAGTGCTTGTACAGGTGCCGCGCCGCGGCTACGTGCCGGCGCTGTCCTGCGCCAACTGCCGCGTGCGGGCACAGTGCCGCAAGTGCGCCGGCCCGTTGTCTCTGCCCGGCGGCAGCGACGACGGCGCGGCGCGCCCGGCTGAATGCCGGTGGTGCGGGGCCGTCGAGGTCATGTTCCGCTGCGCGGCCTGCGGCTCCCGCCGACTGCGGGCCGTGGTCGTCGGCTCCAAGCGCACCGCCGAGGAACTCGGCCGCGCCTTCCCCGGCACCGTCGTGCGCACCTCCGGGGCCGGCGAGGTGCTGGCCGAGGTGCCCGACGCCCCCGCACTCGTCGTCGCCACGCCCGGCGCCGAGCCGCACGCCGTCGGCGGCTACGGGGCCGCGCTGCTCCTCGACGGCTGGGCCATCCTCGGCCGCGCCGACCTCCGCGCCACCGAGGAGGCGCTCCGGTTGTGGATGACCGCCGCCGGCATGGTCGTGCCCGGTTCCCAGGGCGGCCGCGTCATCGTCACCGCCGACTCGTCGTTGCCCACCGTGCAGGCCCTCGTCCGCTGGGATCCCGTCTGGCACGCCAACCTCGAGCTGTCCGGACGCACCGAGCTCGGCTTCCCGCCCGCCGTCCGGATGGCCACCATCGACGGCGTGCCCGACGCCGTCAACGCCGTGCTCGAGGAGCTCCGCCTGCCCGCCAGCGGCGAGATCCTCGGCCCCGTGCCGCTCGGCGAGGACAAGGAACGCGCCCTCGTCCGCACCTCCCGCGCCGAGGGCCGCGCCCTGGCCGAAGCCGTCGCCGACGCCGTCCGCGTCCGCACCGCCCGCAAGGACCCCGACCCCGTCCGCGTACGGATGGACCCGCTGGAACTGCTCTAACCGACCAGCTCGACCCGGCAGAAGGACATCGCCGCACGGGCGAGCTTGCCGTCCGCCGTCACGAGGGTGACGCCCCGCGCTTCGGCCAGTGCGACGTATGCGGCGTCGTAGCCGCTGACGTTGCCGCGAAGCTCCCACATCCTCGGCAGCAGGTCGTCGAGCGAAACCGTCTTCACCCCGACGCGCGGCAGCAGACTCACCACGCCGGAGGCCCACGCCTCGGTGATCTTCCTACCGAGCGTCAGTACTCGGACAACCGAGAAGACCTCGGCCTTCCAGTGCTCGGGCGCGACCCACTCGATGTCTCTGGCCAGGACAGCACGAGCCTTTCGGCCACGATCGTCGGTGTACACCAGCATGGTCGACATGGCCGAGGCATCGACGACGATCACGCGGCGCCGCCGTTTCCGTGCGTGCGATGGCTGCCGTCCTCGGTGTCGCGCCGGGCCGCCGCCAGCACCTCCGCCGCGTCGGGCGGTACGGGCCAGGAAGCCGGCGACGGCGTAGAGCCACGGCCGCGCGCTGTCCCGCACCAGGGTGAGCTCGTGCCGTCGCCGCCAGGCCGTCATGAAGGTCATGGACGTCAGGTCCTCGGCCAGCGACCACGATCCGCGTGGTTCCACACCGCCTCGGCGTGCCGCTCGAACAGCTGGGTGAACGCGTCCTCGCCGCCGGCGGCCCACAACTCGCCGTCGCTGGGCCCCAGCACGTGTTCCCCCTGCCTCATGCCACGAGGTGTCCGGCAGCCACCGGGTTGTTGCGGTCATCCCGGGGGATGACCGACGGAATGCGACCGCACGCCGACGCCCGATGACGGCCTCGGCGGCGAACCTTGAGTCACGAACGACCCGAGGAGCCGAGAGATGACCACCCTGACGATAGGCGGCCCCACTGCCGCTCCGACCGTCCACTGGCCGGCGCAGCTGCTCAAGGCCCTCCTGACCGCGGCCAGGTTCGCCGGGCACTTCGCGGTGGCCCTGGCGACCGTGCTGTTCGTGGGGGCCGACCAGGCAGAATACTGATCTCCTAAACTGGACCGGCCGGCCCGAGATCGTCCAGCCCAGGGAGACCAGTGACCGTCCAGCCCATCCGCCTGTTCGGGGACCCGGTGCTGCGCACCCGCGCCGCCGAGGTCGTCGACTTCGACAAGGAACTCCGCGGCCTGGTCGCCGACCTGTGGGAGACCATGGAGGACAAGGGCGGCGCCGGCCTGGCCGCGCCGCAGCTGGGCGTGGGCCTGCGGGTGTTCACCTACCACTGCGACGGCTTCGAGGGGCACCTGGTCAACCCGACGTTCGACGTGGTCGGTGAACAGATGCAGGACGGCCCGGAGGGCTGCCTGTCCATTCCCGGCATGGCCTGGGACTGCAAGCGGCACCTGCACATCGTGGCCAAGGGCTGGAACATGCACGGCGAGCCGGTCGAGATCGAGGGCAGCGAGCTGCTGGCCCGCTGCATCCAGCACGAGAGCGACCACCTGGACGGCGTGCTGTTCCTGGACCGCCTGGACGCGCAGACCCGCAAGGAGGCCATGAAGGCCATCCGCGAGGCGGAGTGGTTCACCGGCGCGGCCCCGGTGCTCAAGCAGAGCCCGCACAGCCTGTTCGGCGGTGGCCACTGATGCGGCTGGTGTTCGCCGGCACGCCGGAGGTCGCGCTGCCCTCGCTGCGGGCCCTGATCGCCTCCGAACGGCACGAGGTCGTGGCCGTCGTGACCAGGCCGGACGCCCCGGCCGGGCGCGGCCGGCACCTGGTCAGAAGCCCGGTGGGCGCGCTGGCCGACGAGCACGGCATCGAGGTGCTGACGCCGGCGAAGGCCGGCGCGCCGGAGTTCCTGGACCGGCTGCGCGAGATCAACCCGGACTGCTGCCCGGTCGTCGCCTACGGGGCGCTGCTGCCGCAGCGCACACTCGACATTCCTCGGCACGGCTGGGTGAACCTGCACTTCTCGCTGCTGCCGGCCTGGCGCGGCGCGGCCCCGGTGCAGGCGTCGGTGCGGGCCGGCGACGAGATCACCGGCGCGAGCACGTTCCGCATCGTCAAGGAGCTGGACGCCGGCCCGGTGTTCGGCACGCTGACGGTCGAGGTCGGTCCGCACGAGACGGCCGGCGAGCTGCTGGACCGGCTGGCCGTTGCCGGCGCGGACCTGCTGGTCGCGACCCTGGACGGGATCGAGGACGGCACGCTGGAGGCGCGCGAGCAGCCGGCCGCCGACGGCGTCAGCTATGCCAGCAAGATCACTGTGGACGACGCGCACCTGGACTTCGGCCATCCGGCGCTGGCCGTGGACCGGCTGGCCCGGGCGGTGACGCCGGAACCCGGGGCCTGGGCGGTGTTCCGTGACGAGCGGCTCAAGCTGGGGCCGGTGCGTCTGTCCGATGTGGACGACCTGGCCGCCGGCGAGATCCGGGTGGAGCGCAAGCGCGTTCTGGTCGGCACGTCTACTGTCGCCGTGCAGCTGGGCGACGTGCAGGCGCCGGGCAAGAAGCGGATGGCCGCGACCGACTGGGCGCGCGGTTCGAGGATCGAAGCAGGGGAGCGGTTGGCGTGACGGAGCGAAGCGGCGGACCGAGCAGGCGTCCGTCCCGGCCGGAGCGCCAGCACCCGCCGGCCCGCCGCCAGGGACCTCGCCGCCCACCGGAGGACGACCCGGCGCGGCAGGCGGCATGGGACACGCTGAAGGCGATCCGCGAGCGGGACGCGTACGCCAACCTGGTGCTGCCGAAGCTGCTGCGGGACCGCCGGATCAGCGGCCGCGACGCCGCGCTGGCCACCGAGCTGGCCTACGGCGCGGCGCGGGCCAAGGGGCTGCTGGACGAGATCATCGCCGCCTGCTCGGACCGGCCACTGTCCGAAATAGACGGACCCTTCCTCGATGCGATGCGGCTGGGCGCGTACCAGCTGCTGCGCACCCGGATCCCGGCGCACGCCGCGGTGGCGTCCACTGTGGACCTGGTGCGGGGCGCGCACGGCTCCGGGCCGGCCGGTTTCGTCAACGCCGTGTTGCGGCGGGTCGGCGAGCAGGACGAGCAGGCGTGGGTCAAGCAGCTCGCCCCCGAGGACCCGGTGGGCTACCAGGCCTTCGCCAACGCCCATCCCAAGTGGATCGCGCAGGCCTTCGCCGATGCCCTGGGGGACAAGGGCGACGAGCTCGCCGCCGCGTTGAAGGCCGACGACGCCCGGCCGCTGGTGCACCTGGCCGCGCGGCCGGGCGAGGTCAGCAACGAGGAGCTCGCCGCCATCACCGGCGGCGACGTCGCCCCGTACTCGCCCTACGGCGTGCACCTGGAGGCCGGCTCCGGCGACCCCGGCGACCTGGAGCCCGTGCGCGAGCGGCTGGCCGCCGTGCAGGACGAGGGCAGCCAGCTCTGCGCCCTCGCGCTGACCCGAGCCCCGCTCGACGGTCGGGACGAGCGCTGGCTGGACCTGTGCGCCGGTCCCGGTGGCAAGGCGGTCCTGCTGGCCGCCCTGGCCCGGCTGCAAGGGGCCACGCTCGACGCTGTCGAGAAGGCCCCGCACCGCGCCGAGCTGGTACGCAAGGCCACCACCGGCCTGGAGCTCACCGTGCACATCGCCGACGGCCGCGACTCCGGGCTGCCCGAGGGCAGCTTCGACCGCGTGCTCGTCGACGCCCCGTGCACCGGTCTCGGCGCGCTGCGCCGCCGGCCCGAGGCCCGCTGGCGTCGCAAGCCCGATGACGTCGCCGAGCTCACCAAGCTCCAGCGCGAGCTGCTCACCGCCGCGCTCAGGCTGGTCCGCCCCGGTGGCATCGTCGCCTACGTCGTCTGCTCGCCCCACCTGCGGGAATCCATCGGCGTCAGCACCGACATCGTGCGCAAGGGCCTGGCCGAGGCCGTGGACTCCAGGGATCTGTTCCCCGGTGTCCCCGACCTCGGCGACGGCCCGCACGTGCAGCTCTGGCCGCACCGGCACGGCACCGACGCGATGTTCTGCCAGGTGCTGCGCCGGCTCTGACTACGGGAAGTTGACCAGGTCCTGGACGGTGTGTCCCGGACCGGCGGCGGCGCCGGTGTTGTTCACGAGGTGGGTGATCGTGCCGGCGTTGCTGCCGAGCATCACGGTCACCATGTCGTGGAACCGGACGCCGGTGCTCGGGGTCTCGATGGCGTGCGCGTTGGAGATGCTGGCGTCGGCCACGAACAGGCAGTAGACGCCGAGACCCCACGCCTCGTGGCTGGTCACCGAGCTGCCGACCTTGTAGGAGGCCCAGCCCTTGGTCGAGCCGTTCATGTAGGCGCCCTGGTTGGGCGGGTCGTAGGGCATCTCGGACTGGTAGAAGATCGTCTTGCCGCCGTTGCCGTTCCAGATCACCTGGTACTGCTGGTAGTGCTCGGCGAACAGCCCGTACGCGGTGACGTTGTTGCCGTTCACGACCAGGCCGTTGGCCGCCGTGTTGGTGTTCCAGCCGACGCCGCTGCCGTGGTCGGCCCGCCACAGCCAGGTGTCGTCGGTGATCACATTGTTGCTGTTGATCACCAGCGACTGGGTGGCCTTGCCGACGCCCGCGCCGCCGATGCGGAAGTGCACGTCGGACAGCACGGTCGGGTCGGCCGCGTGGTTGGCGGTCGAGCCGGTCGGGCCGACCCGCATGAGCACCGGCGAGTTGGTCGGGCCGGCGTCGATCAGCAGGCCGGCGATCTTCACGCCGTTGACGTCGGCCACCTGGATGGCGGTGATGCCGTTGTCCGGCACGAAGGTCGCGATGCCCAGCCCGAGCACCACGGTGTCCGCACGGGTCACGTTCAGCGTCTGGTTGAGGTGGTAGACGCCCGGCGTGACGAGCAGGTTCTTGCCGGCGGCGAGCTGGGCGTTGATCGTCGCGGCGGTGTCACCCGGCTTGACGATGTAGAAGCCGCTGATCGGCAGCGAGGCGCCGGCCGGGTTGCCGTTCCCCCATGAGGTGCCGGAGCTGTTGGTGCGCAGCGCCGGCGCGAACACGTTGTAGTTGCCGGCGCTGTCGACGTACAGGAACGGTTTCTCGGCGATCACCGGGGACTGCGCGACGGCGGTGTAGGGCGGGTTCGGGAACGAGTTCGACGCGGGCGCGCCCTGCACGCCGGAGAACACCATGTTCCAGTTCTGGCCGGTCCAGGAGCCGATCTGGTCGTTGCGGGACAGCCACTGCTGCTGGCTGCCCGACCGGACCTGGCCGGTGACCCGGGAGTCGGCCAGGAAGCCGCCGGAGGACCAGCCGCCGTCGTCCAGCTTCAGGTTGCCGTTGACCTGCACCCGGCGCAGTGGGTCGGCCTGGGACACGGCCCAGGTGTTGGTGCCGCCGGGCGGGTTGATGGTCAGGTTCTCCGCGTCGCGCCAGAAGTTCAGCGTGGCGTTGCCGCCCTGCCAGTCGGCCTCGGCGTGCACCTGGCCGTTGATGGTGACCTGGCCGGGCAGCAGGCCCAGGCCCGAGACCTGCTCGTAGAAGCCGACGTTCGCGTCGACGTTGTAGGTGCCCGGCTTGAACAGCAGCGCGGTGCGCGCGCCGCCGAACTGCGCGCTCTGCTGCGCGTTGAACACCGAGTTGAGCTTGCTCTGGATCGACGACGCCGACATGGACGGGTCGAAGATCGTCACGTTCGGACCGAAGTCCGGTGTTGCCTGGGGCGCGCCGGCCGCGGGCAGCGCGCCGGCGGCGGTCGAGATCGCGGTGAGGGTCAAGGCCGCCGCGGCGATCGCCGCGGTTCGCGCACGGGCCACTGGGGTCCTCCTGCGTCGGTGGGAGAGGACGATGTCAGTGGCGGCTCCGACGGCTCGAATGCTATGGGACACAGGGAGAAGCGTCAATACACGTCTTAATGCAAGAGTAAAAGTATGAGTCGCGTAGGCCGGTCGGGTGCAACGATGCCGAGGCACCCTCGCACACCTGGGCATGCCGGCGAACCGGACGTATAGTGCGGTTATGGGAGCGCTTCCAGGAGAAGCGCACGCCGCCTCTCATCGGGTAGTCCGCGTACGTGCCTGCCAGGAGGTTCCCTTGCCCCGCACCAGGATTCCGCGATCAGTCCTCGTCACCGCCGCGTCCCTGCTGGCCGTCGCGTCGGTGACAACCCCGGCCACCGCGCAGGCGCCGCGCGCCGGCCTGCCGTACCAGAATCCCGCCCTGCCCGTCGCCGACCGGGTCACCGACCTGATGGCGCGGATGAGCCTGGACGAGAAGCTCGGCCAGATGACCCAGGCCGAGCGCACCGCGCTGAATCCGCAGAGCGACCTCGCGACCTTCCGGATCGGCTCGGTGCTGTCCGGCGGCGGCTCCGCGCCCAGCCCGAACACCGCGCAGTCCTGGGCCAACATGTACGACAGCTTCCAGCGCACCGCGCTGTCCACGCCGCTGGGCATCCCGATGATCTACGGCGCGGACGCGGTGCACGGCCACAACAACGTCGTCGGCGCGACGATCTTCCCGCACAACATCGGCCTCGGCGCGACCCGCGACGCGGCACTGGCCCAGCAGATCGGGCGGGCCACCGCCGAGGAGGTCGCCGGCACCGGCGTCAACTGGGACTTTGCGCCCTGCCTGTGCGTGGCCCGCAACGACCGCTGGGGCCGCACCTACGAGTCCTTCGGCGAGGTGCCGAGCATTCCGACCGCGATGACCACGATCGTCACCGGGCTCCAGGGAACCACGCTCGGCGCGGCGCCGGCGTCGGTGCTGGCCACCGCCAAGCACTACATCGGCGACGGCGGCACCACCGGCGGCGTCAACGAGGGCAACACCCAACTGTCCGAGACGGACCTGCGCGCCATCCACCTGCCGCCGTTCAAGGCCGCGGTCGACCGGGGCGTGGGCTCGGTGATGATCTCCTACAGCAGCTGGAACGGGGTCAAGGACCACGGCAACCGCCACCTGATCACCGACATCCTCAAGGGCGAGCTCGGTTTCGGCGGCTTCGTGGTGTCGGACTGGGCCGGCATCGACCAGATCGACGGCCAGTCCGGCTTCTCCGCCGCCGACATCGACGCGAGCATCAACGCCGGCATCGACATGGTCATGGTGCCGACCAACTACAAGCAGTTCATCGGCATGCTGCGCACCGAGGTCAACAACGGCCACATCTCGCGGGCCCGGATCGACGACGCCAACCGTCGCATCCTGACCAAGAAGTTCCAGCTCGGCCTGTTCGAGCACCCGTTGGCCGACCGCTCCTTCACCGGCACGGTCGGCTCCGCGGCGCATCGGGCAGTGGCCCGGCAGGCCGTGCGCGAGTCCCAGGTGGTGCTGAAGAACGCCGGCGGCATCCTGCCGCTGTCCAAGTCGGCCAAGGTGTTCGTGGCCGGCAAGTCGGCCGACGACATCGGTCTGCAGAGCGGCGGCTGGACCATCAGCTGGCAGGGCGGCAGCGGCAACGTCACCCCCGGAACCACTGTGCTGCAAGGCATCCGCAACACGGTGGCCGGCGCCGGCTCGGTCACCTACGACCGCAACGGCAACGGCATCAACGCCGGCTACACCGCGGCCGTCGCCGTGATCGGCGAGACCCCGTACGCCGAGGGCGCCGGCGACCGACCCGGCGGCATGGGGCTGGACCAGACGGATCTGGCCACGCTGAGCCGACTGCGCGCGTCGGGTGTGCCGGTGGTGGTCGTGCTCGTGTCCGGCCGGCCCCTGGACATCAGCGCGCAGCTGCCGGACTGGCGGGCGCTGGTCGAGGCGTGGCTGCCCGGCACCGAGGGGCAGGGCGTGGTCGACGTGCTGTTCGGCAGCGTCGCCCCGACCGGGAAGCTGCCGGTGAGCTGGCCGCAGAGCGCGTCCCAGGAGCCGGTCAACGACGGCGACGGCAAGACGCCGCTGTTCCCGCTCGGCTTCGGGCTGACCTGGCCGGCGAGGTAACGGCCCCGGTGTGACCTACGGCCTATCGGAACGATCGGCGCGCGGCCGGAGCCATGCGGGTCCGGCAACTAGACTCGGCCTGTGCCACAGTCGCCGCTGATCGCCCCGAGCATCCTGTCCGCCGACTTCGCCCGGCTCGGCGAGGAGGCCAACGCCGTGACCGGCGCGGACTGGCTGCACGTGGACGTGATGGACGCCCACTTCGTGCCCAACCTGACCCTGGGCCTGCCGGTGGTGCAGGCGATCGGCAAGGCCACCGACATCCCGCTGGACTGCCATCTGATGATCGACGACCCGGACCGCTGGGCCGTCGGCTACGCGGAGGCCGGCGCCTACAACGTGACCGTGCACGTGGAGGCGGCCGCGGATCCGGTCAAGATCGCCAAGGACCTGCGGGCGGCCGGGGCCAGGGCGGGCCTGTCGGTCAAGCCGGGCACACCGCTCGAGCCCTATGTGGACGTGCTGAAGCACTACGACACGCTGCTGGTGATGTCGGTGGAGCCGGGCTTCGGCGGCCAGTCGTTCATGCCGGAGGTGCTGGACAAGGTCCGCACGGCCCGCCGTCTGGTCGACACCGGCCACCTGACGCTGCTGGTGGAGATCGACGGCGGCATCAACGACGACACCATCGAGCAGGCGGCCGACGCCGGCGTGGACTGCTTCGTCGCCGGCTCGGCGGTCTACGGCGCGAAGGACCCGGCCGAGGCGGTCCGCAAGCTGCGGGCCAAGGCGGCACGCTGATGACAGTGCCGAACGAGAAGGGGATGCGGGCGGCGATCGAGGCCAGCGAGGCGACGCGGGGCGTCACCAGCCCGAACCCGCCGGTGGGCGCGGCGATCGTGTCGGCCGGCGGCGAGATCGTCGGCATCGGCGCGACGCAGCCGCCGGGCGGTCCGCACGCGGAGGTCATGGCGCTGCGCGCGGCGGGGGAGCGGGCCAGCGGTGGCACCGCCTACGTGACGTTGGAGCCCTGCTCGCATTACGGCCGCACGCCGCCGTGCACGCAGGCGTTGCTGGCGGCTGGCATCAAGCGGGTGTTCTACGCGGTCGCGGACCCCAACCCCCGAGCGGCCGGCGGCGCCGACGTGCTGCGCGCCGCGGGCGTCGAGGTCGAGGGCGGCCTGCTCGGCGAGGACGTGGAGCGCGGGCCGCTGCGCGCGTGGCTGCACTACGCCCGGACGGGCCGCCCGCACGTCACGTGGAAGTACGCGGCCAGCCTGGACGGTCGCGTGGCGGCCGAGGACGGCACGAGCCGCTGGATCAGCTCCCCGATGTCCCGCGCCGAGGTGCACGACATCCGCCGCAGGGTGGACGCGATCGTCGCCGGCACGGGCACCGTGACCACCGACGACCCGCAGCTCACTGCCCGTGAGGACGACGGCACGCTGTCGGTCCGGCAGCCGCTGCGAGTGGTCGTCGGCATGAGCGAAATAGACCCGGCCGCCCGCGTGTTGGACGACGCGGCGGAGACGCTGCACGTGCGGAGCCATGACCCCGACGAGGTGGTGGCCGCACTGGCCGGGCGGGGTGTGGTGGACGTGTTGCTCGAGGGTGGCCCGCGGCTGGCCGGCGCCTTCCTCAAGGCGCACCGCGTGGACCGGGTGCTCGTCTACGTCGCGCCGATCCTGCTCGGGGCCGGGCCGGCCGCGCTGCTGGACGCCGGCGTGAACACCGTCACCCAGGCACTGCCTTTCGCCATCGAAGACGTCACCATGAGCGGACCCGACGTGCGGATCTCCGCAGTGCCGGTCAAGACCGAGTAAGGGGGATTCCCGTGTTCACCGGGATCGTCGAGGAACTGGGCGAGATCGTCGCCGTCGAGCAACTGCCCAACGCCGCGCGGCTGACCGTCAGAGGCCCGCTGGTGACCTCGGACGCGAAGCACGGCGACTCGATCGCCGTCAACGGCGTGTGCCTGACCGTGGTGGAGACCGGCGACGGCACCTTCACCGTGGACGTGGTGGACGAGTCGCTGCAGCGGTCCAGCCTGGACAAGATCCACGCGGGCGACCGGGTCAACCTGGAGCGCGCGATGGCCGCCGGCCAGCGCCTCGGCGGCCACATCGTGCAGGGCCACGTGGACGGCGTCGGCCTGTTCCTCGAGCACCACGACGGTGGTCTGACCACGTTCGGCATCCCCACGTCGCTGTCCCGCTACCTGGTGCGCAAGGGCTCGGTCACCATCGACGGCATCTCGCTGACCGTCGTGGACGTCACCGACGACACCTTCACGGTGGCGCTGATCCCGACCACGCTGGAACTCACGACCATGGGCCGCCGCCGGCCCGGCGACCGGGTGAACCTCGAGGTCGACGTGTTGGCCAAGTACGTCGAGCGGCTGGCCACGCCGCATCTGGCCGCGCTGGCTGCCCAGAGTGGTTCGGCCCAGCACGAGGAGGTCCGGTGAGCAACCCGATCAGCACGCAGACGGCGATCGAGCAGGCGATCGCCGACATCGCCGCCGGCAAGGCCGTTGTCGTCGTCGACGACGAGGACCGCGAGAACGAGGGCGATCTGATCTTCGCGGCCGAGAAGGCCACGCCGGAGCTGATCGCCTTCATGGTCCGCTATACCTCCGGCTACATCTGCGTGCCGCTGCCCGAGTCGGTGTGCGACCGGCTGGACCTGCCGCCGATGTTCCACACCAACCAGGACGCGCGCGGCACCGCGTACACCGTCACGGTCGACGCCAAGCAGGGCGTGACCACGGGCATCTCCGCCGCCGACCGCGCGCACACCATCCGGCTGCTGGCCGACCCCGAGTCGGTCGCCGGCGACTTCAACCGGCCCGGCCACGTGGTGCCGCTGCGGGCCCGCGAGGGCGGCGTGCTGCGCCGCGCCGGGCACACCGAGGCAGCCGTGGACCTGGCCCAGATGGCCGGCCTGCACCCGGCCGGTGTGCTGTGCGAGATCGTCAGCCAGAAGGACGAGGGCGACATGGCCCGCCGCGACGAGCTGACGGTGTTCGCCGCGGAACACGACCTTCAGATGATCACCATCGCCGACCTGATCGCCTACCGCCGTCGCACCGAGCGGCACGTGATCCGGGTGGCCGACGCCCGCATCCCCACCGCGCACGGCGAGTTCCAGGCCGTCGGCTACGACTCCACGCTGGACGGCATCGAGCACATCGCGCTGGTCAAGGGCGAGCTCGGCGACGGCGAGGACGTGCTGGTCCGGGTGCACTCCGAGTGCCTGACCGGCGACGTTTTCGGCTCGCTGCGCTGCGACTGCGGCCCGCAGCTGGACGCGGCCATGGAGGCCGTGTCCGCCGAGGGCCGCGGCGTCGTGCTGTACATGCGCGGGCACGAGGGCCGCGGCATCGGCCTGCTGCACAAGCTGCAGGCCTACCAGCTGCAGGACAAGGGCGCGGACACCGTGGACGCGAACCTGGCGCAGGGCCTGCCGGCCGACGCCCGCGACTACGGCACCGGCGCGCAGATCCTGGTCGACCTGGGCATCAAGTCGATGCGGCTGCTCACCAACAACCCGGACAAGCGCGTCGGCCTGGAGGGCTACGGCCTGAAGGTGGTCGACCGGGTGCCGCTGCCGGTGTGGCCGAACCCGGAGAACCTGCGCTACCTGCGGACCAAGCGCGACCGTATGGGACACGACCTGCATCATCTTGAGCAGTACGAGTCCGGTCCCGAAGACCCGCTTGCCGGGTCGGGCACTGATGTCGAGCATTGATCCCGAAGACCCGCTTGCGGGGTCGAGCATTGATCCCGAAGACCCGCTTGCGGGGTCGAGCATTGATGTCGAGCATTGATACTGACAGCGACGGAGCGCAGCGATGAGTGGCGATGGCCGGCCGACCATGACAGTGCCGCAGTGGTGTGAGGACCTGCGGCTCGCGGTGGTGGCCACCCGATGGCACGAGACGATCACCACCAACCTGCTGGAGCGGGCGCTGACCGCGGCGGCCAAGGCGGGCGTCAAGGAGCCGACGG
>DASWRQ010000229.1:0-35656 GCA_036403095.1 Kutzneria sp. | reverse complement strand
GGATCGGTGAGGCCGTAGGTGATCACCACCACCCGGCCGGTCAGTTCTCCTTGCAGCCCGGCCAGTTGCGCGTAGTCCGACGTCCGCAGCGCACCGGTGGCCGAGTTCAGCAGCACATAGCGGATGCCGTCCCGTACGAACGTCTGGTGGTCCGGCCCGAACACGCTCGTCCAGTCGGGTCCGTAGTCCCGGCCGGGGGAGTAGTAGACCGGGAACCGACCCTGGACGGCCGCGTCGACCTTGGCCTTGGCCTGCCGGAGGTCGCCGGCCGCGTTGCCGTCCACCACCAGGAACTTCGGGTGCGAGGCCACCGCCTCGGCCAGGGCCCGGTCGGTCACGGTGGACAGCACGGCCACGCCACCGTCCGAAGTGGACTGTTCGCGGACCAGCGGGTCGAGCACCGGTGGATCCGGTGGCACGGTGACCGGCAGGGCCACGCCGGCGGTCAGGTCGTCGAAGTCCAGCTGCCCGCTGTACTGGGCCCTGGTCGCCTCGATCGCCTCGACGCCGCGCACCGTGATCGGCGACCGCACCGTCGTCGGTACCGTGAAAGTCGTTCGCTGCCAGCCGTTCCACGTGACGTGCTGGCCGTAGACGGAGCTGTTGGCCCCGGTCGCGTCGGTGATCAAAGCGGCCAGCCACTCGCCCTTGCCGTCCCCGTTGACCGACATCTGGAACTGCCGGGCGGTGCCGTCGACCGGGATCGGCGTCGGGGCCGCCGCCACCGCGGTCCTGGTCTCGATCGTCTTGGTGAAGTCGAAATTCAGCCTGAGCGCGGCGCCGGTCTGGCCGGCGGCTGCGCTGATCGCCCCGGATCCCCGGGCAGAGCTGAACTTCCAGCCGGTCACGTCGTCGAATCCGGTCACCGGCTCGGACTTCAGCCCGACCGTCACGCCGAACGCCGTCACGTGCTCGCCGACGTGCACGGTCACCACCCCGGTGCCTTGGGCCGCCTTCGGCGTGAGCGCCAGCATGCCGTCGGGATTCGGGGTGATGCCGACCAGCGTGTGGTCGTAGTCCAGCTTGACGTCGACGGGATCGATGGCCGCCGACTCGCCGATCGCGTCGTAGCCGGTGACCTGGACGAGCCCGGTCTGGCCGGCCAGCAGCGACACCGTGCGCGGCGTGGCGGTGATCCGGTTCAGCGCCGGCAGCACCTGGATCTTGCCCTGCTGGCTGATTCCCTTGGCTGCCACCGCGACCTGGGCCGGGCCGGGTTGACGCCCGGTGACCACGCCGTCGCGGTCCGCCCCGAACCAGTGCGGCGTGCCGAGATCGGCCGGGCCGTACTCCTCGTCGTAGCCGGTGGCCTTGAGCTGCCGGTGCAGGCCGGTGAACACCTTGTCCCCGGTGCTCAGGTCGATACCGGTCAGCCGGCCGCTGCCGGGCGCGGCGAACAGCCCGATTCCGTTGCCCACCTCGCGTTCCACGCCGTCGGACGGCACGTTGCGCTGCCACACGTCGGGCGTGCCGGCGTCGCGGCTGACCAGACTGGAGGAGCCGCCGCCGTCGACGATCACGGCGTTGTAGGCGCCACGCTGCTGCATGATGCGGGCCAGCTGCTGCTCGGTCACGCCCCGGCTGGCCGTCGTCCTGCCGTCGATCACGACCAACTGCATCTTCGTGCCGTCCTGGGAGAACCCGATCGCCGTCTCCGGGTTGATCGCGGTGTCGTCCAGGGTCTGCACCTGCCCGTCCCGGACCGCCACGTCCCGCACGCCCATCAGCGTCCGGAAGTCGCCGGCCGGTTCCGTCCTCGGCGCGTACGTCACCGACACCGGGTCGCCGATGTGCAGCGCCGCCAGCAGATCCGCGTCGGAACCGGTGCCGGCGAGCACGAACCCGTTGTCCGGAACCGGTCCCGGGGCCTGGGCCGCCACAACTCCGTTGACCACGGCCACTTCGTGAACCCTGGTCACGTTGTAGAACGCGCGGGACGCCGTGCCCCACGCCGCCGTGAACACCGCGAGACCGGTCGGCGGCGCCTGCTCCTGGTTCAGGCCGTCCAGCGGCAGTTGCCCGGACGGCAGCGTGACCTTGCCGTCCAGAAAGGCGTTCACGATCCGCCCGATGCCGTTCACGTCCACGCCGACCGACGGCCGCCACGGCTGCGGATCCGTCCACGGGCCCTTGACGAGCTGCCCGTTCGACACTTCGACGCCGCGCGGAGCGCCGGTGTTGTTGATGTCGAAGAAGTCCCCGTTCACGCCGGCGAAGGCGTGCTGGGCGGTGGCCATCCGGGTCACGGTCTGGACCTGGCCCACGTGCGGCGGTGTCAGCAGGCCCACGGTCAGCCGTGGATCGCTCAGGTCCGCGGTCAGCACATTGCCGCTCAGCCAGCCGGTGGGGTCGACCCGGGTGAAGGTGGACAGGGTTGTGCCCGGGCCGATCGGCTTGGTGGCGCCGTCGACCTGGACCGGCGGCGGGGGAGTCGGGTCCGCGGTGGCGGAGGGTGGCGTCGTCAGCGAGATGACGACCAGGAACGCGGCGAGTGCGGACAGCGAAGCCGGCCTCATGAGGTTGATAATTTGCCCACCGGGTAGTCTTCATGCAAGTTGTTCACCGATTCGGCCCAGCGTGGGGTCACGCTCCGCTGCCACCGGCTAGAATCGCGGTAGGGCGGGGCGGCGCCATTTGTCCAGCCCGAAAGATGTTTCTCGAGCTTGTAAGGATGGCCGTCGTATGCCCCCGACTCCCGCCTCCGTCGTCGAGCAGTGGCAGAGCCTGCCTCGGCCGGTGTTGCAGGACAAGGTCCGCCAGGTGGTCAAGCGCCGGGACGCCGAAGCCAAGCAGATCTGGGCGCAGGTGCGGGCCAATTCCGTGCTCGCCGCCCAGGTCCGCGGCGCTTTGTCCGCGCTGCGGGCGGAGGTCAAGGGCACCCGCGACGAGGTCATGTGGACGATGTGGATCGACCAGGCCCGGTCGGTGCTCGACGCCTCCCCGGACAAGTCGGCCGCGGACGCCGACAAGCCGGCCGCCGAGCAGACCACCGAGAAGGCCGCCCCGGTCAAGGCCGCGGAGAAGCCCGCCCCGGTGGCCGACAAGCCCGCCGCGCAGTCCGCTCCGGCCGAAAAGGCGCCGGTCGCCGCCGTCCGCAAGGAGCCGGTGGCCGAAATCACCTTCACGCCCGAGCCGGTCGAGAAGCCCCGCACCGCACCCGCCGTCGTGCCCCCCGTCCTCTTCCAGGCCCCCGGCGCCTGACCTGAAGCCGGGAAGGGGGCTTTCCCGCACTCCGAGTGCGGGAAAGCCCCCTTCACGGCTTGTCGTCACCCGTTTGCCAGGTCGCGGCGGATAAGAACAGCGCACTAGCGTCGCCCGAATGGTCCACACCGCGCGGTTCCAGCTGGCCCTGGTTGCCACGGTCCAGATCCTGGTGCTGGCGCTGTGGTTCTCCGCCTCCGCGGTCGCCCCGGCGCTGCGGGCCGACTTCACGCTGAGCGGCACGCAGTCGGTGTGGCTGACCGCGTCCGTGCAGGTCGGCTTCGCCATCGGCGCGGTCGGCTCGGCGCTGGCCAACCTGGCCGACCGGATCCGGCCGAACGTGCTGATCGCGTGCAGCGCCATCCTGGGCGCGGCGGCGACGACGGCGCTGGCCCTGGCCGCGCACGACGCCTGGACGGTGCTGGCGCTGCGGCTGCTGACCGGCGTGTGCCTGGCCGGCGTCTACCCGCCGGGCATGAAGATCGTCGTGTCCTGGCTGCCCAACGCCCGCGGCCTGGCCCTGGGCCTGGTCGTCGGCGCGTTAGCGGTCGGCTCGGCCGCGCCGCAGCTGATCAACGGCCTGACCACGCTGCCGTGGCGCGGCGTGCTGCTCGCGGCGACGGTGCTGGCGGCGGCCGGCGCGGCGCTCTCGCTGGCGTTCATGCGATCGGGCCCGGCGATGAGGCCGACTCGCGTTCCCGATCCCCGCTATGTCGTGACGATGTTCGCCGACCGCCGGCAGCGGCTGGTCAACCTCGGCTACTTCGGCCACATGTGGGAGCTGTACGCCCTGTGGTCGTGGCTGCCGACCTATCTCGCGGCCAGCGGCGCCGTGCAGGGACGGGCGGGCATCGGCGTGGCGGCGTTCCTGATCGCCGGCGGATGCGGGCTGGTCGGCTGCCTGGCCGCCGGCTACTGGGCCGACCGGCACGGCCGGGCCTACGTGGCGATGCTGGCCATGCTGTTCAGCGCGGCCAGCGGCCTGCTGTCGGTGGTCGTATTCGACGTGCCGTGGCTGTTCCTGATCGTGCTGGCGGTCTGGGGCGCGACCGTGATCGCCGACTCGGCCCAGTTCTCGGCCGCGCTGACCGAGGTCGCCGACCAGCGCTACGTCGGCACGGCCCTCACCGCCCAGACCGCCATCGGCTTCCTGGTCAGCGCCGTGACGATCCAGGCCCTGCCCGTGCTGGCCGGCCTGGTCGGCTGGCGGCTGGCCGTGCCACTGCTGGCGGTCGGCCCCCTGCTCGGGGCCGCCGCCATGGCCCGGCTGCGGACCTTGGTCAGGGCGTAGCGGCCGGCGGCAGCTGCCCCGGGTCGCCCGTCGGCCACTGGTCCGGGTGTTCGCCCAGCTCACGCAGCTGCGTCAGCTGGAGCCGGCACCACGTGGACAGACTCGGGTCGTCGAGCATGCCCAGCAGCTCCGGCCAGTCCACCCAGCGGGCGTCCTCCACCTCGGCCGGGTCGCGGGCCACCTCGCCGTACGCGCGGGCCCGGAACACCGGGCACATCTCGTTCTCGACGATGCCGTCCTGCTCGGCCACGTAGCGGAACCTCGGCAGGATCAGGTCCACCTGCCCCACGTCCAGGCCCAGCTCGTCCTTCACCCGGCGGCGGACCGCGTCCGACATGGACTCGCCGTCGGCCGGGTGGCCGCAGCAGCTGTTCGTCCACACGCCCGGGAACGTCGCCTTGGACAGCGCCCGTCGGGTCAGCAGGACCTGCCCGGCGTCGTTCACGAGATAGGAGGAGAAGGCCAGGTGCAACGGCGTCGCGCCGTGGTGCACCGTTGCCTTGGGAGTGGTGCCGACGTTGTAACCGTCCTCGTCCAGGAGGACCACATGCTCCTGTGCCACGTGCCGAGCCTAGCCCCGCTCGGGCGTGCGAGATCATGTCGCCATGCCCACGTCACCCATCCGGACCGTCGAGATCAGCGACGACACCATTCGGCTCGGCCAGTTCCTCAAGCTCGCCGACCTCGCCGAGGACGGCACCCACGCCCGCGAGCTGCTGGAGGACGGGGAGGTGGAGGTCAACGGCCGCCCCGAGACCCGCCGTGGCCGGCAGCTGGTCGACGGGGACGTGGTCGCCGTCGACGGCCGGCAGGTCCGTCTGTCCGCCCGCTCCTGACCCACGTCATTCGCCAAGGCAAATGTCACATGCGCGCCGCATTTGCCGCTCAGCGTCACATGCGGAGCGCACGTGCCGACGAGGTGGGCTGCCCGGAACGGGCAACGGCCGGGCACGTGGCCCGGCCGTGTCTGGTGAATCGCTCTTCGCCCGGGCCTGCCCGCCCGGCCGTCACTCCTTACTCGTCGTCCTCGCCCTGACGGGCGTGGTCGGCCTTGCCGGGAGTCGGGTCCCGGTCCATGTCGATCAGCGGATGCCGCTCGGCCCCCTCGGCCGCGGCATGCCGCCCGCTCTGTTGGTGCTCCCCTGGCGTTGTCACCCGGACAGCCTACGGACACTGCGTCAACTTGTGTCAGGAACCCGTCAAAGTCCAGGTCGAAAGCGTAGGGACGCGGTCAACGGCCGCTCCTTTCGGCCCGGCGGGGACTGCACTGGGGAGCATGTCGGACAAGCACCTGCTGGCCGGCGGGTTCGGCTTCCCGCTCGGCTTCGTCGCATCGACCGTGATCGTGCTGGGCGCCGCAGCGGTCGGCGCCCTCGCGCACCCCGTCGCCGTACTGGTCGCATTGGACGTGGCCACCGCGGCCGTCTCGGCCACCACCACGTTGGCCGCCGCCATCGGAACCGCCCTGGTCAGCTGGGGTTTGTACGCCGGCTTTGTCGTCGGCCAGCTGGGCCAGCTGACAGTTAACGGTCAGACCGTTACAGCCGCCGCTGTGCTGGTGGTGACCGCCCTGCTCGCCGTCGGCCTGACGGCCTTCGCCCGACACGCCCGGACTACCCCGGTTCCGGCCGGCCGGCTCGCGCCACCGGTTCGGGGGTAACCGGCGTCACTCTGTTAGTTGTAGCATCGCCAGCATGGTGTGGGTGCTCGGCGGATACCAGACCGACTTCGCGCGCAACTGGACACGGGCCGGCCTGGACGTCTCCGACCTGGTCGCGGAGGTCGTGCGGGAGACCCTGGTGGACGCCCGGGTCGACCCGGCGGCCGTCGGCGTGATCCACGTCGGCAACGCCTTCGGCCAGCTGTTCACCGGCCAGGGGCAGCTGGGCGGCATGCCGGCCACGGTCGACGACCGGCTGTGGGGCGTGCCCGCCTCGCGACACGAGGCCGCCTGCGCGTCCGGCGGCGTGGCGATCCTGTCGGCCATGGCCGACCTGGAGTCCGGCCGCTACGACTGCGCGCTGGTGCTGGGCGTCGAGTTGGAGAAGACGGTGCCCGGCGACCTCGGCGCCCAATACCTCGGCGCCGCGGCTTGGGTCGGCCACGAAGGCCAGCAGGCCAAATTCATGTGGCCGCACATGTTCAGCCTGCTCGCCGACGAGTACGACCGCCGCTACGGCCTGGACGACGCCCACCTCAACGCCATCGCCGAGCTCAACTTCCGCAACGCCCGGTCGAACCCGCTGGCCCAGACCCGGACCTGGGAGTTCGGGCCGGCCAGCTTCACCGGCGACGACCTGGCCAATCCGTGCGTCGAGGACCGCGTTCGTCGCCAGCAGTGCAGTCAGGTCACCGATGGTGGCGTCGGCGTCGTGCTGGTCTCCGACCGGCACCACCGGGCCGGTGAGGCCGGCGCTGCGCGGATCGAGGGCTGGGGCCACCGGACCGTCGGCCTGCCGCTGCGGGCCAAGTTCGACCGCAGCCGGGACGAGCGTTTTGTGCTCCCGCACGTCCGGCAGGCCGTTCTCGACGCCTATGGCCGGGCCGGCGTCGATTCCGTGGACGGCATCGAGACACACGACTGCTTTGCCATGTCGGAATACATGGCCATCGACCATTTCGGCCTGACCGAGCCGGGGCAGAGCTGGAAAGCCGTCGAGAACGGCGAACTGGAACGCCGCGGGCGGATTCCGGTCAACGCGAGCGGCGGCCTGATCGGCGGCGGGCATCCGGTCGGCGCCACCGGCGTGCGCATGCTGCTCGACGCCGGCCGGCAGGTGACCGGCCGGGCCGGCGAGTGCCAGATCGAGGGCGCGCGGCGGATCGCCACGCTCAACATCGGCGGCAGCACGACGACAACCGTGACTTTTGTGGTGGGGAGCCCAAATGGGGGTTGAGTCAGATGGACGTTGAGATCGTCGGGCGGATGCTGTCGACGTTACCGGCGCGGGACGACCATCCGTATCGGACCGGTCCGTGGCGGCCGCAGCACACCGAGTGGCGGGCCGACGACCTGGAGGTCATCGGCGAGCTACCGTCCGATTTGGACGGTGTCTACCTGCGCAACACCGAGAACCCGGTGCACCCGGCGATCGAGCGGTACCACCCGTTCGACGGTGACGCCATGATCCACATGGTCGGCTTCCGGGACGGCAAGGCGTTCTACCGCAACCGGTTCGTGCGCACCGACGGGCTGTTGGCCGAGAACGAGGCCGGCGGGCCGCTGTGGGCCGGCATCGCCGAGCGGGCCGCGATGTCCAAACGGGACGGTTGGGGCGCGCGTGGCCGGATGAAGGACTCGTCCAGCACCGACATCGTAGTGCACAACGGCATCGCGCTGAGTAGCTTCTACCAATGTGGAGATCTGTACCGGCTCGACCCGCTGAGCCTGGAGACCCTGGGCAAGTCCTCCTGGGTGCCCGAGTGCGGGGTCTCCGCGCACACCAAGGTCGACGACCACACCGGTGAGCTGTTGTTCTTCAACTACAGCACTTCCGCACCCTATCTCCATTACGGCGTCGTGGATTCGACCGATTCCCTGGTGCACTACGTCGACGTGCCGCTGCCCGGGCCGCGCCTGCCGCACGACATGGCGTTCACCGAGAACTACGCGATCCTCCACGACTGCCCCATGTTCTGGGACGCCGATCTGATGGCCAAGGGCGCGCACGTGCCGCGGTTCCACCGCGACCTGCCGCTGCGGCTCGGCGTCATCCCGCGCCGCGGCGGCAGCGACGAGATCCTGTGGTTCGAGGCCGAGCCGACCTATGTGCTGCACTGGGTCAACGCGTACGAAGAGGGCGACGAGATCGTGCTCGACGGCTTCTTCCAGCACGACCCGATGCCCGCCGACAACGGCCGGCCCGGCTCCGTCCAGCGCATCTTCCGCTTCCTCGCCCTGGACCGCCTCCAGACCCGTCTGCACCGCTGGCGGCTCAACCTGGCCACCGGGCAGTGCAAGGAGGACCAGCTCACCGACTCCATCACCGAGTTCGGCATGATCAACTCCGGGGTGGGCGGGCGGCGACACCGCTACACCTACGCCGCCACCGGCAAACCCGGCTGGTTCCTGTTCGACGGTCTGGTCAAGCACGACCTGGTCGCCGGCACCGAGGAGCGCTTCGCCTTCGGCGACGGCGTCTACGGCAGCGAGACCGCCGTAGCTCCTCGGGTCGGTGCCAGCGCCGAGGATGACGCCTATCTCGTCACCCTCACCACCGACATGGTCAATGACCGCTCCGAGTGCCTGGTGTTCGACGCAGGGCGCGTGTCCGACGGCCCCATGGCCCGGATTCGTTTGCCGGAACGGGTTTCCAGCGGCACCCACTCGACGTGGGCCGCCGGCTCCTCGCTACCCGGCTGGCGCGACTGACGTGGTGCTGGAGGTCACCGAACTGCCGGCCGGGCAACGTAACGCCGTTGGCGTTACGCTCGGGCTGCTCGGCGACGAGTGGTCGCTGCTCATCCTGCGCGAGGCGCTGCTCGGGGCCAGCCGCTTCGTCGACTGGCGGGCCCGGCTCCCCATCTCCGACGCGGTGCTCGCGAGCCGCCTTTCGCGACTCACCGAGGCCGGGCTTTTCGTGCGCACCAACGGGTATCGGCTGACCGAGCGGGGCGCCGACGTCTGGTCCGTGCTGCTCAGCATCTGGGCCTGGGAGGACCGCTGGGTCCCGAGCCACCCCGAACGGCTCCCGGGCCGCGTGCATCGCCTCTGCGGCAAGCCCTTCGATCCCGTGTTGGTCTGCTCGGCCTGCGACACCGGCGTGGTGGCCGTCGACCACACGTTGCGAGGCGGCTTCGGCCCCAGCGGCTCGTGGGAACGCTCCGTGCCGGAGGCGACGACCAGGCGGCGGTCCGCCCGCGACGCCGGCCTCTTCCCGGAGACCACGGCCCTGATCGGGAACCGTTGGTCGGCGGCGTTGGTCGGCGCGGCTTTCCAAGGCGTGCACCGGTTCAGCGACTTCCAGCGCTGCCTGAACACCTCGCCGACCATGGTCGCCGACCGGATCCGCACCCTGCGCGCCCTCGGCGTGCTCGGCGACGACTACCGGCTCACGGCCAAGGGGCTCGCCTTCTTCCCGGTGGTCATGTGCCTGGTCGGCTGGGCCCAGCGGTGGTACCGCGCTGTGGAGGGGCCGGCGCTGAGCTACCGGCACCTCCCGTGCGGCGCCGTCTTCGAGGCGGCGCTCGACTGCTCGTCCTGCGGGGATCGCTTGGTGTGCAAGGACGTCGTGCCTACCAGCTGACCGGGCCGTCATCGTCGAAGAAGCCGCCGGTCGGGCCGTCCGAGGCCAGTACGGCCAGCTCGACGGCGATCTTCGCGCCCTGGGCCGGTGTGCGGGTGCCCTGGTGCCCGTTCAGGTCCGTCGCGACGTAGCCCGGCGTGCAGGCGTTCACCTTGATCTGCGTGTCGGCCAGCTCCCGCGCGTACTGCACGGTGATCGCGTTGAGCGCCGACTTCGAGCTGCCGTAGGCCATGGACAGGCCCAGCCGGCTGTTCGGCGCGGCCAGCTGGGAGATCGACCCCAGCCGGCTCGACACGTTCACGATGCGCGCCGCGTCGGACTTGCGCAGCAGCGGCAGCATCGCGTTGGTCATCGCGACCACGCCGAACACGTTCGTCTCGTACACCCGGCGCATGTCGTCCAGCAGCGTCAGACTCGGCGGCACCGCCAGCTCGTTGGCCACGGCCGCGTTGTTGACCAGCACGTCCAGGCAGCCGTACTCGGCCGCCACCTGGTCCGCCGCCGCGTCGATCGAGGCCTCGTCGGTCACGTCCAGCTGCTGGAACCGCACGTCCAGGCCGTCATCGGCCAGCTCCGCGACGGTCTGCGCGCCGCGCTGCCGATCCCGCGCCGACGCCAGCACCGTGAACCCCCGCTGCCCGAGCCCCCGGGCGATCTCCCGTCCGATTCCCTTGTTGGCGCCGGTCACCAGCGCCACCCGCCCGTTCCTCGTCATGGGTTTCATCCCATCACCTGGAGTGCGCTCCAGCGCAAGTGACTATCCGCCGGCCCGGACCACGCCGCTCTCGTAGGCGATCACCACCAGCTGCGAGCGGTCGCGGGCGTGCAGCTTGGCCAGCAGCCGGCTGACGTAGGTGCGGGCGGTGGCCGGGCTGATGAACAGCGCGCCGGCGATCTCGTCGTTCGACCGGCCGGCCGCGACCTCGGTGAGCACCTCGCGTTCGCGCTCGGTGAGCTCGGGGAGCTGCGCCGGCCGGACCGGCGGCGCCTTGATCGCCGCCGTCATCACGCGGCGGGTGACCGCGGGGGAGAGCAGCGCCTCGCCGCCGGCCACGACACGAACGGCGCGGCGCAGGTCGTCCGGCGACACGTCCTTCAGCAGGAAACCGGCGGCC
This sequence comes from Kutzneria sp., assembly GCA_036403095.1. Taxonomy (GTDB): domain Bacteria; phylum Actinomycetota; class Actinomycetes; order Mycobacteriales; family Pseudonocardiaceae; genus Kutzneria. The sequence goes on along the minus strand of DASWRQ010000229.1, from coordinate 24,803 downwards.
CCGGCCCGGATGGCGTCGAACACGTGCTCGTCGGTGTCGAAGGTGGTCAGCATGACGACCCTGACCGCACGCAGGCGTTGATCGGCGACGATCTGCCGGGTGGCGGCCAGTCCGTCCAGGCCGGGCATGCGGATGTCCATCAGCACCACGTCCGGGAGCTCGGCGCGGGCCAGGGCGATCGCGCCGTCGCCGTCCTCGGCCTCGCCGACGACCGTGATGTCCTCGGCCCGTTCGAGCAGCGCGCGCAGGCCGGCGCGCACAAGGAACTGGTCGTCGACCAGCGCGACCCTGATCATGGCAACGGCAGCCTTGCCGTGACCTGGAAGCCGCCGCCGGGCCTTTCCCCGGCGCTCACGGCGCCGCCGAGCAGCGCCGCTCGTTCGCGCATGCCGACCAGCCCGTGGCCATCGCTGTTGTGGTCGGCGCTTCCCGTGCCGTCATCGGTGATGTCGACGTCGATGTGGTCGCCGCCGTAGCGGATCAGCACTTCGGCGCGGGTGGCGTTGGCGTGGCGCAACACGTTGGTCAGCGACTCCTGGACGATTCGGTACGCGGTGGTGTCGACCACCGCAGGCAGCGGTGTTTCGGTGCCCTGAATGGTGATCGTGACCGGCAGGCCGGTCGACTTGGCCAACTGGTCGAGGCGGGCAAGGCCGTTCGTCGGCTGCGTGCTCTGACCGTCGGCGCCGCGCAGCAGGCCGATGCTCGCGCGCAGCTCACGCATCGTGTCGCCGCTGGCTTCGCGGATGCGGCCCAGCGCCGCCCGCGCGGCCGGCAGGTCGTCGTCCAGCGCCTCGTCGGCGACGTTGGAATGCAGTGATATCACCGAAACCGTGTGCGCGATGACGTCGTGCAGATCGCGGGCGATGTGCATCCGCTCCAGCTCCACCTGCCGCGCCGCCTCCTGCTGACGCTCGATCTCCGCGCTCTCGGCCCGTAGCCGCATCTCCTCGCGCAACAGGCGACGCGTGCGCACGCCGTCGCCCAGGAGAATCACCGCGGCAATCAGGGCGACCGAGGTGGCGAACTCATAGCCGAACAGGTATGCCAGGTTCTGGCCCTGCGAGACCCGGTACGCGCTCGACAGCGTCAGCACCACGACCGAGGCGATCACCGCGGCCCTGGTCCGGCCGGCCTCGGCGGCCGAGTACAGCGCGGCGGCGACCGGCACCGCCAAGCCGATCGAGGGATAGCCGGCCGCGTAGTAGGCGAAGAAGCCGACCACGGTCGCGGCCAGCGCCAGCACCGGGAACGACCGGCGGACCAGCATCAGGGCGCCAAGGCCGACCGCGAAGGCGTAGGCGAAGACGTCGGGCGGGCGACCGCCGTCGAGGTCGGCCGCGATCGCCACGCCCACCACGACGACCACCGCCACGGCCAGCGCCCCGTCGAACAGCCTCGGCGCGGTCATGATGGGAAGTGTAGGGAAGTTCGGGGGTTCCTCGGGCCGATTGTCGACAACCGACGTAGTCGGCGTACACCGTCAGGCGACACGGAAACGAGAGCCGGCGCGGATGGCACGAGTCTTTCGCGAACCTAGCGTCGGCGGCATGAGAAAACTCGGCATCGGCATCCTCGGCTTCTTCAGCGGACTACTGCTCGGATTCCTGGTCACGGAGGTGGCCGCCCGAATCGCGCCCGGTCTGCTCGACTCGCCGGCCGTGGGGATCCTGCTCGGCTACACCACGCCCGTCCTGGCCGTCGTCGGCATCTTCGTGGCCCTGGCCATCGACTCCCGGGTCCGGTCGTAGTCGTGTTGTCACGAAAAGAGTTCTTCCGGCTGGCCGCCGGCGCCGGGCTGCTGCTCACCGCCGGTTGCGCGAGCACCGGCGGGGCCAACACCAGCTCGGAGGGCAGCGCCGGGGTGGTGCGCCGCAGCGCATTGGCCTTGCCCGAGCCGTTTCGGGTGCCGCTGCCGGTGCCGCCCGTGCTGAAACCGGTGCGCAGCGACGATTCCACCGACTACTACTCGGTCACCCAACAGGCGGTCCGGCGGTCGCTCCTGCCGGGCGTGCAGACCGAGATCTGGGGTTATAACGGCATCTTCCCCGGTCCTACGCTGTCATCGGTGCGGGGCCGACGGGTTGTGGTGACCCATCGGAACGCGTTGCCGGCGCCGACCGTCGTGCACCTGCACGGTGGCCGCACTCCCGCCGAGCACGACGGCTATCCGACCGACACCATCGCGCCCGCTGGTTCCCGTGACTACGTCTATCCGCTCGACCAACCCGCCGCCACGCTGTGGTACCACTACCATCGCATGGACTTCACCGGGCCTCAGGTCTACAGAGGACTCGCCGGCTTCCACACCCACCGTGACGACCATGAACTGTCCCTGGACCTGCCTTCCGGCCAGCGGGACGTGCCCTTGATGATCACCGACCGCTCCTTCCGTGCCGACGGGTCCTTCGACTATCCGTCACTCGATCCGTCCCTTCTGGACACTCCCGGCGTCACTTCCGACGCCGCCAGCGGTGTTCTCGGCGACTGCATCCTGGTCAACGGAGTTCCGTGGCCGGTGCTGGAGGTCAGCAACACCCGCTACCGGTTCCGGATCCTCAACGCCTCCAACGCCCGCCGCTACGAGCTCGCCCTCGACCCTGCTCGCACCCCGTTCGTGCAGATCGGCAGCGACCAGGGCCTGCTCTGCGCCCCCGTCGCCCACCAGACGCTGCCCGTGGCGCAGGCCGAGCGCTTCGACGTGGTCATCGACTTCTCCGCCTACTCCGTCGGCGACCGGATCACCCTGCGCAACCTGTCCGGCAGCGGCAGCACGGCTGACGTCCTGCGTTTTGTCGTGACGTCGAAAGCCGCCGACCACAGCGTGATCCCGGCCAAGCTCGCCGACCTTCCCGTCCTTCGCCCCTCCGACGCCGTCGTCACCCGCGACCTCGTCTTCGCCCGCGGCGCGTCCATGCGCGGCATGGCCATGTGGACCATCAACGGCCAACCCTTCGACCCGAACCGCATCGACGTCTTCGCGCGGCTCGGCACCGTCGAGCGATGGCGGGTACGGGCCCAGAACGTCGAGCACCCCATCCACGTGCACCTCGCTGCTTTCCAAGCGCTCTCCGTGGATGGCGGCGTCCCCGCCGTCGGCTGGAAGGACACCGTCAACCTCGACAGCGGCGGCCGCGCCGACCTCCTGCTCCGCTTCGACCGCTACCCCGGCCGCTACGTCTTCCACTGCCACAACCTGGAACACGAGGACATGATGATGATGGGCAACATCCAGGTCGGCTGAGGTAGGCTGCCCGGACCAGTCGGAGCCGACTCCACTGATCCGGCGTTACCCGATCGCACCAATGGTGCCGAGTGACAATCCTCGCACCCCTGTCCCGGGCCGCTCTCCATGAGCTGTACTGGAAGATCCGACTCGGGGACGGGGAACGCGATGCGGGGCGCGGAGCACGACAATGCCTATTCCGGTTCAGTGCACGGAAGTGTGGTTCAGGCTCGTGATGTGCGGCAAATAGTCCAGGTGTTCGACCGTGCCGCCGAGCCCGTCGTGCCGGCCCAGCTGCCGCCCGTGCCGCGCAGTTTCACCAGCCGGCAACGGGAACTCGACCGGCTCGCCCGCTGGCGGTCCGAGTCGCCGGTGGTGGTGCTGCACGGCGTCGGCGGGGTCGGCAAAACGACGCTGGCGGTGCGGTTTCTGCAGGGCGTGGCCGGCGAGTTCCCCGACGGCAACCTCTTCGTCGATCTCCGGACCTTTTCCGCCGACGGTCCGGTCACCGCCGAGGACGCCCTCGAATGGCTGCTGATCGCGTTGGGCGTCCGGCCGGATGCCATGCCCATGGAACTGGCCGCCAGGACGGGTCTGTACCGCTCACTGGTCGCCGGCAAATCGCTGGCCGTCCTGATCGACAACGCCCTGTCCGCCGCCCAGGTGCGGCCGCTGCTGCCCGGCGGCGCGAGCATCGCCGTGGTCACCAGCCGGCAGCGCCTGGCCGGGCTGGCCATGGACGGCGCGCGCTTCGTCGAGGTCGATCCGATGGACCTCACCGCGTCCGTCGAACTGCTGACCAAGGTCGTCGATGACGACCGGCCGTCGGCCGAACCCGTTGCCGCGCAAGAGCTCGCTCGCCTCTGCGGTGGGTTGCCGATCGCCATCTCCGTTGTCGGAGCCCGGCTGTCCTCCCGTCCCCGTCGCACTCTCGCCCGCGAGGCCACCGACCTCCGCGAGCAGCGCATCGCCGCCCTCACTCTCGACGGGGAACCTTCCGTGCAGACCCTTTTCGACCTCTCCTACCGGGACCTGCCGCCCGCCGCCGCCCGGCTCTACCGCCTGTGCGCCGTCCACCCGGCCGGCGACTTCGATCTTCCCGCCGCGGCCGCCTGCGCCGGCCTTCCCATGCCCGACACTGAAGATCTACTCGACGTGTTGGTCGACGCCAACCTCATCCGCGAGGTCGACGACCGCACTTTCGCCTACCACGACCTGCTCCGTGTGCACGCCCGCGACCAGCTCAGCGCCACCGAGCACGCCGCCGCCCTGCGGCGCGTCGTCGAGTGGTATCTGGACGTGCTCGTGTCGGCCGACCTCGCACTGCATCCGTTGCGCCGCCGTACCGGTCCGCGCTACGAGCGGCCGCTTTCGTTGTTCCGCAACGACATCGAGTCGCTGGCGTGGCTCACCGCCCACCGGGCCACGCTGCGGGCCGCGTTCGCCGAGGCCGTCGAGCGGGGCTGGGACGACCTCGTCTGGCAGTTCTGCGAGGCGTACTGGGGATTCTTCTTGCACAGCAGGCACTACCAGGCGGCGATCGACATGTTCGGCGTCGGTGTGGCGGCCGCGCACCGGCTGGCCGATCCACTGGCCGAGGCCAGGTTGCGGCTGCAACTCGGGTACGCGCACGCCAAGATCGGCGACCATCGGGCGGCCGCCGAGCAGAACACTCACGCGATGCGGCTGGCCGAGGCCGTCGGGGACCAACGCATCCTTGCCACCGCCCACTCGCGGCTAGGCCGGGCGGCCCGTGACGGCGGCCAGTTGGTCGAGGCGATCGAGCACTACGCCCGGGCCAGGGACATGCAAGAGGCGATCGGATCGGCTCGTGACGTCGCCCTGTGCCGCAGACGGATCGGCCAGGTACTCGCCCGGCTCGGCCGCCACGACGAGGCCGTCAGCGAGCTGCGGGCCGCCGCCGCCTCGTTCGAGTCGCTCGGCGAGCGAACCCAACACTCGCGCGCCCTGATGTTCCTCGGGCTCACCGCTCTCGAGTCCGTCGACCCCGCCTCGGCGGCCGAGCCACTGGCCAAGGCGCTCGACCTCATGCGGGGGCTGGGTTCCGCCTACTTCCAGGCCGAGATCCTCACCGCCGTCGGTGACCTCGCCGCGCGGACCGGCGATCTGCCGGCCGCGCGACGGGCTTACACCGAGGCTGTCGAGCTCTACGAGCAGCTCTCCGACCCCAAATCCGTTGCCGCCCGGGCCAAACTCGCCACCATCCAATAGGCCGCGACCACTTCGATGTCCACCGGCCCGTGGACCACCACCGGACTTCGGCCACGGGCCACCACGACACAGCCGCTCGGCCTGATCGCCACCGCCACCACCACACAGCCCGGCAGCTCCGACAGCGTCCGCGCCGCCACCGCCACCGGGTCCGTCGCCGCCTCCCGGTGGATGATCACGTCCGCGAACGACCTCCAACGTTGGTCATCGGCTTGTGCCATCAGGAAGTCCATGGCACCGACACCGCGTTCGCCGGCAACGCCCGCGCCGGCTCCGCCAGCCCGAGCAGACCGTACATTGTGGACCGTGTGATCGCTGCCGCCTGTCCCGGCCGCGACGTGATCGCCTTCGCCAGCTCGGCGTCCGGCCCCTGGTGCCCTGCCATCGCCTTCCTCAGCTGCGGCCACAACTCCTGGCCGTGATTCAGCCGAGGTGTGTTGTGCACCAACATGTCCGCCGGGCTTCCCGGCCACAGCGCCGGCGGCTCCGTCGCCAGCACCGTCGGCGTTCCGCTCGCCGCCGCGTACATCGTGCACGAGCCGTGATCGCCGATCACCACATCGCTCGCGATCACCGCTGCCTGCCACCCCCGATCCGGTGGCAGCACTCGCATTCCCGCTCGGACGCTGTCTCCCAGCCACCCCAGCACCACCCTGCTGCCGTGCGCCGCCATGATGTTCGGGTGCAGCTGCGCCACCACCCTGGCGCCCGACGCCGATAATCGTTGGTACAGCTCCAGATGCTGCCCGAACGTCGACTCCGGTCCCCAGGTCGAGCTGATCGTCACCAGGCACTCGCCCTCGTCCACTCCCAATGCCTTCCGGTACTCCTCCCGGTACCGCCGGCTTGCCACCATCCGGTCCAGGCAGATGTCGCCAGCCACCACCGCTGTCGGCAGCGCCTCCGGGCACCTCTTCCTCAGCAGCGCCAACTCCTTGTCGTGGCTCAGCATCAGCGCCGCCGGGAGCACCCTTCCCCGGTACGTCAGCACTTCCCGGTCCAGGCCCGTCGTCCCCCTGGTCGCCCCGCCCGCTTTCCGGCTGTACCGCCTCGATTTCGCGTTTCCCACCCCGTGCGACAGCAGCATCACCTTGCCCCGCACCTGTTCGATCTCGCGGTGGCTCGCCGTCAGCACCAGGTCGTACTGCTCCCTCTTCGCCTGCTCCCAGGGCAGCACCATCGCCCCGAGGCCCCGCACGTACTCCTCCAGGCCGTGCCACCGCTCCAGCGTCCCCGGCACCGTGTACACCGGTTGGACCCGGTGATCCGCCTCCACCAGCGGCACCACCTCCGCCAGCCTCGTGCCCGCCGTCATCGTCGGCACCATCACCAGCACCGACCAGCACCCCACCCTCGTCACCCGCTCGGCCGCCCCCAACCCGATCGGCGCCCGTACCCACGTCTGCCCGTCCATCGCCCTTCTCCCCTCGTAGAAACCCCGTGGAAGGAGGGTGAGATGCGGGGTTGTCAGATCGCGGCCAGGATCGCGACGTTGGTGAAATCCCCAGTTCGTGGCCATGGAATGGCCGATGTGTTCGGTTCATCCACGTGAAATAGGCTCGCTCGGCGAAGATCGAGAACCGGTGCGCTGTCAGATCGCTGTCACGGATCGCGCGGCTGCACGTGCGTCAGCCGTGTTCGATTGAGAACGATATGGGATCGAAACTGGATTGGCGTTCCTTGTCGGGTCACACTCGGAACGAGTCGGCGCAGGGGGTGCGCAAAAGTGGACGTCATTATCGGCATTCTGGGTGGGACCGCACTGCGGGTCGACGGTCGGCTGCGCGCCGATTGGGGCCGGCCGAAAGAGCATGCCGTGCTCGCGGCGCTGGCGACGCAGCCAGGCCGGAGCATGTCAGTCGAAACACTGAGCGACTGGGTATGGGGTGGTGGCGACGCGCCCAGCAATCCGTCGTCCGCGCTGCACAACCACACGAGTCGAATTCGTGTCCCTTTAAATAGGGAGTTGCCGCAGGTCGAACTGGTCAGCGAATACCACGCATACAGGTTGGTGGTCGACCGCTCGAAGGTCGACTACTTCGCGTTCGGCGAGGCCGTGGCGCGGGCCCGCAAGCTGGGCGCCGCCGGCGACCACGACCAGGCGTGCGACCTGGTCCGTCAGGCGCTCGGCCTGTGGCGCGGCACGCCGTTGCTGGAGCTGGACAGCGACCGGGCCCGCAACTGGCGGCGCAGCGTGATCGAGAATGAGTGGATACCCGCGAACATCAGCCTGATCACCTCGCTGGTCGACGTCGGCGACCCGGCCGAGGCGCTGCGCCGGCTCGACGAGCTGGACCGGGACCACGGCGACAACCTGCTCGCCGCCAAGCAGCGTCTGCGCGCGCTGTACGCCCAGTGGCGCGTGGACGAGGCGACGTCCTTCTTCCTCGAGTTCCGCAAACGTATGCGGGACAACGTCGACGAGGACTCCGCCGCCGAGATACAGCGCTTCCACGAGCGGCTCACCGCCGGCCGTGACGTGGTCGGCCAGAACGTCGGCGGCCAGCGGCGGGTGCGTCCCGACCAGTTGCCCGACCCGGTGCCCGACTTCACCGGCCGCCAGGACCTGGTGACGCAGCTGGATGCCGCCTACGCGGCCTCGACCAGGGTGGCCGTGCTCGGCGGGCCGGGCGGCGTGGGCAAGACGGCACTCGCCCACTATTGGGCTCGTCGCCATCGGTTCCCCGACGGCACGATGCGCGTCGACCTCAACGGCTTCGGCCGTGGTCCGCGGATCAGCGTGGCCGAGATCATCGACGTCTTCCTCGGCGCCTTGGGCGCCGCCGTGGAACAGGTCCCCACCCACGCGCGGGCCGGACGTCTGCGGGAGCTGATGGCCGATCGCCGCCGCATGCTGGTGCTCATCGACAACGCCCACGCGTCGGCCGAGATCCAGGCGGTGCTGCCACTGCTCGGCGCCGCCTTTGTGCTCGTGACCAGCAGGAAGCGGCTTTCCGGTCTGGCCTTGTCCGACGGCGCGCGGCTCATCACGGTGGAGCCGCTCACTCCGGAGCAGGGCATCGCGCTACTGGTCAGCCGGATGGGCCGGCCGGTGTCCGACGCAACCGCGGCGGCCCAGCTCGCCGGCATCTGCGAGGGATTCCCGTTGGCGATCACCCTGGTCGGTGAGCACGTCGGACGGCGACCAGGGGTGCCACTCGCCGCGTTCGCGGAGAAGCTGCGCGGCCAGCGCCTGCTGCGGCTTGGCGGCACCGGCGACGGGGAAACCAGTCTGGCCAAGGTCTTCGAGCTCTCATACCTGGCGTTGAATCCGGAAGCGCGGCGGCTGTTCCGCTTGCTGGGGCTGCACGTCGGGTTGGACTTCAGTGTCGGCGCGGCGACCGCGTTGGCCGGCGGCGACGTGGAGACCGAGCTGGAGGAGCTGGTCCACGCCCACCTGCTCGACCAGGACGGCGACCTTGACCGCTACCGCTTCCACGACCTGATCCGCGGTTACGGCGCGGTGTTGGCTGGTGAGCCGGACTTCGCCGCCGAGCGGACCGCGGCCGAGGTGCGACTGCAGAACTTCTACTTCCACACGGCCAACGCCGCCGACCGGGAGGTCTTCTCGTACGACGCCGGCGTGCCGCCACTGGTGGTCGAGCCGGGGGTGACGCCGTTGACCTTCGCCGACGCGGACGCGGCGCGCCGCTGGTTCGAGATCGAGCAGGGCAATCTCGTCGCGATCATCTCGGCGGCATTGCGTAACGACCGGCTCGAATACTGGCGGACGCCTCAGGTCGTCGGACCCGCACTCCTGCGGTTCGGTTCGATCGACGCGGCGAGAAAGGTGTGGGAACTCGCCATCGCGTTGTCCGTCCACGCCGGCGATTTCGCGGAGGGTGCATCGGCCAACAACTTCGCGGATTACCTGATGCATATCGGGGATTTCGACGGCGCGCGTCCCTGGCTGGAAAGGGCGGCGAGGATCGCGGAACGACTCGGCCTTGACAACGTGATAGCGGCGACGCAACATAATCTCGGTCGGATTGAAGCGTCGCGTAAACAGTACGTGGCTGCCATCCCGTTTTTTGAGCGGGCACTGGAGGCTGCTCGACGCGCGGGTGATGTCAATTTGCAGGCGTTTGCCATGTATCGACTCGGAGTCACCTTCAGGTTGTGCGGTCGATATGAGGTCGCCGCGAAGTTCCTGCATCAGTCGCTCAACATGCGCGAGGAGAACGGCGATATCGCCGGGCAGGGCGCATGCTTGGCCGAAATTGGCGCGCTGATTGCCGAACGCGGCGATTTCGTGAGTGCCCTGGGCTATTGCGAGCAGGCCGTGACGTTGCTGGAGGGGATCCAGGACCTGGCCGGGGCCCGCGAGGCCCGCATCCAGCTGGTTCAGCTTTACCTTGATCGCGGGGGCGACCGCGCCGAGGCCACTGCGCATGCGTTGCGCGCTGTCGAGCTCGCGCGCCAGACCTGGCACGCCGAGGACGAGGCGCGTGCGCTCGACCTGCTCGGTCAGGTCCGACACCGAGCCGGCGACCTGGACACGGCCGAGGCTTCGTGGCGTGCGGCCTTGCGCATCTACGTCGACCGGGGCGATCTTCAGGCGCAGGTCGTGCAGGCCCGTCTGGATGAGCTCGCTGGTCCGCCGTCGGTGCCCGAGGGTCGGTGCGCGGCGACGCGAGTGGTCCGTCGCAACGCGTAGAGACATGAACCGCATTCAAATTCTACGCTCGAGCTGATGCGGCTCCGTGTGGGTGTCGAACGACGCATATTCACCCACCAGGGTGGTCTTCTGGGCGGTAGTGTACGGCTCGTGCATGTGCACCTCGATGGTGTGACGGGTTGACCTCGACTTTCGACCCGAGGTGAATGAAGGTTCATAGACCGGTCACTGTGGCACCCCCTTGAGGTCTCTTTCGTGTGGTTCCGATAGTGTTCGATTGCTCGAGCAGTCCAACACCGGGGATCTGAACGAAGGAGAATCCTCAAGTTGTTCACGACGTTCATCGCGGGCGCCGCAATGGCGGTCATGGTCGCCACCGGTCAGACGGATGTGTCTACCGACGCCGCCCGGCATGATGTAGTCGCCACCGAAACCGGGAAGACCGTCTTGGTGGATCCGGACTGCTGGCGCGTCGGTTCCGAGAACTAGGAACCGGACGCCGAAACAGCACGTTTCATGCCCGCCGCGGGACGGGGACCCGCGGCGGGTCATTCAGAGGTTTTGCGCCAGGTACGGGGGATTCGCCGAAGACGCGGGCGAAGGCGCGGCTGAAGGGGCGTCGGAGGTGTAACCGACCTGGGCAGCGATGCGGCCGATGGGCTCGGGGGTGGAGTCGAGCAGGTGGGCGGCACGTTCGAGGCGCCGGCGTAGGACGTAGGAGCCGGGGGCTCGCCGAGGAGCGAGGCGAAGCGGGCGGCGAAGGCGGAGCGGGAGAGGGACGCCAGGGCCGCGAGGTGGGAGATGGACCTGATCGACGAGGCGGTCCGCGACCTCGGCTGAGCGCGGGAGCTGCCCGCGCGGCGTGACCGTGCGGGCAGGACGTTTGACCTCGGGTTTGGTGGAGGTTCGACACTGGGATCATGAGAGCGATCATGGCGAGTCGGTTCGGCCCGCCGGACGTGCTGACGGCGACCGATCGGCCCACGCCGGAACCGGCGGCGGGCGAGCTGCTGGTGGACGTGGAGCTGGCCGGGGTCGGCTGGCTGGACACGCTGATCAGGTCGGGTCGCGCACCGGCCGTGTTCCCGGTGACACCGCCGTACGTGCCCGGCGGCGCGGTGGCGGGCCGGGTGTCGGCGGTCGGGCCTGGGGTGGACATCGGCTGGCTACGGGCCCGCGTGATCACCCGAGCGCCGGCCGGCGGCTACGCGGAGGCGGCGGTGTCGAGGCCGGAGGAGTGCTACCTGCTGCCGCCGGGCCTGGACCTGGCCGATGCCCTGGCGGTGCTGGACGACGGCAGCACCGCGGTCGCCCTGCTGGAACGAACTCCGGTCCACGCGGGGGAAAAGGTGCTGGTCGCGCCGGGTGTGGGTGGCCTCGGCAGCCTCCTGGTGCAGCTGCTGGTCCGGGCCGGCGCCACGGTGATCGCCGGCGTGCGTGGCGCCGAGAAGGCGGCCATCGCGGAGAAGTTGGGGGCCCGAGCGGTGGACTACTCGGAGCCGGGCTGGACGGGCCGTCTGCCGGACGGCCTGGATGTGGTCTTCGACGGAATCGGCGGCGAAGTGGGGGCGGCGGCGCTGGCGCTGCTCGTCAACGGGGGGCGGTTCTCGGCCTACGGCATGGTCGCCGGCGGGGAGACGGTGGTCGGCGAGGCCGATCGGCGCAGGTTGGCGGCGGTGGTGGGCATGTCGCAGTTGCCGGAGTTCTGGGCCGACACCCCGAGACGGGTGCAGCATGTGCTGAACGAGACCGCGGCCGGCCGGCTCACGCCGATCATCGGCCGGACCTACCCGCTGGCCGAGGCCGCGGCGGCGCACGCCGACATCGAGGCCCGCCGTTTCGTGGGCAAGATCCTGCTGACGACCTGAGCGCATCTCGGTTAGCGTCGGTGCTGTGCACCGGGAAGCCGAGCGGGTGGAAGCGGCCTTCGTGACGGAATGCCTGTCCGAGGGCATCTCGACGTATCGGGTCGCCGGCGGGGTGGTGGCCAAGGCGCCGCCGGATCCGGGGCATTTCTGGACAAGGGCGTTCGCCTTCGACCGACAGCTCACGGACGAGGAGTTGCTGGCGATCCTGGATTTCCACCAGGGCGCCGGCGAACTCCAGTTGGCGCCCTGGGCCTTTCCGCCGGGCTGGGAGCAGATCCGCCGGGCGCACGGCCTGGTGGAGATGGAACCGTGGGTGAAGTTGGGCTGCGCTGTCGAAGATGCCCGGCCCGACGACGGCAGCGCGTTCCCGATCACCGAGATCGGCCCGGCTCAGGCGGGAGAGTGGACCGACGTCATCGCCCGTGGGTTCGGCCTCGGCCCACACCTGCGGCCGACCCTGGCGGCCTCGGTGGGAAAGCCGGGGGCGAGGCACTTCATCGCCTGGGACGGGACACAGGCCGTCGGGGCGGCTTGCCTTTACCGGCGGGGAGAAGTGGCCTACCTGACGACAACGGCGACGCTGGCCTCGCGCCGCGGCCGGGGTGTCCAGTCGGCGCTGATCAGCCACCGCGCCAAGGAAGCCGCGGCGGCCGGATGCCGTCGCCTGGTCGCCGAGACCGGCCAACCCGGTCCGGGCCGGCCGAACCCGTCGTTCGGCAACCTGACCAGGGTCGGCCTGCGACCACACCACATACGTCGGAACTTTCAGTCGGACAGCAGGTAGAACGACCACTTGTCGGCGCCGACGGGCAGCATCTCGATGGTGGCGAAGCCGGCCTCGGTGGCGTACCGGCGTACGGTCTCGGGCCGCATCACGGTGCCGGTGGCGGCGGAATCGGGCGGGCTCATGGTGTCGGGCAGGCAGGAGATGACGCTCCAGCCGTAGAGGTACTGCTCGCGCTGGGACGCCGGGGTGGTCGGCTCGGGATCGGTCCGCTCGTCGATGACGAGCACAGAACCACCGTCGGCCAAGGACTTCCGGGCGGCGTCGAGCACGGCCACCGGGTGCGACAAGTCGTGCAGAGCCTCGATGATCGTGACCAGGTCGTACCGGCCGTCGAGGCCGGCGGCGTCGGCGGCGGAGAAACGCACCCGGTCGGCCACACCGGACTCCTCGGCGCTGCGGGCGGCCGACTCGATGGCTCGGGGATCGAGGTCGAGGCCGTGCACAGTGATCTCCGGGTAGGCCAGCGCCATCGCGATGCTCGACCAGCCGAGACCGCAGGCGATGTCGGCGACCCGGGCCGAAGCAGACAGTCGCTTGTGGACGTCTGGAATGGACGGCAGCCACTCCCGGCCGACCAGGTTCATGAATACCGGCCTGTTGGACGGCCAGCGGCCCTCCGGCTCCCAGGTCATCGGCCTCGGCGCGCCGCCGGTTCGGAACGCGTCGACCACGTCGGCGAGCCGCCGCGACGCCCGGACGAGCTCCACGCTCATCGAGGTGGCGAACATCAGGCTGGTCGGGTCGGCGAGCACCGGAACGTGGCCATCGGGCAACAGATACCGGCCCGGCTCGACCACCTCGACCAGGCCTGCGGCGGCATGGTGCGCCAGCCACTCGCGGGCGTACCGCTCGGCCGTTCCGGTACGCGCGGCCAGCTCCGCGGACGTCAGCGGGCCGTCCGCGAGCGCCCGGTAGTAGCCGAGGCGCTCGCCGAGGTACATCGTGTACAGCTCCAGCGCACCCACGGCATGCTGGAAGATCCGGGCGGACAGGCCGGTTCCATGCCGTCCACCCTGCCAGATCGGGTCAGGACAGGGCTTTCACCGCGACCTTCAGGACGATGACCAGTGCCCCCACGAGCGCGCTGGTCAGGCCGATGCCGATGCTGGCCCGGCCGGAGTGCCCGCTGCGGCCGGCCGCGAGCAGGCCCCAGCCGAACATCAGCGCCACCGCCGAGCCCAGCGAGATCCACACCGCCGTGTCGATCGGCACGCCCGCCGCCGCCAGTAGCAGCAACACGACCAGCGGCAGCAGGGCGTTCTCCACGATCGAGAACTCCTCGGCCAACGAGTGCCGCAGGCCGCGCAGCCAGCGCGGTGAGCCCCCGGCGATGCCTTCCTGGAGGAAATGGGCGTAGGAGAAGGCGATCCAGTACACCAGCAGCGTCGCCGGCACGGCCACGATCGAGTCGATCAGTCCATTGTGGTCCTCGACGACAGCGATCAGCGCCGCGCAGATGGCCGTGCCGTGCACAGCGCCGGCCGCGTTGTGCGAGGGCTCGACCACGTGCGCGACGACCTTCAGCCAGCGGTGCATACGGGGAAGGTAACAGGTGCAGGATGCGCTATGGCTTCAGTGATGAGTGAAGGTGAACGCTTGCTCAATCAGCGGACATACCGAAGAACTCCAACAAAGACGGATCCTGGAACGCCACGACGCTGGTGACCTGATCGCCGGTGAGGGACAGCACTGTGATGCCGTGTTCGTGGTCGTCGAGATAGGTGGCGAACGCCGGCTGGCCGTTGGCGCGCATGGGCATGAGACGCCAACGACCGGAGCGAACCACCCGTCCGAGGAAGGTGCAGACGGCGTGGTGGCCGGCGAACCAGGTGCTGTGCGGAGGCATCTCGAGGGTGACCTCCTCGGCCAGCAGGCGGCTGAGCAGGGCGGCGTCGGAGTTCTCGAAGGCGGCGGCGAAGCGGTCGAGGACGGAGCGCTGCTCGGGAGTCTCGGTGACGGTGTCCTCGGAGACGTCGGCGAGCTGGGTGCGGGCCCGCTGGAGCAGGCTGTTGACGGCGGCGACGGACGTGCCGAGCAGGGAAGCGACCTCGGCGGCGGGCCAGGCGAGCACGTCCCGCAGGAGCAGCACGGCCCGTTGCCGGGCGGACAGGTGCTGCAAGGCGGCGACGAGCGCCAGCCGAACGCTGCCGCGAGAAGCGACGATGGCGGCCGGGTCATCACCCAGAAGGGCGTCGGGAATGGGTTGCAGCCACGGCACTTCCGGGCTGCGCACGAGCGTGGTGTCGGGATCGAGGGTGGCGCCGCCGAGCCCGGACGGCAGGGGCCGCCGAACGCGTCGTTCGAGGGCGGTCAGGCACACGTTGGTCGCGATCCGGTACAGCCAGGTCCGCAGCGACGCCCGTCCGGGATCGAAGTCGTCGCGGGCCCGCCACGCCCGCAACATCGTCTCCTGCACCAGGTCCTCGGCGTCGGAGACGGAGCCGGTCATGCGGTAGCAGTGCGCCAGCAGCTCCCGCCGATGCGCGTCAAGGTCGAACGTCACGGGGTACATACTCGTCGCCCCGTCGGAACTCATCGCGATGAGTCCGGGCCGCGCCGCGGGTAGGTACTGGCGAAACCCACAACCGGGAGGAACCCCGTGCTCAAGACAGTGATGGTCCGCTACCGCACCAAGCCGGAGTCGGCCGAGGAGAACCAGCGCCTGGTCGAGGCGGTCTACCGCGAGCTCAACGCCGACGACCCCGGCGGCTTCCGCTACGCGACGTTCCGGCTGGCCGACGGCGTCACGTTCGTGCACCTCGTGGCATACGACGGCGAGGACAACCCGTTGCAGCGGTCGGCCGCGTTCAAGGAGTTCCAGCAGGACTTCGCGGCCCGCGCCGTCGAGGCGCCGGAATTCACCGATATCACGCTGGTGGGTGAGTACGGCATGTCGGTAGCAGGCTGAGCTCCGCCTCCACGTCGTCGAGCGGCGCGACGGTCCGCTGCGGGCGGGCCAACAGGATCGCGCCCTCGACGGCGGTGCGGAGCCGTGCCGCCGGCCGTCGACCACTATCCGGCTGCTGTCAGCTCGCGCAGCCGGTCGAGCGCCCGGGCCGACGGGCTGCCGGGCGAGGCGTGGTAGGTCAGCAGGTGCAGGCCCTCCGCGTGCGGGAGGTCGAGCTTGGTGCTGGTCAGATGGACGTCCCCGACCTCGGCGTGCCGCAGGTGGACGAGGCCGCCGCTGTAGCCGACCTCGGCCTGGTCCCAGAGCTGTTTGAAGCGCTCGCTGCGGCTGGACAGCTCATCGATGAGGGCGCGTAGCCGGGGATCGTCCGGATCGACGGCGGACAGTGCCCGCAAACCTCCGGCGGCCTGTGCGGTGGCGGCGGCCCAGTCGGGATACACCTCTCGGGCGGCCGGATCCAGGAAACGCCACCGGGACAGGTTCTCGCCGACGGCAAAGCCCGGCGACAGCGCCGTCGCGATGGGATTGGCCGCCAGCACGTCCTGATACCGGCTGACCACAACCGCCGGCATGGGCAGCTGGTCGACGAGTTCGGCGACGGCGGCCGGGACCGGCTCGGCCTGCCGTTGGCATGGCGCGGTGACGGGCCGGGCCAGCCGGCGCAGGTAGGCGGTCGCCCGGCCGTCCATGCGCAAGGCCCGGGCGATGGAGTCGAGCACCTCGGCCGAGGGATGCCGGTCCCGGCCCTGCTCCAGCCGTTGCAGGTACTCGCTGCTGATCCCGGCCAGCATGGCGAGCTCGTCGCGGCGCAGACCGGCGACCCGCCGCCGCGGCCCCGGCTCCAGCCCCACCTCCGACGGCATGACCTGGCCGCGCCGGGCCCGCAGGTAGTCGCCGAGATGGTTCGCCTTGCCCATCGGCCAAGCCTAACGTCGCCCTGCCGCTACCAGTATCGACAGGCTTACCCGACGCGATCGCCGGCGCAGCAGTCTTGGTGTCGGCAGCTGCGCCGCATCGCCGGGAGAAACCACGGTGGATCAGCGTCACGTTGAAAGGCTGGGGAAATGAAGGCCATTCGCTTCGACCGCTACGGGGAGCCGGCGGACGTGCTGACCGTCACCGACCGGCCCGTGCCCGAGCCTGGTCCGGGCATGGTGCGACTGAAGATCAAGTTAAGCCCGGTCAACCCGTCCGACCTGCTCTACGTCCGCGGCCACTACTCCGGCGTGGCCGAGCACTTTCCGTCCGGCGCCGGTTTCGAGAGCGCGGCCGTGATCGACGCGCTCGGGCCCGGCGTCGAGGGGCTGTCCGTCGGCCGGCGGGTGTTCGCGCACAACGGCCCGGGCGGCAACTGGGCGGAGTACGCGGTCGCGCCGGCCCAGACCACCTGGCCGGTGCCGGACGACATCCCGGACGAGCAGGTGGCGTCGCTCATGATCAACCCGGCCACGGCGATCCTGATGGTGCGCCACGTGCTGGCCGTGCCGCATGGGCAGTGGCTGCTCCAGTCCGCCGCCGGCTCGGAGCTGGGCCGCATGATCATCCGACTGGCCCGGCACGACGGCATCCGGACCGTCAACGTGGTGCGACGCCGCGAAGCCGTGCCAGAGCTCAAGGACCTCGGCGCGGACGAGGTGATCGTCTCTGACGACGGTCCCATCGACGAGCAGGTCCGCGCGATCGTCGGCCCACGGGGCGTGGACTTCGCGCTCGACCCGGTGGCTGGCGAGGTCGGCAGCCAGATCTTCCGATCGCTGTCCGAAGAAGGGCGCATGCTGCTCTACGGATCGCTGACCGGCGAGGGCGTCAGCGTGGGCGACGACCCGCGGCTCACGTTGTCCGGCCGGCGCAGGCTCGAGGTGTACTGGCTGGGCTACTGGCTGCCGCGGCTGCACACGTCCGGCTTCTTCCCGCCCGGCCGGCCCGCCATCCAGCAGCTGATCGACGAGATCGCCGACCTGATCCGCGCCGGCGTGCTGGAGACCTCTGCTGGCAAGAAGTTCGGCCTGGACCAGATCCACGCCGCGGTCGCCGAGGCCGAGTCGGTCGGCCGCACCGGGAAGGTGCTCATCGCACCGTGATGATCGACCAGGCGCCGCCGTGCTAGCCGTGGTGTTGGCGGTAGGCCGCGGCGGCGCCCGGGTGCAGGGGGAGGTCGGCGGTGCCGATGAGGGTCTGGATGTCGAGGAACTGGGTGCCCAGGGCCTTCTGCGGGACGAGCTGGTCGGCGCGGTCGATGAGGACGCCGACGACGGCCGTGGCGACGTCGTCCGGCAAGGAGGGCAGGCCGACCAGGAGGTTGGCGACGCCGATGGTGGGAACCTGGTGCACGAAGCGGTAAGCGCCGGAGGGGACGGGGAGCTGCTCGTACAGCATGCCGTGGCGGGACCGTAGAGCGGGCAGGACGCGGTCCAGGGGGAGCAGGCGGATGCCGACGGCGGAGTCGAGCGCCGCGAGGGCGGGGGTGGGGACGCCGCCGGACCAGAGCAGGGCGTCGATGGCGCCGTCGGACAGGGCGGAAACGGCGTCGGCCAAGGGAAGATGCTGCACGTGGGGGGTGATGCCGGCGGCGGCGATGATGCGGTCGCCGGTGAGTGAGGCGCCGGATCCGGCGGCGCCCAACGACACCACCCGTCCGTCCAAATCGGACACTGCACCGAAGGGCGAGTCGTTGCGGACTACCAGTTGTAGGTAGTTCTCGTACACACGGCCGAGGGCGCTGAGGCCGACGGCCGTGGTGAAGGGGGCCTGGGCCGAGCCGGCGGCGCGAGCGGTGTCGGCCAGGACCAGGGCCAGATCGGCCTTGCCGGTGCGGAGCAGGTCGATGTTGGCCAGGCTGGCGGTGGTTTCGACGGCGCTGCACCGCAGCCACGGCTGCATGGCGTTGATCTCGGTCGCCAGCAGGCGCCCGAACGCCAGGTAGAAGCCGCCGGACTCGCCGGCGGCGATGGTGAGGGAACGGGTGGGCCCGGGGGCAGTGCACCCGGCCGCGAAGGCGCCGGCCAGGGCCGCGGTGAGGAAGGTTCGGCGCTTCATGTCGGGACCTCGATGGTCACGGTCAGGCCGCCGGATTCTCCCGCCTGCAACGACAATCGGCCGCCGCGGGCGGTGACGAGGCGGTCGGCGATGGACAGGCCGAGGCCGCTGCCGCGGGGATGGCTGCTGGCCCGGGAACGCCAAAAGCGGGTGGTGGCCAGCGAGAGTTCCGACGGGCTGAGGCCAGGGCCGTTGTCCACCACGGTGATGGCGCCGGCGACACAAGAGACGACCACGCGAGAGCCGCCGTACTTGATGGCGTTGTCCAACACCACGTCGAGGGCCTGGCTGAGGTCGTGCTCGGGGCAGCGGACCTCGAAAGAGTTGTCCACATCGCCCTGCACCAACGAAACGCCGGCGTCGGCGGCGGCGACGGACCAGGCGTCGAGGCGTTCGAGAACGACCACGGCGGCGACGCAGACCTCGGTGTCCGGGGAAACGGCGAGGCGGGTGGCGGTGTGCTCGGCATGGGCCATGGCCAGCAGACTGTCCAAAAGGGACTCCAGACGTTCGACCTCCTGGACGGCGGACCTATATGAAGGCTGGCCGTCGACGACAACGCGAGGGGCCAAGGAATCGACGCGCAGACGCAAGGCGGCCAGGGGGTTGCGGAGCTGATGGGAAGCGTCGGAGATGAGCCGGCGCTGCTGCTCGGCGGCCTCGCTGACGGCGTCCGACATGCGGTTGAAGGAGGAAGCCAGCTCGCGGAGTTCGCGTGGACCGAGACGGCCGCGCACATGGGCATGGGGCTGACCGGCGGCGACGGCGCCGAGACCGAGGGAGAGCTCGGCCAGTGGCCGAAGCACCCACCGGGCGACCACCAGGGCCAGCAGCACGAAGCCGACCAGGGCGGCGAACGCGCCGGCGATGATCACGGCCCAGCCGTGGAGAACGTCGGCCGCGGCGGCGCGGACGGAGGCCCGCATGACAACGGCGCCGATCACGCGGGAGCCGGTGCCGATGGGGCGGGCCACGAGAACGTCCGAAGTGGACCAAGGCAGCACGGTGTCCATGGCCGGCGCGGGCTGGTTGCGCAGGGCGGCGTCGATCACGGACGCCACATCGTCGACGGACAGTCCGGCGGCGACGATGGGCCGGCGGGTGGCGTCGACGACGATCACCGGCTCGCCGTAGAGCGCCGCGTAGCGGTTGACCTCGCTGACCAGCTGCTCGGAGTCGTCCTGCTGGGCCAGCCCGGCGAACCGGGCCAGGTCTGCCGTCCGCCCGATGGACAGCTGCTGGGTGCGCTCGCGAGCGGTCACCAGCAGCAGCGGCCACGCGAAGGCCGCCACCGCCGTTACGGAGAAGGCCAGCAGCACGACCAGCAGCCGGGTCCGCACGTCAGCCGAGCCGGTAGCCGAAGTTGCGGATCGTGGTCAGCAGCCCGGGTCGCCGCAGCTTGGCCCGCAGTTGCGCCACATGCACGTCCAGCGACCGCGAGATCGCCAGGTACGCGTCGCCCCAGACCTCGTCCATCAGCAGCTGCCGGCTGACCGCGGCCCCGGGCCGCACGGCCAGCACCGCCAGCACGTCGAACTCCTTGGACGTCAACGGAACCAGCTCGGAACCGGTGAAAACCTGCCGGGCGTGCAGGTCGATCCGCACGTCGCCGATCTCCACCACGGTCGGCGGCGGCGTGGCCCGCGCCGCCGCCCGCCGGCACACGGCCTCCATCCGGGCCAGCAGCTCGGCCAGCCGGACCGGTTTGACCAGGTAGTCGTCGGCCCCGAGGCGCAGGCCGCGCACGACGGAGCGTTCGTCGCCGTGCGCGGTCAGCACCAGCACCGGCAGGTCGGTGACCTTCCGCAGCTTGCGCAGCACGTCCAGGCCGTGCAGATCGGGCAGGCCCAGGTCGAGCAGCACCAGGTCGGCGTGATGGTGCCCGGTCAGCGCGTCGGCGCCGCGCCGGGCCCGGGTCGGCCGGTGGCCGGCCGCCCCGAGCGCCTCGACCAGGGCGTCGCCGACCCCGTCGTCGTCCTCGACCAGTAGCACTCGCACGGTCCCCACCTAACCATCCAGCCCCGAGTTATCCAGCGCCGATTCCTTGGTGGTTTCCGGCATGAGGGCGTAGACGAACAGCGAGACGAGGATGCAGCCGCCGACGTAGTAGAAGAAGCCCTCCTCCAACCCGGCCTGCTTGAACCACAGCGCGATGTACTCGGCGGTGCCGCCGAAGATCGCCACCGTCAGCGCGTACGGCAGGCCGACGCCCATCGCCCGCACGTTGGTCGGGAACAGCTCGGCCTTCACGATGGCGTTGATCGAGGTGTAGCCGGTGACCACGACCAGCGAGCCCAGCATGATCAGGAACGCCGGGATCGCCGAGTGGGTGTCGGCCAGCAGCATCATCAGCGGCACCGTCATGGCGGACCCGGCGACGCCGAAGAACAGCAGCAGCGGCCGTCGCCCGATCCGGTCGGACAGCGCCCCGGCCAGCGGCTGGATCAGCACGAAGACCAGCAGCGCCAGGAAGTTCACCCAGCTCACCGTCTTGATGTCGATCTTGCTGGTGTTGACCATGAACTTCTGCAGGTACGTGGTGTAGGTGTAGAACGCGACCGTGCCGCCCAGGGTCAGCCCGCACACCAGCAGGCACTGCCGGGGATACCGCAGCAGCACCCGCAGGCTGCCCCGTTCGCTCGAGCTCTGGCTGAGGTAGGCCTGCGACTCGTCCATGGTGCGTCGCAGCCACATGACGACCACCGCGCCGAACGCCCCGATGACAAAGGCGATCCGCCAGCCCCACGACGCCATCTCGGCCGACGACAACGTGTTCTGCAGGATGATCTGCACGCCCAGCGCCACCAGTTGGCCGGCCGTCAGCGTGACGTACTGGAAGCTCGAGTAGAAGCCACGCTTGCCCGGCGTGGCCACTTCGGACAGGTACGTCGCCGAGGTCGCGTACTCCCCGCCGACCGAGATGCCCTGGCTCAGCCGCGCGACCACCAGGAGCAAGGGGGCCGCCACCCCGATGGAGGCGTACCCGGGGGTCAGCGCGATGACCAGCGACCCGACCGCCATCATCGCCACGGATAACGTCAGCGCCGCCCGGCGGCCGTGCCGATCGGCGTACCGGCCCATGATCCAACCACCGATGGGCCGCATCAGGAAGCCGACCGCGAACACGCCCGCGGTGTTGAGCAGCTGGGCCGTGGAGTCGCCCGCCGGGAAGAACACCTTGGCGAAGTACAGGCTGAACGCCGTGTAGGCGTACCAGTCGTACCATTCGATGAGATTGCCGATGGATCCGCGCAGCACGTTGCCGATCACGCCCCGCCGCGGCCGCACGTCCTCGTTGACGTTCACAGTCATGAGGCTCAATGTCGGGTTGAATCCCGGTGGCGACAAGGCCAACGGTCAACGCTTTACATCCGCTTAGGGTGGCGGCGGCCGAGCGCGTCGCCGGGCTGGCACCCTGAAACCGACGGTGCCGGGTGCGAAGTCCGTGGCCGGTGTGGATTACTCGCCTGCATCTTGGAGTCGCGCCAGCAGGGTTGCCAGGTGGATGGGCTCGCGATCGGTCAGCTGGCGTAGTTGGGTGCGGCAGCTGAAGCCGTCGGCGAGGATGGGGTCCGAGGTGGCGCGGACGGCGGGTAGCAAGGCGTGTTCGGCCACGGCCACCGAGATGTCGTAGTGGCCGGCCTCGAAGCCGAAGTTGCCGGCGAGGCCGCAACAGCCGGCGTCGAGGACGGTGGTGTCGACGCCGGCGGTCTGGAGGACGGAACGGTCGGCGTCGAGGCCGAGGTCGGCGTACTGGTGGCAGTGTGGCTGCATGACAGCCCTGGCGGAGCCCAAAGGCCCGATGGCGGGGGCGACCTGCTCGGCGAAGGTGCGGACGCGCGAGGAAAGCCGCTGAACGGAGGGGTCGGAGGTGAGCTCCAAGGCGTCGTGCCGAAGGAAAGCGGTGCAGCTGGGTTCGAGCCCCACGACGGGGACCGAAGAGCCGTCGAGGATACGGGCGGTGCGGCGGAGCACCCGACGTGCCGTCCCGAGCTGACCGGTGGACATCCACGTCAGTCCACAACAGACACGCTTGCGGGGCAAGGAGACTGAGAAGCCCAGGCGTTCCAGTACGGTCACGGCGTCGAGACCGACCTGGGGATCGAAGTGGTCGGTGAAGGTGTCGGGGAACAACACCACGGGATCGCCGGCGGTGGAGCCCCTGAACTGGGAACGGAACGACCGCGCAGACACGGTCGGCATTGAGCGTCGGGGATCGATGCCGCCGAGGCGTTTCACCACGCGAACATCGCCAAGGGCCCGCACGATACCGGGAGCCAAGGCGAGCCACAACGGGAGAAAACCCATGGAGTAGTGGGACATCGGCCGAAGTCGTCCACGGTAGTGCTGGTGCAGGAACTCGGCCTTGTACGTGGCCATGTCCACATCGACCGGACAGTCTCGCTTGCATCCCTTGCAGGACAAGCACAAGTCCAGCGCCTCGCGAACCTCGGCAGACCGCCAACCGCCCCGCACAACGGAACCGTTGAGCATGTCGAACAGCAGTCGTGCCCGCCCACGGGTGGAATGCTTCTCCTCGCCAGTGACCCGATAGCTCGGGCACATCACGCCACCGGACGTCGTCAGGCACTTGCCGACGCCGACGCAGCGCCGGGAAGCGGCGGCCAACGAGCCCTGATCGGCATGCAAAGCCAACGAAGTGCGAAGAGGGATCCGAGCGGGGGCAACAACAACACGCAGATCGGCGTCCAACGGCAGCGGATCCACGATCCGGCCGGGATTCATCAGCCCCCGGGGGTCGAAGATCGCCTTGAACCGGCCGAAGGCGGCCATGATCTCGGGGGAGTACATACGCGGCAACAACTCCGACCGCGCCTGCCCGTCACCGTGCTCACCGGACAGCGAACCCCCGTGCGACACCACCAGGTCCGCGGCCTCCTCCAGGAACGACCGATACCCCGGCCCGCGCAGGTCGAAATCGATCCGCACATGCAGGCACCCGTCGCCGTAGTGCCCATAAGTCGGCCCGCGCCGGCCGTGACGTCCCAGCAGCCGGTCGAAGTCCCGCAAGTACGCGCCGAGGCTTGAAGGGGGCACCGCGGCGTCCTCCCAACCCGACCACGCCTCGGCACCATCGGGCATCCGGGTGGCCAACCCGGCCCCGTCCTCCCGGATCCGCCACAGCTCCCGCATCCGCGCCGGATCCGTCACGACCACCGACCCGGTCGCGCCGGGCATCGCCGCCACCACGGCGTCCGGGTCGACGGTCTCCACGAACAGCCAACTCCGCCCGGACGGCAGCGCCCGAAGACCCGGCGTCCCCGGCTTGCGCTGCCGCAGGATCGACACGATGTCCTCGTTCACGCCCTCGATCGCCAGCACGTCCAGCGACAGCAGCGCCACCACCTGATCGGCCGCCGCGTAGGTGTCCTCGAAACCCAGCACCACCAACGCCCGCGAACGAGGGATCTCCACCAGCCGAACGGTCGCGCCGAGCACCGTCACACAGGTGCCCTCGCTGCCGACCAGCGCCCGTCCGACATGGAAGCCGTGCTCCGGCAACAGCTGATCGAGGTTGTAGCCCGACACCCGCCGCGGAATGCGCGGGAAACCGGTCCGCACCGCCGCCAGCACGTCGTCACGAAGCGCCCGCAACCGTCCATGCACCGGCAACAGGTCGTTGACCACCGGCCCCGCCTCGAACCGGGTCCCGTCCGGCAGCAGCACGTCCAGCGATTCGACGTTGTCCACCGTCTTGCCCCACGCCACCGAGTGCGCACCGCAGGCGTTGTTGCCGATCATCCCGCCGATCGTGCAGCGGCTGTGGGTCGACGGATCGGGCGCGAAGTGCAGACCGTGCGGCCCGGCCGTGCGGTTGAGCACATCCGGCACCACCCCCGGCTGCACCCGCGCCGTCCGCGACGAAGGGTCCACGTCCAGCACCTCGCCCAGGTGACGGGCGAAGTCCAGCACCATGCCCTCGCCGCAGGCGTTGCCGGCGATGCTCGTGCCCGCGCCCCGGTTGGTGATCGACACGCCCAGCTCAGCGGCCATGCCGACGGCCGCCACCACGGCGTCGACCGAGCGCGGCCGGACCACCACCAGCGGCACGTGCCGGTAGTTGGAGGCGTCCGCCGCGTACATCGCCCGTGTCCCCGAATCGGCCA
>DASWRQ010000228.1:0-28882 GCA_036403095.1 Kutzneria sp. | reverse complement strand
CCCGGGGCCCGACCCGCCCTGCCGGAGGCAGGGCCATGACACAGAAGAACCCCGCACCGTCAGGTGCGGGGTCCTTCTGTTCGGCTGCTCAGATGGCGCGGACGCTCTGGGCCTGCGGGCCCTTCTGGCCCTGGCCGATCTCGAACTCCACGCGCTGCCCCTCGTCCAGGGTCTTGAAGCCGTTACCCTGGATCTCCGAGTAGTGCACGAAGACGTCGGGACCGCCACCGTCCTGCGCGATGAACCCGAAGCCCTTTTCGCTGTTGAACCACTTCACATTGCCCTGCGCCATACCACTAACTCCCTGTAAGCCGAGCCAGGCCATCACAACGAAAAGCCCCGGTCTCACGCCACATCATGCCACCACCGGGGCCCGGTGCGGAGAGTCCGGCGCGGATAAGTTCGCGATTCTCGCCCGATAGGGGAGTTCTCGCAGGTCACGGCCGGTGTTCCCGGTACGGTGCGCGATCACGAGTCCCGCCGGATGTGCCTCGATCGGGCTAACCAGGACGGCCGAACGGCCTGATCAACAGGGGTTTCCGGCACCGCCGTGGTACCGGCGTGACACCATGTGAGCCGGTACCCCAGGGGGAGACATGACGGACAATCCGGAGCAGTACATCCACTACCCGCAGCCGCAGGAACAGCCCCCGCCGCTGCCGTACGGCGAGGCGCCCCGGCCGGGCGTGATCCCGCTGCGCCCGCTCGACGTCGGGGCCATGATCAACGGCTCGTTCAAGGCCGTCTTCCGCAACTGGCGGTCGGCCATCCTGCTGCCGTTCCTGCTCTCCCTGATCGCCATGGCCGTGACGATCGTGCCGGCGCTCCTCCTGCTCGCGAAGCTGCCCGCGATGACGACGGGAGCCCGGCCGTCGAGCGACGCGATTGCGGCGTTCTTCGGCAGCTTCGCGTTGGTTCTCCTGGTCGTGATGGTGATGCTGATCGGGGCGTCGATGGTCACGCAGACCACCGTCACCGTGGTGGTGAGCCGCGCGGTGCTGGGCCGGGCCACCTCGATGGGGCAGGCGCTGCGTGCGGCCGCACCCCGCATGCTGCCGCTGCTGGGGCTCACGCTGCTGATCGCGCTGGTCTGGATCGCCTGCGGCTTCGTGCCGTTCGTGGTGATCCTCGTCCTGGCCTACGCCGCCAACGCCCCGGGGCTGGTCGCGCTCGCCTTCCTCGTGTTCATGGGCGGCATGGTCGTGGGCCTCTACCTGTCGATCTCCTGGGCGCTGGCCGCGCCGGCGCTGATCCTGGAGCCGGCGCCCGTGCTGACCGCGATGCGCCGGTCCCGCTGGCTGGTGTCCGGCGGCTGGTGGCGGGTGTTCGGCATCCTGCTGCTGGTCGGGGTCATGGTCGGCGTGGCGAGCAACCTGGCCCAGCTGCCGGTGAACTTCGTCCAGTTCTCCCAGTTGGGCAGCATCATGCCGACCAGGGCCGGCGCCCAGCCGGACCCGACCGCGGTGCTCGGCGTGATGTTCTCGCCGACCGTGATCGTGCTGACCGTGGTGCTGACGGCGGTGGTGTCCGCGATCGGCCAGCCGTTCAGCATCGGCGTGACCACGCTGCTCTACCACGACCTGCGGATCCGCAAGGAAAGCTTCCACCTGCCGCTGTGGCAGATGTCGCAGCTGCCGGACGAGCTGGCGGTCAGCCCCGCGCCGACTGCGCGTCCCGAACCCACGATGTGAGGTAGCCGGCGAACGAGGGCCGCACCAGGAGCCGGTACGTCGGAGCGTCGTCGACCTGGTGCAGCACCACGTTGGCGCGGGCCAGCATGGTCTGCGCGCACCGGCCCGGCCCGAACGCGCGGGGGTGCAGGTCGATGGCGCAGCCCTGCTCCAGCACCTCGCGCGCGTCGGGCCCGGACAGCTCGTACACGACGCGGTTGGCCGAGACGTCCACGACCGAGCCGGCGGTGTCGCCCAGCGCGGCCCGCAGCTCGGCCTCGGACACCCCGAACACCAGCCACTGATCGGGTCCGAGCCACAGCACGGCCTCGGACCCGGTGTTCGGCACCACCGGCAGTGGCGTGCCGAGCAGGTCGCCGATCCGCGTCACCGCCGGGTCGACGGGGTCGACCCGCAGGTCGACCTGGTGGGTCAGGGCGATCTCGCGCAGCTCAGCCATCTCGCCGGGTCCCCTCCGGGTCGTAGAAGATCGGCTCGGTGACCGTGGCGGCGATGGTCCGGTCGCGCAGCGGCGCCAGCACGGTCCGCCCGATCAGCTGTCGGCCGCCCTTGACCAGGGCCAGCGCGAAGGTCCGCGCCAGCGCGGCACTGTGGTAGCTCGACGTCACGTGCCCGAGCATCGGCACCGGCGGCGTGAGCGGCGTGTCCGGGGTGATCAGCTGCGCGCCCTCGGGCAGCAGGTCGTCGGGGTCGACCGGCAGCAGGCCGACGAGCTGCTTGCGGTCCGGGCGGCCGGCGTCGGGCCGCTGGTACGAGCGCTTGCCGACGAAGTCCTTGCGCGGCGACACGATCCACTCCATGCCGAGGTCCTGCGGCGTCACGGTGCCGTCGGTGTCCTGGCCGACGATCACGTAGCCCTTCTCGGCCCGCAGCACGTGCATCGTCTCGGTGCCGTACGGCGTGGGCAGCCCGGTGGCCAGCACCGCGTCCCAGACCTCGCGCCCGTGCCGGCCGTCCACGTTGATCTCGAACGCCAGCTCGCCGGAGAACGACACCCGGGCGATCCGCGCAGGCGTGCCGTCGGCCAGCGCGGCGTCGCGGAAGGTCATGAACTCGAACGACTCGGCCGAGCAGTCCACGTCCGGCGCGACGATGCCGAGCACGGTGCGGGCCCGCGGGCCGACCACCGCGATGGTCGCCCACTGCTCGGTGACGGAGGTGAACCACACCTTGAGGTCCGGCCACTCCGTCTGCGCCCACTCCTCGAACCAGTCCAGCACCGCGGCCGCGTTGCCGGTCGTTGTCGTTGCCAGGAAGCGGTTCTCGGCGACGCGCAGGACCACGCCGTCGTCGAACACCATGCCGTCGGCCTTGCACAGCAGCCCGTATCGGCAGTGGCCGACCTTGAGCTTGGCGAAAGCGTTGGTGTACATGCGGTTGAGGAACTCGCCGGCGTCCGGCCCCTGGATGTCGATCTTACCGAGGGTGGACGCGTCCATCACCGCCACGCCGGTGCGGGCGGCCCGGCACTCGCGCAGCACGGCCGCCTTCATGTCCTCGCCCGGCAGCGGGTAGTACCGGGGGCGCTGCCACTGGCCGACGTTCTCGAACACCGCGCCGTTGCGGACGTGCCAGTCGTGGATCGGCGTCATGCGCACGGGATCGTGCAGCTCGCCCCGATCCCGCCCGGCCAGCAGCGCGAACGACACCGGCGTGTAGGGCGGCCGGTAGGTGGTCGTCCCCTGTGGACTGTCGGTCCCGAGCAGCTGCGCGATGACGCCGATCGCCGCGAAGCCGGACGTCTTGCCCTGGTCGTGCGCGGTGCCGATGGTCGTGTACCGCTTGACGTGCTCCACCGACCGCAGGCCCGTGCCGGTGGCCCGCCGCACGTCGGCCACGGTCGCATCCCGTTGCAGGTCAACGAACTGGCGGTCCTCGGGTCCGTCGACGAACCACACCGGAGCTGGCGGTGCGACGGTTTCCGTTGCCGTGTACGGTGTCTGGGGCGGGACGCCGTCGAACCCGGTCAACTGGGCCGCATCCAGGCCGGCGTGGAAGCCTTCCGTCAGGCAGCCGGCGAGGTCGTAGACAGCGTTCGCGGCGCCCACGATGTGTTGCGCCTGCACGGATTTGTCCGGCACGAAGGCGGCGACCCGCTCGTCGTACCGGGTCCGGCCCTGGGACTGGGAGAACAGGTGCACCGCCGGGTTCCAACCGCCGGACACCGCGAGCAGGTCGCAGGCGATCAAGCGGTCGCCGACTCGGACGCCGCTGATCCGCCGCGTGCCCAGCGCCTGGTGGACCACCGAGCCGGCGAGCACCTCGATACCCAGTTCCCGGACCCGGCGCACCAGCTCCGCCGGCGGCTCCGGCCGACTGTCCACAATGGCCGAAACCCGGGTGGCCAGGTCGAGGGCGGTGCCATAGGCGGCGTCGTTTGTCGTGGCCACCACGATGTTCTCGCCCGGCAGGGCCGCGTAACGGTTGACGTACTGGCGAACCGCCGAGGACAGCATGATTCCGGGCAGGTCGTTGTCGACGAACACCAGCGGCCGCTCGTGGGCGCCCGTGGCCAACACGACTCGCTTGGCGCGGACGTGCCAGAGACGGTGTTTCTCGGCCAGAGCAACGAAGTTCTGGTCGTAGTAGCCGAACGCCGTGGTGCCGGTGAGTATCCTCGTCTCGGGCAGGGCGTCCAGCTCATCGACGGCGTCGGCCAGCCAGTCCAGCAGTCGGTTCTCCGTCAGCAGGCCGCCGCCCAGCTCGCGTTGCTCGTCGGCGAGGATCACGCGGGCCCCGGTCCGCCCGGCGGCCAGCGCCGCCGCGACCCCGGCCGGGCCGCCGCCGACGACCAACACGTCACAGTGCGCGTTTCGCTTGTCGTACCGGTCCGGGTCGGGCTTGCCGGTCAGCCTTCCCTTGCCGGACAACAGGGTTGCCGCCAGGCCGTCCACCAGCTCGGTGGTCGTGGCCAGCTGCATCGGATCGTCCAGCTGCACCAAGGCGTTCGGCTCGTCCACACCGGCGGCGAAGATCCCTCGCGGTCGGCCGAGGTACGCGCTCGGCGCGACCTCCAGCAGCCCGTTGGCGATCATCGCCGAGGCCAGCGTGTCGCCGGCGCAGCCCATGTGCTCGATGCCGTCCACGGTGAAGCGCAACGGCTTCGTCCGGTCGATGCGGCCGCCCTCAGGGAGTCTCATCGCGCGATCTCGTTCGTCGCCGTGTCGCGGACGATGGTGAACCAGCGCCGACAGCCGGCCGAGTGCGACCAGCGTTCGGTGAAGGGGCCCTTGGCATTGTCCCGCACGAACAGGTATTCGCCCCAGTCCTCATCGGACAGATCGGCCGGGCGCGCCGGATATGGCACACCGGCCTGGCCGCCGTAGTGGAACTCCGTCTCGTCGCGGTCGCCGCACCAGGGGCATGGGATGAGCAACATCGGTACCTCCCTCTAGTGTGCGACGGCCGCGGCACCGTGCTCGTCGATCAGCGCGCCGGTGGTGAAGCGGTCCAGGGCGAAGGGCTCGTTGAGCGGGTGCGCCTTGCCGGTGGCCAGCGTGTGCGCGTACGTCCAGCCCGAGGCCGGCGTCGCCTTGAAACCGCCGGTGCCCCAACCACAGTTGACGAAGAGCTCGTCCACCGGGGTCGGCCCGATGATCGGCGACGCGTCCGGCGTGACGTCCACGATGCCGCCCCACGTCCGCAACACGTGGGCTCGGGCGAACAGCGGGAACAGTTCCAGCGCGGCCGCCATCTGCTGCTCGATCACGTGCACGGAACCGCGCTGGGTATAGGAGTTGTACGGGTCGATACCCGCGCCCATCACCAGTTCGCCCTTGTGGGCCTGGCTGACGTAGACGTGCACGTGGTTGGACATCACCACGCAGGGGTGCACCGGCTCCAGCAGCTCCGACACCAGTGCCTGCAACGGATGGCTCTGCACCGGCAGTCGGATGCCGGCCAGGCTGGCCAAGACGCTGCTGTGTCCCGCCGCCGCCAGCCCGACCCGGCCCGCGCGGATCGGCCCCAGGTTCGTCTCCACCCCGACAACCTTGTTGCCCTGCTTGATAAAGCCGGTGACCTCGCAGCCCTGGATCAGGTCGACGCCGAGCTCGTCGGCCTTGCGGGCGAAGGCCCAGGCCACGTGGTCGTGCTTGGCGATCCCGGCCCGCGGTTGCAGCGTCGCGCCCAACACCGGGTAGCGCACGTCCGGCGAGGTGTTGACGATCGGGCAGAACTCTCGGACCTCGTCCGGGTCCAGCCACTCCGCGTCCACCCCGTTGAGGCGGTTGGCGTTCACCCGGCGTGTGCCCTCGCGGACGTCCTGGAGCGTGTGGGCCAGGTTCAGCACGCCGCGCTGGCTGAACAGGATGTCGTAGTCCAGCTCGGTGGACAGGCCCTCCCACAGCTTGAGGGCGTGCTCGTAGATCGCCGCGCTCTCGTCCCACAGGTAGTTGGAGCGGATGATCGTGGTGTTGCGGGCCATGTTCCCGCCGGCCAGCCAGCCCTTCTCCAGCACCGCGACGTTGCGGATGCCGTGGTTGGCGGCCAGGTAGTAGGCGGTGGCCAGACCGTGCCCGCCGCCGCCGACGATGACGACGTCGTAACCGGACCTGGGTTCGGGATTCCGCCACAGCCGGTCGGGGTGCTCGGACATGCCCACCTCCACTGAGCCTGTTGCAGATTAAGCGCACTGTTGCGCTCTCCACAACACTTGCCCGCCTGGAGATGCGGGTTAGCCGGTGTGGCCTATGCGGTGGCTGATCTCACGGGCGCCGTCGGACGTCAGGCGGGCTACCTCGGGGAAGCGGTCGGTGGTGAGGCGGTAGGAGGGCCCGGAGACGCTTAAGGCGGCGGCGACGTTGCCGTCCATGCCGCGGATGGGCACGGCGACGGCGTTCAAGCCGATCTCCAGCTCGTCGGCGGTGCTGGCCCAGCCGGCGGCCAGGGCGGCGTCGAGCTCGGCCCGCAGCAGGCCGGCGTCGATGATGGTGCGCGGTGTGTACATGGTCAACGGACGGGCCAGCAGCTCCTCCTGTTCGGAGGCGGGCAGGTTGGCCAGCAGGACCTTGCCGCTGGAGGTGGCGTGCAGCGGAGTGCGCTGCCCGACCCAGTTGATCGTCGCGACGGTGGCGCTGCCCCGGACCTGGCTGACGTTGATGGCGTAGCCGCCGTCGAGGATGGCCACGTTGACGGTCTCGCCGACCTGGGCGGCCAGCCGCTCGCACACGGGCCGGGCCTCCCGGGACAGGTCCATCTGCGCGGCGGTGGCCCCGGCCAGCCGGACGATGCCGAAGCCGAGCCGGTACTTGCCGCGGTCGCCTGCCTGCTCGACCAGCCCCCTGGAGTCGAGCACGGACACCAGCCGGAACGCGGTGGACTTGTGCACCCCCAGCTCGGCGGCCAGTTCGGTGATCCCCATCTCGCCGTGCAGGGCCAGGAACTCCAGGACGGACACCGCGCGGTCGACCGACTGCACGAGTGCGGCCGACCCCTCGCTTGAAGCCATGCACGCACTGTAGTCGAGCTGATGGAGCCTTGACGGCGTATCGCCGGGTGCTCACTCTGTTGCGTGCAGCAAGACGAGTTGTGCAATACGCAACCGGAGGAGCCGATGGCCGACTGTGCGCTTGAGACGACCACGACGCGAGGCCGCGCCGTGCCTCAGCGCGCGATTTCGGGGACGGAACCTGCCGTGAAATCGGGTGATGACGTGGGGCCCGAGGCGGCCGAGGAACGCGCGGCAATGATCACTGTGGGCCGAGTCGACGACCTGCCGCCGGGGGAGGCGGTCAGAGTCGATGCCGTGGACCCGCCCATCGCCGTTTTCCGTACGGAGGACGGCGACTTCTATGCCGTCGACGACACCTGCACGCACCAGGACGCCTCGCTGGCCGACGGCTGGCTGGAGGGCTGCACGGTGGAGTGCCCGCTGCACGCCTCCTGCTTCGACCTGCGCAGCGGCCAGCCCAGCGGCCCGCCGGCGACGAAGCCGTTGCGCACCTATCCGGTGGTCGTCGAGGACGGCGTCATCCGGGTGGCCCACAGCGAAGTGGCCAGCTGATGCGCACGGCAGCAGTGGTCGGCGCCTCCCTGGCCGGCCTGTCCACCGCCCGGGCCCTGCGCCGGCACGGCTTCGACGGCCGCCTGGTCATCGTGGGCGACGAGCCGCACCGGCCGTACGACCGGCCACCGCTGTCCAAGGAGTTCCTGGCCGGCAAGACCGCGGAAATCGGCCTGCGCACGCCGGACGACGACGAGCTGGACCTGGACTTCCGGCTGGGCACACGGGCGCTGAGCCTGCATCCGCGCGACCGTTCGCTGCAGCTGTCGAACGGCCAGACGCTGCGCTGCGACGGCGTGGTCATCGCGACCGGCGCCCGCGCCCGCTGGCTGCCTGGGACGGAGGGCGTCAACGGCGTCCACGTCCTGCGCACCCTGGACGACGCCATCCGCCTGCGCAGCGAGCTGGTGCCGGGCGTCCAGCTGGTCGTGGTCGGCGCCGGTTTCATCGGCGCCGAAGTGGCCTCGACCGCCCGTCACCTCGGCGCGGACGTGACCGTCATCGAGGCCGAACCGCTGCCGTTGCTGCGCCAGCTGGGCCAGGAGCTGGGCACGGTCTGCGCCGGCCTGCACGCCGACCACGGCGTCCGCCTGATCACGGGCGCGCAGGTCAAGCGCATCGTCGGCGCCGACCGGGTACGCAGCGTCGAGCTGGCCGACGGCCGACGAATCCCGGCCGAGGTGGTGGTGGTCGGCATCGGGGCGGCGCCGAACTTCGAGTGGCTGGCCGGTTCGGGGCTGGAGCTGGCCAACGGGGTCGTCACGGACGCGGCCTGCGCGACCGGGTTGCCGGAGGTGGTGGCGGTGGGCGACGTGGCCGCTTCGTACAGCGTCCACCTGCACGAACGGCACCGTGCGGAGCACTGGACGAACGCGCTGGAGCAGCCGGTGACCGCGGCGGCGACGCTGCTGGGCGCGCCGCGACCGAACCTGTCCGCGCCCTATTTCTGGTCGGACCAGTACGGGGTGCGCATCCAGTTCGCCGGGCACCGACGTGCGGGCGACACCGTCCGGGTGATCGAGGGCGACACCGACCGCCGCAGCTTCCTGGCGCTCTGCGAACGTGGTGATGTGCTGGTCGGGGTGTTCGGCATGAACCAGCCGAAGCTGTTCGCCCGGTGGCGACGGCAGCTGGCCCGGCCGGTGCTGGCCCCTTGACGGGCCGCCGGGCACCGTCGATGCTGTTGCGAATTCAGCGTGGAGTTGCGTAATCAGCAACAACCCGATCGGGGGTTCGGCGTGGCGGAACTGTTCATCGGCGGGCACTGGACGGGCGCGTCAGCGGCCCGTCCGGTGATCAACCCGTTCGACGGCAGCGTGCTCACGACGGTCGCCGAGGCCGACGCGACCGACGCGGTGCGCGCGGTCAGCGCCGCCAGATCCGCTTTCGATTCGGGACCGTGGCCCCGGACGCCGGCGGCCGAGCGCGGTGCGCTGCTCAACACCGTGGCCGACCTGCTGCTGCGCGACCGCGACGAGATCGCCAGGACGGAGACCCTGGACACCGGCAAGACGCTCGGCGAGAGCATCGCCGACGTGGACGACGTGGTCCGCGTCTTCCGCTACTACGCCGACCTGGCCGACAAGCACCCGGGCCGGGTCGTCGACACCGGCATCCCGACCGCGCAGAGCCGCGTCGTCTACGAGCCGGTCGGCGTCTGCGCGCTGATCACGCCGTGGAACTACCCGCTGCTGCAGGCGTCCTGGAAGATCGCGCCGGCGCTGGCCGCCGGCAACACGATCGTGGTCAAGCCGAGCGAGGTGACGCCGCTGACCACGATCGCCCTGGTCCGGCTGATCGAGGAGGCCGGCATCCCGTCCGGCGCGGTCAACCTGGTGCTGGGCGCGGGCGCCACCGTCGGCGCGGCACTGTCCGAAAGCGACGATGTCGACCTGGTCTCCTTCACCGGCGGCCTGGCCACCGGGCAGCGGATCATGGTCGCGGCGGCCGGCAACGTCAAGAAGGTCGCGCTGGAGCTCGGCGGCAAGAACCCCAACATCGTGTTCGCCGACGCCGACCTGGTCACGGCCAAGGACCAGGCGCTCAACGCCGTTTTCCTGCACGCCGGCCAGGTCTGCTCGGCCGGAGCCCGATTGTTGGTGCAGGACAGCATTTACGACGAGTTCGTGGCCGAGATCGCGGCCCGGGCCGACCGGATCAGGATCGGCAGCGGCCTTGACGACACCAGCCAGAGTGGCCCGCTGGTGTCGGCCGAGCACCGGGCCAAGATCGAACGCTACGTGGCCGCCGCGATCGCCGAGGGCGCGAAGCTGCTGGCCGGCGGTCGCCGGCCCGAGGAACCCGAGCTGCGGCAAGGGTTTTTCTACCGGCCGACGGTGTTCGCCGACTGTCGCCGCGACATGACGGTGGTGCGGGAGGAAACGTTCGGGCCCATCCTGACGGCCGAGCGCTTCAGCACCGAGGAGGAAGCGATCGAGCTCGGCAACGACACGGACTACGGCCTGGCCGGCGCGGTGTGGACGCGCGACGTCGGGCGGGCGGCCCGGGTCGCCGGCGCGCTGCGGCACGGCACGGTCTGGATCAACGACTACCACCCCTACCTGCCGCAGGCGGAATGGGGCGGCTTCAAGCGATCCGGCATCGGCCGCGAGCTCGGTCCCACCGGTCTCGACGAGTACCGCGAGGCGAAACACATCTACACCAACACCGATCCGAAACCACTCGGCCTGTTCCCGGGGTGATAGAGGATGTTCGACTTCGTCGTGGTCGGCGGCGGCTCGGCCGGCAGCTGCCTGGCCAACCGCCTGTCCGCCGATCCCACCACCACCGTTATCGTCCTTGAGGCCGGTCGGCCCGACTACATCTGGGACCCGCTGGTGCACATGCCGGCCGCCCTGACCATGCCGATCGGAAACCGTTTCTACGACTGGAAGTACGAGTCCGAGCCGGAGCCGGAGATGGGCGGCCGGCGCATCTACCACGCCCGCGGCAAGGTTCTCGGCGGCTCGTCGAGCATCAACGGCATGATCTTCCAGCGCGGCAACCCGCTGGACTACGAGCGGTGGGGCGCCGACGAGGGCATGAAGTCCTGGGACTACGCCCACTGCCTGCCGTACTTCAAGAAGATGGAGAACTGCCTGGCCGGGGCGGACGAGTACCGCGGCGGCGACGGGCCGCTGGTGTTGGAGCGCGGACCGGCCGACAGTCCTTTGTTCAAGGCGTTCTTCGAGGCGGTGCAGGAAGCCGGCTATCCGTTGACCAAGGATGTCAACGGATACCAGCAGGAGGGCTTCGCCCCGTTCGACCGCAATCTGCACCGCGGCCGTCGGCTCAGCGCTTCCCGCGCCTACCTGCACCCGGTGCGCAAGCGTCCCAACCTGACGGTCAGGACCCGGGCCTACGCCACCCGGATCCTGTTCGAGGGCGCCAGGGCCGTCGGTGTTGAGTATGTCCAAGGTGGACGAACCAAGCAGGTCCGGGCCGGCGAGGTGATCCTTTCCGGCGGCGCGATCAACTCCCCGCAGCTGCTCCAGCTGTCCGGCGTCGGCAACGCGGCCGAGCTGTCGAAGCTGGGCATCGACGTGGTGCACGACCTGCCCGGCGTGGGGGAGAACCTCCAGGACCATCTCGAGGTGTACATCCAGTACGCCTGCACCAAACCGGTGTCGGTGGCGCCGTACATGAAGTGGTACCGCAAGCCGATGGTCGGGTTGCAGTGGTTGTTCCGCAAGGGACCGGGCGCCACCAACCACTTCGAGGGGGGCGGCTTCGTCCGCAGCAACGACGAGGTGGCCTACCCCAACCTGATGTTCCACTTCCTGCCGATCGCCGTGCGCTACGACGGCTCGCTGCCGGCCGGCGACCATGGCTACCAGGTGCACGTCGGCCCGATGTACTCCGACGCCCGCGGCTCGGTGAAGATCACGTCGAGGGATCCGCGGGTCAAGCCGGCGCTGCGCTTCAACTACCTGTCCACCGACCAGGACCGTCGGGAATGGGTCGAGGCGGTTCGGGTCGCGCGGAACATCCTGACGCAGCACGCCTTCGACGAGTACAGCGGCGGGGAGATCTCGCCGGGTCCCGGTGTTCAGACCGATGAGGAGATCCTGGCCTGGGTGGCCAAGGACGGCGAGACGGCGCTGCACCCCTCGTGCACGTGCCGGATGGGGGTGGACGAGCAGTCCGTCGTGGACCCGGAAAACCTGAAGGTGCACGGGGTTGACGGGCTGCGGGTCGTCGACGCGTCGGTGATGCGTTACGTCACCAACGGCAACATCTACGCGCCGACCATGATGATCGCGGAGAAGTCCGCGGACCTGATCCTCGGCCGGCCGCCCCTGCCGCCGGCCGAGGTGGAGTTCTACCGCCACCGGGAGCAGTCATGAGTTCTGACGACGGCCATGGCCTCGCCGAATTGGGGTACAAGCAGGAGTTCGAGAGAACTCTGGGCAACTTCCACACCTTCGCCGCCGGCATCAGCTACATCTCCATCCTCACCGGCACGTTCCAGATGTTCTACTTCGGCTTCGCCGTCGGCGGCCCGGCCAACTGGTGGTCGTGGCCGATGGTCTTCGTCGGCCAGCTGATGATCGCGCTGTGCTTCGCCGAGCTGGCGGCCCGCTATCCGGTGGCCGGCTCGATCTACAACTGGTCCAAGCGGCTGGGTAGCCAGCACGTGGCCTGGCTGGCCGGCTGGATGATGCTGGTGGCCTCGGTCGTCACCGTGGCCTCGGTGGCGCTGGCCTACCAGATCACGCTGCCGCAGATCGCCGACTTCTTCCAGATCGCCCCGGACAACGCCGTGAACGCGGTGATCCTGGGCTCGGTGCTGATCGTGTTCAGCACGGCGGTCAACGCCTGGAGCACCAAGCTGATGGCGCGGATCAACAGCGCCGGCGTGTTCATCGAGCTCATCGCCGCCGTGCTGCTGGTGGTGCTGCTGGCCTTCGAGGTCGTGCGCGGGCCGCAGATCGTGCTGGACACCGCCCACAAGGGCGACGGCATGAGCCTGGGCTACTTCGGCGCCTTCCTGGTCGGCTCGCTGGCCTCGGCCTATGTCATGTACGGCTTCGACACGGCCAGCTCGCTCGGCGAGGAATCGCTGAACCCGCGCAAGAACGCGCCGCGGGCCATCCTGCGCGCGCTGATCGCCTCGTTCGTGATCGGCGGCCTGATCCTGCTGCTGGCTCTGATGGCCGTGCGCAACATCACCGCGCCCGAGCTGAGCACCATCGGCCTGCAGTACGTGGTGATCGACGTGCTGGGATCGGGGCTGGGCAAGGTGTTCCTGGTCGCGGTGGCGATCGCGATCACCGTGTGCATCCTGGCCGTGCACACCGCGGCCATCCGGATGACCTTCGCCATGGCCCGCGACAACAACCTGCCGGCCGGCGCCTGGCTGGCCAAGGTGCACGGCAAGCAGCGCACCCCGGTCCGCCCGGCCGTGCTGATCGGCGTGATCGCGATCATCCTGCTGGTCGTCAACATCGGGCAGCCCCAGATCTTCCAGCTGGTCACCAGCATCGGCGTCGTCCTCATCTACGTGGCCTACCTGTTGGTGACGCTGCCGATGCTGTTCGCCCGGCTGCGTGGCACCTGGCCGGGCAAGGACGCGCCGCGCGAGGGCTTCTCGTTGGGGCGCTGGGGTCTGCCGGTGAACATCCTGGCCGTGCTGTGGGGCGCGGGCATGGCGATCAACCTGGGCTGGCCGCGCAGCGAGGTCTACAACCCGACCCCGCCGTTCCACTGGTTCCTGCAGTGGGGTGCGGTGCTGTTCGTGGGTCTGGTCGCGCTGATCGGCTTCGGCTACTACTGGATCGTGTTGCGGCACAAGACCGGCGTCCTCGCCGACCACGCCGCCGAGGGGCCCAAAAAGGAAGCCGATGCCGTGGTGCCCGCGGAGGAGGCGGTCTGATGCCGAAGGTCGTGATCATCGGGGCCGGCGTCGTCGGCTGCGCGCTGGCCGACGAGCTGACCGAGCGGGGCTGGACCGATGTCACCGTGCTGGACCAGGGGCCGCTGTTCGCCACCGGTGGCTCCAGCTCGCACGCGCCCGGCCTGGTGTTCCAGACGAATCCGTCCAAGACCATGGCCGAGTTCGCCACCTACACGGTGGAGAAGCTGGTCGGCCTGGGCGCGTTCAACCAGGTCGGCGGCCTCGAGGTCGCGACCACGCCGGAGCGCCACGCCGATCTGGCCCGTAGGCACGGCTGGGCCACGTCGTGGGGCATTCCGTCCTCGCTGCTCGGCCCGGACGAGTGCCGGACCATGATTCCGTTGCTGGGCAAGGGCGTTCTCGGTGGCCTGCACACGCCGACCGACGGCCTGGCCAATGCCGTGCTGGCGTGCGAGAAGCAGGCCCGGCGGGCCATCGACCGCGGCGCGCTGTTCGTCGGCCGGCAACGGGTCGTCGCGGTCGAGCAGGCGCACGGCCGCGTCACCGGCGTCCGCACCGAGACCGACACCTTCGCGGCCGACATTGTCGTGTCCTGCGCGGGATTCTGGGGCCCGGCGGTCGGCGAGCTGGTCGGCCTGACCGTGCCGCTGACCCCGCTGGCCCACCAGTACGCCAAGACCACGCCGATCGCCGGACTGACCGGCAGGTTCCCGATCCTGCGGCACCAGGACCGGGACCTCTACTACCGCGAGCACGGCGACCGGTTGGGCATCGGCTACTACGGGCACCGGCCGATGCCGGTCGACCTCGCCGAGCTGCCGACGGATCCGATGCCGTCCATGCTGGCCTTCACGCCCGAGGACTTCGAGGACGCCTGGGCCGCGTCGACCGAGCTGCTGCCTTCGCTGCGCAGGAGCTCGGTCGGCGAGGGCTTCAACGGCATCTTCTCGTTCACCCAGGACGGCGCGCCGCTGATGGGAGAATCCCCGTCGCTGCAAGGGTTCTGGGTCGCCGAAGCGGTGTGGGTGACGCACTCGGCCGGCGTCGGCCGGGCGATGGCCGAGTGGCTGGTCGACGGGCAGCCGTCGACCGATGTGCACGAGTGCGACCTCAACCGCTTCGAGGAGCACCAGCTGGCCCCGGCCTATGTGCTGGAGCGCGGCCAGCAGAACTTCGTCGAGGTGTACGACATCCTGCACCCGTTGCAGCCGATGGAGTCGCCGCGTCCACTTCGGACCTCGCCGTTCCACGAGCGGCACCAGGAGCTCGGCGCGATGTTCCTGGAGGGCATGGGTTGGGAACGGCCGCACTGGTTCGAGGCCAACGAAACGCTGATCTCCGGCTTCGACGTGCCGGAGCGTGACGACTGGTCGGCCCGCTACTGGTCGCCCGTCGCCGCCGTCGAGGCCCGCACCACCCGGGAACGCGTCGCCCTGTACGACATGACCCCGTTGAAGCGCCTGGAAGTCAGCGGCCCCGGAGCGCTGGACTTCCTCCAGGGCCTGACCACCAACAACCTGGCCAAGTCGGTCGGCTCGGTGACGTACACGCTGATGCTGGACGAGACCGGCGGCATCCGCAGCGACCTCACCGTCGCCCGGCTCGGCGAGAACCGGTTCCAGGTCGGCGGCAACGGCAACCTCGACCTGGACTGGATGCTCCGGCGAGCGTCCGGCGACGTGGTCGTGCGGGACATCACCGCCGGCACCTGCTGCCTCGGCGTCTGGGGCCCGGCGGCGCGCGATCTCGTGCAGCCTTTGGTGGACAAAGACTTCTCGCACAAGGGCTTCGGCTACTTCCGAGCCAAGCGGGCCTATCTCGGCGCGGTGCCGGTGATCGCGCTGCGACTGTCCTATGTGGGCGAACTTGGCTGGGAGCTCTACACCACCGCCGACCTGGGCCTCAAGCTGTGGGACACGCTGTGGTCGGCCGGACGCGAGCACGGTCTGATCGCCGCCGGGCGCAGCGCGTTCAACAGTCTGCGCCTGGAGAAGGGCTACCGCGCCTGGGGCGCCGACATGACGCCCGAGCACTCGCCGTCCGAGGCCGGCCTGGACTTCGCCGTGCGGATGGACAAGGGCGACTTCGTCGGGCGCAAGGCTCTTGAGTCCCGCACTGTGGCCCGGAAGCTCACCTGCCTTACTGTCGACGACCCCGGTTCCGTCGTGCTGGGCAAGGAACCTGTGTGGTGCAACGGCACCGCCGTCGGCTACGTGACCAGCGCGTCCTTCGGCTACAGCGTAGGGCGGACCATCGCCTACGCCTGGCTGCCGCCGGCCGTGGCCGAGCCCGGCACGGCCGTGACGATCGAGTACTTCGGGGAGAAGATCCCGGCAACGGTGCGCACCGAGCCGCTGTTCGACCCCGAGATGGCCAGAATCCGTCGGTGAGAAGGGTAACGTCCGTGACCGCCAGCCTCATCCCGACCCTGCCGGGCGCGTACTACACGGATCCGGCGATCTTCCGGCAGGAGCAGGAACGCGTCTTCGAGGCGATGTGGTTCTGCGCCGTCCGGTCGTCGGACATCCCGACGCCGGGCCAGTTCCGCACCGCCCAGATCGGACGGGAGAGCGTGCTGATCTCGCGGGCCAGGGATGGCGCGGTCAAGGCTTTTCTCAACATCTGCCGGCATCGTGGGGCCAAGCTGTGCCTGGACGAGGCCGGCGAGGTCAAGCGAGCGTTCCAGTGTCCCTACCACGCCTGGACCTACGGGCTGGACGGCAAGCTCATCGCCGCGCCCAACCTGACCAAGATGCCCGACATCGACCGGGTCGAGTACGGCCTGGTCAACGTGCAGGTGCGGGAGTGGCTCGGCTACGTGTGGGTGTGCCTGGCCGACAAGCCACCGTCCTTTGCGGACGATGTCATCGGCGCGTGCACCGAGCGCCTCGGCGACGCCGCGGCGATCGACCACTACGACGTGGCCAACCTCGCCGTCGGCCGGCGCATCGTCTACGACGTCAAGGCCAACTGGAAGCTCATCGTCGAGAACTTCATGGAGTGCTACCACTGCGCGACGATCCACCCCGAGCTGACCGAGGTGCTGCCCGAGTTCACCGAGGGCCTGGCCGCGCAGTACTACGTCGGCCACGGCGCCGAGTTCGGCTCCGAGATCGAGGGTTTCACCGTCGACGGCAGCGCCGGCCTGGACCGCATCCCGACCGTCAGCGACGACCAGGACCGGCGCTACTACGCCATCACCGTCAAGCCCCAGGTGTTCATCAACCTGGTGCCGGACCATGTGATCCTGCACCGAATGTTTCCCTTGGCGGCGGACCGGACCGTCGTCGAGTGCGACTGGCTGTACCTGCCCTCGGTCGTCGAGTCCGGCAAGGACGTCTCCCGCTCGGTCGAGCTGTTCCACCGGGTCAACGAGCAGGACTTCGAGGCGTGCGAACGCTGCCAGCCGGCGATGTCCTCCCGCGCCTACGCCAATGGCGGTGTGCTCGTCCCCAGCGAGCACCACATCGGCGTGTTTCACGAGTGGTTGTTGGAGAAGCTGGCTTAGTTCCCTGCGGCGCGGTCCACGACCGGCCGCCGGCGTAGGCCGGCGTCGGTCAGCGCCGCCGGGATCAGGGGGCCGTGTTCCTTGTACAGGTTGGTCCCGGGCGGCACGATCTCGTCGATGCGGTCGAGGGTCGCGTCGTCGAGGGTGAGCGACGCCCCTTTCAGCAGGATGTCCAGCTGCTCCATCGTCCGCGGGCCGGTGATCACCGACGTGACATCGGGATGCGCCACGGGAAACGCCACTGCGAGCTCGGACAGCGAGCAGCCGATGTCCTGCGCGAGTTCGACGAGCTGCTCGACGATCTCCAGCTTCGTGACGTTGTCCGCAACCGTGGGGTCGAAGCGGGACGGTGTGAGCGCCGCGCGGCCGGTGGTGAGGTCGATCGGCTGGTCCTTGCGGTATCGGCCGGACAGGAAGCCCGAGGCCAGCGGGCCGAACGTCAGCACTCCCATGCCGTAGCGGCGGCAGGTCGGCAGCACCGCGGTCTCGATCCAGCGGGCCAGCAGCGAGTATGCCGGCTGTTCGGTCCGGAAACGGTGCAGCCCCCGGCGTTCGGCGACGTGGTGCGCCTCGACGATCTGCTCGACCGGGAACATCGAACAGCCGAATGCGCGGATCTTCCCCTGGCGCACCAGATCGGTCAGCGCGCCCAGCGTCTCCTCGATGTCCGTCGTCGGGTCGGGCCGGTGCACCTGGTAGAGGTCGATCCAGTCGGTGCGCAGCCGCCGGAGGCTGTCCTCGACTTCCCTGACGATCCACCGCCGCGAGTTGCCGCCCCGGTTGGGGCCGTCGCCCATCGGGAAGTGCACCTTGGTGGCGAGCACGACGTCGTCCCGCCGGTCGTGCAGCGCCTTGCCGACGATCTCCTCGGACTCGCCGCTGGAGTACATGTCGGCGGTGTCGACGAAGTTGATGCCCTGGTCGAGGGCGGCGTGGATGATGCGGACGCAGTCGTCGTGATCGGGGTTGCCGACGGAGCCGAACATCATGGTCCCCAGGCAGTGCACGCTCACTTCGATACCGGTGCCGCCGAGTGGGCGGTAACGCATGGTCATGCCGGGGACACTAGATTCTAGAGTCGACTCTAGGTCAAGACCGTATGCTGGCGACCATGTCCGACGAAGACACGCTGGAGCTGAGCATCGGACAGGTCGCCGAACGCACCGGCCTGAGCGTTCACGCGCTGCGCTTCTACGAGCGCGAAGGTGTGCTCGCCAATCCCGTCCGACGCCTCGCCGGCGGACGGCGGATCTACAGCGAGGACGATGTCGAGTGGCTCCGACTCTGCGTCCTGCTGCGTGCCTCGGGCATGCCGCTGCCGGCGATCCGCCGGTACACCGAACTCGTGCGGCTGGGCGACGGGAACGAGGAAGAGCGGCTCACTCTGCTGCGCCAGCACGAGCAGCGGGTCGTCGAGCAGATCGACGAGCTCAACCGGTGCCTGGACGTGGTCAGGTACAAAGTCGCGCGGTACGAGGACTATCTCGCCGCCGAGGCTGGACCATGACCGAGTGCGTGCCGGCTCAGTCGGTCTGGAGCACGAAGAACAGGAAGGCGAGAAAGCTCCGGCCGGGGATCTCGCGGAAGTCCTCAGGGAACAGGTCGCGGGCCTCGGGCACCGGATCGGGCTCGCTGACGCC
Organism: Kutzneria sp.; assembly: GCA_036403095.1. Lineage (GTDB taxonomy): Bacteria > Actinomycetota > Actinomycetes > Mycobacteriales > Pseudonocardiaceae > Kutzneria. The sequence goes on along the minus strand of DASWRQ010000228.1, from coordinate 10,182 downwards.
GCGGATGTGGAAGCCGGCCGAGGTGAAGGCGTCGGTCATGGCGTGCAGGGGGCGGTCCCAGAATCGCAGCGGGACGGTGTGGCCACCCATGGTCCACTCCTCGTTCCGCTCGCGGGTGGTGAAGTAGTCGGGCTTCGCGCCGATGTCGCGCTGCCAGATGAAGATGGCGAAGGGATGTTCGACGGAGACCAGGAGCCGGCCGCCGGGCCGCAGCACCCGCCGCAGCTCGGCCAGGGCCGGGCCCCAGTCCTCGAGGTAGTGCAGCACCAGCGACGCGGTGATGTCGTCGAAGGTGTTGTCGGGGAAGGGGAGCGGCTCGGCGAGGTCGGCGACTCGCAGGTCCGCTTCGTCGCCGAGCCGCTTGCGGGCCTGCGCCAGCATGCCGGCGCTGGCGTCGATGCCGCTCACCACGGCGCCGCGGTCGCGCAGCGCGGCGAACAGCGGACCGGCACCACAGCCCGCGTCGAGAATGCGCCGTCCGGTGACGTCGCCGGCGAGCGCCAGCATCGCCGGCCGCTCGTAATGGGCGTTGATCAGGTTGGACTCGTTCTCGGCGGTGTACGCCTCGGCCAGTGTGTCGTAGTGGTTCACACCGAATCATGCCACGGTTCGGATCTTGCCCGCGGGCTCAGCGGGTGACGTCGTGCCGGGAGGCCGGCCCGAGCTCCTGCTCGAAGCGCGCCTGGGTGGCGGCCCGCCAGCGGTGCCGCCCCTTGCGCGTCAGCCGGACGGGGCGGCTGCGCCCGTCAGTGGCGGCGACGTGTTCGACCAGGCCGGCCTGGATCAGTCGGTCGATGCGGGCAAGCTGGCTCAGCCGAAGATCATTCGGTGTCCGCGGGCGGTGTCCATGTACTCGCGGACCCGGTGGACGAGGCCGTCGCGGAGCTCGAAGACGAAGCAGTAGTCGTTTTCGTACTGGTTGCCGTTGGCCAGCACGGCGGTCATGGTTTCCTCGACGATCACCCGGTCGCCGTCGGCGTGCAGGCCGGTGAACGTGACGTCGACGTCTCGCACGAACAGCCGGGGGAAGTCCTCGGCGAGGAAGTGCGCGATCGCCGGCCGGCCGATCATGTGGCTCGGTCCGGCCAACGCGACCGCGGTGGCGTTGCCCGCCGGGGCGAGCCACTCGGCGTCCTCGGTGAAGACGGCGGCGATCCGGTCGGCGTCGTGACTGGCGAAGGCCGTCCATGCGGCTTTGACGATGGCACGGCTGTCGTTGGACATGCCTTGAAACTAGTCGGGCGGCGGACGGCGGGCCGGCCGTATTCGGACATGATCAGCTGAGCACGGCCTAACGCGTGACGTCGTGCCGCGAGGCCGGCCCGAACTCCGCCTCGAAGCCGGCCAGCAGCGCGGTCAGCAGCGGGTTGAGCTGCGCCAGTTGCTCGCTGGTCAGCGCCTCGGCGAAGATCTGCCGCTCGTGGTCGACGCGCGCCTGGGTGGCGGCCCGCCACCGGTGCCGCCCCTTGCGGGTCAGCCGGACGGGGCGGCTGCGACCGTCGGCCGCGGCGACGGGTTCGACCAGGCCGGCCTGGAGCAGCCGGTCGATGCGGATGCTGACCGTGCCGGCGGTGAGGCCGAGCATCGCGGCGATCTGCTTGGGCGTGCACACGGGGCCGGAGCGCTGCAACGCGGAAAGCGCTTCCCAGTCGCCGACCGTGAGCTCGTGCCGCGCGGCGGCGCTGGCCAGGACCTGCCCGAACTGCCGCGAGATCCGGCCGATGCGCTGCCGGGCCGCCTCGATGTCCTGGTCCACGCCGTCAGGCATCTGTCCGATCCACGTGGTGAGCTCGGCGGCGACCGAATCCGGGCCCGGTTCCCCCACTGGACACTCCTTTGAGTCTCAAGGTAGTTTGATTTGAGTCTCAAACTATATCAGCACGGGGGAGTACCTGATGGATGTGCAGGACCAGGTCTGGCTGATCACCGGAGCCGGCACCGGCTTCGGCCGCACGCTGGCCGAGACCGTGCTCGCCCGGGGCGGGCGGGTGGTGGCGACCGCGCGCGACATCGACGCGGTCAGGGACCTCGTCGACCCGGCGTCGGACCGCGTGCTGGCCGCCCACCTCGACGTCACCGACCAGGAGTCGGTGCGGCAGGCGGTCAATGCCGCGGTCGTCGGCTTCGGCCAGCTCGACGTCGTGGTCAACAACGCCGGTCACGGCCTGATCGGCGCGCTGGAGGAGCTCTCCGAGGAACAGGCCCGCGCCGTGATGGAGACGAACTTGTTCGGCGCGATGGCGGTGACCCGTACGGCGCTGCCACACATGCGCGCCCGCCGGCAGGGTTGCATCGTGCAGATGTCGTCGGTCGGCGGCGTGGTCGGCAACCCGGGCCACGCCATCTACGCCACGTCCAAGTTCGCGCTGGAGGGCATGTCCGAGGCCCTGGCCGGCGAGGTCGCGCCGTTCGGCATCCGGGTGCTCATCGTCGAGCCCGGGCCGTTCCGCACCGAGTTTGCCGGTCGGTCCATGACGTTCGCCGAACCGATCGACGACTACCGGGACACGCCGGCCGGCGCGCTGCGGGCGCGGTTCCGGGACCAGGACGGCCGGCAGCCCAACGACCCGGCCAAGGCGGCGGCGATCATCGTCGACATGGTGGGAGATGATCGCGCGCCGCTGCGGCTGCCGCTCGGACCGGAGGCGGTCGGCCGGATCCGGGAGAAACTCCAGCGCCAGCTGGCCGATCTGGACCGGTGGGAGTCCACTGTGGTCGACACCCGCTACTGACGGACCGGGGTCGACTCCTCGGCGCGTTCCTGGGCGTCGTCGAGCACGATCCGGCCCAGGATCGCGTAGGTCCGCGGCCGGAAACGCCTGAGCGCCAACGCGCCGAGGATGCCGATCACGAACAGCGCGCCGACGATCCATGGAATGGCGCGGAACAACGGCGTCGAGGCGGCCGCGCCGGCGGCGGCGCCGAGGTTGTCGACGAGCAGCCACACCACGGCGATCATGCCGATGCCGCCGAGCAGCGGCGCCAGGAAGGTCTTGAACCAGTGCCGGGATTCCCGGTGGTTGCGGGCGAAGTAGCCGATCACGGCGAACGAGCAGAGGGTCTGCACGATCAGGATGGCCATGGTGCCGAGAATGGCCATCAGCGTGTACAGGCTCAGGTACGGGTCCTGGCTGGCCAGGCTGAACGCGGCGACGATGATCACGGCGATCACGGTCTGGGTGAACGAGGCGACGTACGGCGAACCGTGCTTCGCATGGGTCCGCCCCAGACTCCGCCAGATCAGCCCCTCGCGCCCGATGGCGTACATGTACCGCGAGGCGCACTGGTGAAACGCCATGCCGCAGGCGAAGGAGCCGGTGATCAGCAGCCACTGGAACAGCAGCACGGCCCAGTGCCCGACGAAGGTTTCGGTGGGACCGAAGAAGAAGCCCAGCGGATCGGACGCGGCCACCGACACGGACCTGGCCAACCCGTTGCCGGCGATGGCCATCCAGGACACGAAGATGTAGAAGATCCCGACGCCGATCACGGAGATCAGGGTGGCCCGCGGGATGGTCTTCTTCGGCTCCCGCGACTCCTCGCCGTACATGGCGGTGGACTCGAAGCCGACCCACGACCAGAAGGCGAAGAACAGCCCCAGGCCGGCCGCCGGCCCGCCGAACGCGTTGAGCGGATTGACCGGGGGCAGCGGGATTCCGTCGGGTCCGCCCCCGCGCACGAGCACGGCGACGGCCATCAGGAACAGCATGCTGATCTCGCCGACCAGCATCACGCCGAGCACCCGCGAGGTCAGGTGGATGTCGAAGTAGGACAGGATCGCCGTGGCCGCCAACATGATCGCGGCGAACAGCTGCCACGGCACGTGCACGCCGAACTGGGCCAGCACGGTGGTCTGCGCGAAGTAGGCGAAGATGCCGACGATCGACGCCTCGAACACGATGTAGGCCATCACCGCGAGCAACCCGCTGGCCAGGCCGACGACCCGCCCGAGGCCCTGCGACACGAAGCCGTAGAAGGCTCCGGTCGAGGTGATGTGCTTGGTCATCGCCACATAGCCGACGGAGAACACCGTCAGCACCACGGTGGCGAACAGATAGCCCGCCGGCGCGCCGGTTCCGTTGCCGAAACCGACGGCCACCGGCACGTTGCCGGTCATCGCGGTGATCGGGGCGGCCGTGGCGATCGCCATGAACACCACCCCGACCACACCCACTGAGTTGGCGCGCAGGCGATCCATCAGAGGAGCTGCCCCTTCAGAGGAGTTGAGCGGCCTTCTCGAGGCTGACGCGCAGGATCTGCTCCATCTCGTCGAAGTGCGACTGGTCGCAGATCAGCGGCGGCGACAGCTGCACGACGGGCTCGGCGCGGTCGTCGGCGCGGCAGTACAGGCCGTTGTCGAACAGCGCGCTGGACAGATAGCCGCGCAGCACCCGCTCCGACTCCTCGGCGGTGAAGGTGAGCTTGGTGGCCTTGTCCTTGACCAGCTCGATGCCGTAGAAGAAGCCCGCGCCGCGGACGTCGCCGACGATCGGCAGGTCCCGCAGCTTGTCCAAAGTGGACCGGAACGCGGCCTCGTTGGCCAGCACGTGGTCGTAGATGCCCTCGCCCTCGATGATGTCGAGGTTGGCCAGCGCGACGGCGCAGGACACCGGGTGCCCGCCGTAGGTCGAGCCGTGCATGAAGATGTTGGGGCCCTTGAGGAACGGCTCCATCAGCCGGTCGCTGGCCAGCACCGCGCCCAGCGGCGCGTAGCCGGAGGTCAGTCCCTTCGCGACGGTGATCATGTCGGGCTGGTAGCCGTAGCGCTTGGCCCCGAAGTCGTGGCCCAGCCGGCCGAAGGCGCAGATGACCTCGTCCGACACGAGCAACACGTCGTAGGTGTCGCAGATCTCGCGCACCCGCTGCCAGTACCCGGGCGGCGGCGGGAAGCAGCCGCCGGTGTTCTGCAACGGCTCCAGGAACACCGCGGCGACGGTTTCCGGGCCCTCCATCAGGATGGCCTGCTCGATCTGGTCGGCGGCCCACCGCCCGAACGCCACCAGGTCGTCGGCGTGCTCACGGGCCCGGTAGAAGTTGGTGTTGGGCACCTTGATCGCGCTGGGCACCAGCGGCTCGAAGTCGGCCTTGGCGCCGGGGATGCCGGTGATCGACAGCGCCCCCTGGGACGTGCCGTGGTAGGCCATCGACCGGCTGATCACCTTGTGCTTGGTCGGCTTGCCGGTGAGCTTGAAGTACTGCTTGGCCAGCTTCCACGCGGTCTCGACGGACTCGCCGCCGCTGACCGTGAAGAACACGCGGTTCAGGTCGCCGGGCGCGTCCGCGGCCAGGCGCTCGGCCAGCTCCACCGCGGCCGGATGGGCGTGCGACCACAGCGGGAAGTAGGCCAGCTTGCGGGTCTGCTCGGCGGCGGCCACGGCCAGCTCCTCGCGGCCGTGGCCGACCTGCACGGCGAACAGGCCGGCCAGGCCGTCGAGGTAGCGCTTGCCGTTCGTGTCGTAGATGTAGGCGCCCTCGCCCCGCTCGATCACGGGGATGTCCGTGTCCTCGAAGGCGGAGTGGCGGGCGAAGTGCAGCCACAGGTGGTCGCGGGCCGATGCGGACAGCGCGGCCGCGCCGGTGGGCCCGGGGTGGGCGATGGCAGTCATGGCATCCTCACCGATTTCGTCGTCTAACTGCGTCTTGACTACGTTTATCGCACATCGGTGAGGTGGATACAAGGGATTCCGTAGCGGACTACCGGGTGCCCCACTGGTAGGACTGCTTGTGCAGCCGCAGGTAGGGCATGGTTTCCACGTCGCGCACGCCCTCGACGGTGCGGATCCGGTTGGACATCAGGTCCAGCAGGTCGGCGTCGTCCTCGCAGACCGCCTCGCACAGGATGTCGAAGCGGCCGGCGCACACCACCACGTAGTCGATCTCGGGCATGGCCGCGAGCGCGTCGGCCACCGGCTCGATCGGGCCGCTCACCTTCAGCCCGAGCATCGCCTGCCGGAACAGTCCCACCTGCATGGGGTCGGTGACCGCGACGATCTGCATCACGCCGGTCTGCACCAGCTTGGCGACCCGCTGCCGCACCGCGGCCTCCGACAGGCCCACGGCCTTGCCGATGGCCGCGTACGGCCGCCTGCCGTCCTCCTGGAGCTGTTCGATGATCAGTTTCGACGCCTCGTCGAGAGGTTCGGTGTTCCTGCGCACCGGCGCATCATCGCAGTTCCCCGCCGGCCGGCACGGCAGCTTCGACCGTGTCCGCCCCGACGGCCGCCCGCGCGAAGTAGGCCGAGCCGTTCCGCCAGGCCATCAGCATCGGCACGATGCCAACCGCCAGCAGGCCGAGGCCGATGCCGTTGACCACCGCCGAGTTGGCGCCGATGGCCTCGACGAACATCCACAACAGGAACGCGGCCCCCAGGCCCGGCCACAGGCCGATCAGCAGGAAGTTCCGCGCGCTCTTGAACAGCTCGGCCCGGTGCGAGACGACCACGGCCACGCCGGCCAGGCCGTAGTAGAAGGCGATCTGCAGGCCGATGGCGCTGATGGCGTCGGCCAGGATCTCGCCGACCGAGCCGAGGAAGTTGGCCGCCACGAACAGCAGCACCGACACCACGGCCACCACGATCGTGGCCAGGGTCGGCGTGCGCCAGCGCCGGTGGGTGCGGCCGAAGGCCCTCGGCAGCGTGCCGTCGCGGCCCATCGCGAACATCGTCCTGGTGACCTGGATCAGCGTGGTCTCGAGGGTGGCAATGGTCGACAGCACGACCGCGATGGACAGGATCTTGCCGCCGGCGCCGGGCCAGATCGCCTGGCCGAGCAGGTCCAGCAGGTTGCCGCTGCTGCCGCCGACCGTGTCGGCCGACAGCAGCAGGTTGACCAGCACGGTGAAGCACATGAACAGGCCGAACACGATCACCACGCCGACGATGCCGCCCAGGCCGGCGGCCCGGCGGGCCGAGCGCGTCTCCTCGTTGAGGTTGGCCGACACGTCCCAGCCCCAGTAGTAGAAGGCGGCGACCAATGCGGCGCCGGCGAAGCCGCCCATGCCGTCGAAGTGCGAGAAGCCCAGCCAGGACCAGTCGAAGTGCGCGACGGCGATGCTGGGCACGCGCAGGAAGCCGACCACCAGGAAGACGGCCAGGATGGCCACCTCGATGCCGGACATGATCCACTGCGCCCGGGCCGTGACGTGCGCGCCGAGATAGACGACCAGCGCCATGGCGGCGAACCAGACCGCGCCGACCACCGTGACCAGGGCGGTGTTGGACGCCAGATCCGGGTCGAACAGGGACAGGGTCAGCGCGCCGGCCGGGATCGCGCCGGCGACCATGAACAGCGTGGCCGAGACGATCAGCGCCCAGCCGGACAGGTAGCCGAGCACGGGGTGCAGGGCGCGGCCCACCCACGCGTAGCTGGCGCCCGCGTTGACCTCCGCGCGGCCGAGATGGCTGAAGGCCCAGGCGATGCCGAGCATCGGGATGCCGCACCAGAGGAGCGCCGCCGGGCTGCCGAGACCGGCCACCGCGACCAGGGCGGCGGTGCTGGCGCCGATCGAGTACGCGGGCGCGCTGCCCGCGACGGCCATCATGGCGGTGTCCGCCGCGCCGAGCACATCGGCTCGTAACGCACGCTCCTCGGACATACGGGGCCTCCAACAGGGCTCGGCGGGTGACGGGGGCCACACCCGTGCGGTGTAGTGAAGGCGCTCCGGCCTGGGAAGTCAATGGTTGAAGCGACGGAAACAGCAACTTAATAGAGCGGTTGCAATCGATACCGTCATGACAGACCATGGTTCACGACTAAATCCGTGCCTGGAAGGATCCGTTCGGTGACCGACAAAATCTTCACCAACCTCGTCAACGGCGAACGGATCGGCGCGGCCGACGGTCGCACCCTCGACATCGTCGACCCGACGACCGGCGAGGTGTATGCGACGTCGCCGCTGTCCGGACCGGCCGACGTGGACGCCGCCTTCGCCGCCGCTGATGTCGCCTTCGAGACGTGGCGCGACACCACCCCGGCGCAGCGGCAGCTGGCGCTGCTTCGTATTGCTGATGCCATCGAAGCCCGTACGGACGAGTTCGTGCGGGTGGAGTCGGCCGACACCGGCAAGCCGCTGGCCGTCACCACCACCGACGAGATTCCGCCGTGCGTGGACCAGTTGCGCTTCTTCGCCGGGGCGGCCCGGATGCTGGAAGGGCGGTCGGCGGGGGAGTACCTGGCCGGGCACACCTCGTACGTGCGACGCGAGCCGGTCGGCGTGTGCGCGCAGGTGACGCCGTGGAACTACCCGCTGATGATGGCCATCTGGAAGATCGCCCCGGCGCTGGCCGCCGGCAACACCATCGTGCTCAAGCCGTCCGACACCACACCGGCGTCGACCACGCTGCTGGCCGAGGTGTGCGCCGAGTTCCTGCCGGCCGGCGTGTTCAACGTGATCTGCGGCGACCGGGACACCGGGCGGGCGCTGGTGTCGCACGACCGTCCGGACATGGTGTCGATCACCGGCTCGGTGCGGGCCGGCATGGAGGTTGCCTCCGCCGCGGCCCTCGACCTCAAGCGCACGCACCTGGAACTCGGCGGCAAGGCCCCCGTCGTCGTGTTCGCCGACGCCGACCTGGCCGCCGCCGCCGCGAGCATCGCCGCCGCCGGCTACTTCAACGCCGGGCAGGACTGCACCGCCGCCACCCGCGTGATCGTCGAGGCTTCCGTGTATGAGGAGTTCTCGGCCCTGTTGGCCGCCGAGGCCCGGAAGATCCGCACCGGCGCGCCCACCGACGACGTCTGGTACGGGCCGTTGAACAACGCCGGGCAGCTCTCCCGCGTCCGTGGCTTCATCGACCGCCTGCCCGCGCACGCCGCCGTGCTGGCCGGCGGCTCCGTCGTCGGCGACCGGGGCTACTTCTACGCCCCCACCGTCGTTTCCGGCCTGCGCCAGGACGACGAGATCATCCAGAACGAGGTCTTCGGCCCCGTCATCACCATCCAGTCCTTCGCCGACGAGGACGACGCCGTCGCCATGGCCAACGGCGTCAAGTACGGCCTCGCCTCCAGCGCCTGGACCCGTGACCACGGCCGCGCCCTGCGCATGGCCAAGCGCCTCGACTTCGGCTGCGTCTGGCTCAACACCCACATCCCCATCGTGTCCGAGATGCCCCACGGCGGCTTCAAGCACTCCGGCCACGGCAAGGACCTGTCCCTGTACAGCCTCGAGGACTACACCCGCATCAAGCACGTCATGTCAGCCTTCGAGTAGCCCCCAGCCGTCAGACGGCGGCGGTGGCGAAGGTTTCGCGGATGAGGCCGCGGATCATGGGGGAGGGGGCGACGCCGAGCTCACGGGCCAGCAGGGTGCGGTAGTGCTGGTAGGTCGACAGCGCCTCGGCGACGTTGCCCTCCGCCAGATGGACCTCGATCGCCAGCCGGTACGGGCTCTCCCGCAGCGGATCGGCCCGCACGGCGGCCAACGCTGCCTCCAGGGCGTCGCCGTGCCGGCCGGCCCGCAGACAGGAGGCGGCGAAGCCCTCGACAGTGTGCAGGTACAGCTGGCGCAGGCGTTCCCGCTCCACCAGCACCCACTCGTCGTACCAGCCCGGCAGCAGCTCATGCGGGCCGAGCAGCAGGCTCGTCGGCAGATCCCCACCGCCCTGCCGGGACATCCGCACCAGCTCGCTCACGTCCAGGCCCAGCCCCGGATCCAGGCTGATGGCGTCACCGCTGACCCGCACCGTCGGCACCGGCAGCTGCTGAAGCCGCCACAACGCCGTTCGCAGGCTCGCCAGCGCCCGACTCTCGCTGCCCTCCGGCCACAGCAGACCCACCGCCGTGTTCCGATTCGTGTCCCGGCGCAGCGCCACCAACGCCAGCAGCCGCTGCTGCGCCCTCGGCACCACCAGCTCCCGCCCGCCCACCGCCAACGCGAAGCCGTCAAGCAGGGACAGACGCGCGGTGTCAGACATGGAGTACCCCCGGAAAGCTCAGCCGTTCTACGCCGTCATGGTCACGCACAACCAGCGGAGTCACTGCTGCGAACGGCTGATACCACCCGAAGAGGCTGTGTTGGATGGCGCCGCCTCCGGCGTCGCGGGGCTCGGCCCCTGTGGGGCCGGTGCCTCGCCCTTGCCGGATTTTTCGAGGGCCGCGTCGGCTTGGGTGGTGGGGCACGTTGGGTGGCGGCCCTCGAAAAATCCGGCTACCGGGCGAAGCACCGGCGGGGCCGAGCCGTAGGGG